>NZ_RJAD01000001.1:1227198-1533998 GCF_003999995.1 Microbacterium sulfonylureivorans
CGGAGAACGTGCTGAGTGCCGGAGACCGGTGTCGGCACCGTCACTCATCCGTGTCTTGCCGAGCGAAGAGCAGCAGTTCGGGATGGCTCGTCGCGAAGTACTCGGTCACTCCGTCGTCGCGCACCGGCGCGGGCGGCGTGTACGGCGACCGCCTCTCCCCGAGCGTCGCCGGCGGCTCGGTCGGCGGCAGCCCGAGTGCGGCGATGGTCGTGTCCCATGCGCCGATCGCCTGCCCCTCGCCGCCCTCCCACGGATGGAAGGACCGTGTCGCGAGGATCTCGTGTGCATCGGAAGCCCGGCCCTCCGCCACGAGGGCGCGGACGAACTCGATTGTGAAGTCGTCCCTCGTGAGGATCAGTTCCCGGATGGGAAGCAGCGATTCGAGGCGCCGGGCCGTTGTCTCGCCGAGTCGAATGACGAGCTGGTCGTGCTCGTATCGCAGCCGCGCATCGTCGGGTGCCTGGTCGATGGCTCGCTCGTAGAGCTCCAGCGCCCGCTCGTCATCGTGAGCGATGTTGTATGCCGCCAGCGCCGAGTTGCGCAACAGGACCGGGTCCGCGAGGCCGAGCGCGATGGCGCGCTCCCAGGCCGCGAGGGCCGTGCGCCGTCGCCCGCATGCATAGAGCAGCATGCCCAGCAGCGAGAGCGCGACGGCATCCGAAGGATCTGCGCGCACGGCGCATTCGAGTGCGTCCAATGCATCGAGGCCATGAGGGAACGCCCACGTGCGGTCGGCATGACGCGCCCTCTCGCGGTAGGCCGCTGCCTCGTCGTTCCTGCCATGCCTGTCGAGCATCGCAGCAGCGATGTAGTGCGCGATGGGTCGCACATTGCCGGCTCCGGTGACCGGCGCGTCCGCAGCCCGCTCAAGGAGGCGCAGCGCCGGATCGGTCTCCCCCGCGCGGGCGAAGTCGAGTGCGATGTCGAGGAGCAGCCCCGGGTCGTCGTCGATCGGACTGCCCGCGAGCGACCGAAGGGTGGCATCCAGCGGATCCACGGCGAGCGCACGGTGCACCAGTGCAGACGCAGCCGCGTGGTCACCCGACCTCTGCAGGAGCATGGCGCGCAGGGCCGTCCGACGGGTGTCGTGGCTCACGACGCCGTCGAGCGTGTCGAGGACGCGCAGCGCTGCGCGGTTGCGGCCACGACGTGCGAGCAGCCGAGCCAGTTCGACTCCTGCGGCCGGGGCCCACGAGGCATCCCATCCCGCCTTTCCGAACGCCTGTTCGGCCTCGCCGTCACGACCGAGCCGATGGAGGATCAGACCCATGAGGTAGAACACCTCGGCGTCGGGCGGGTTGGCGTTTCGGCGGGTGAGCCGGGCGGCGGCGGTGCGGGCGAAGTCGAGCGCCCTCACGTACTGGCCGGAGCGGTAGTGGAAGTCTGCGAACGCGAGGTTGGTACGGACGTCGGAAGGATCACGGGAGAGGGCAGCTTCCCAATACGGCAGGGGCGAGCGAGTCGGGTGCCGGTACTGGCTCAAGTGCAGGCCGGTGAGGTAGAGCTCCTCGACCGAGTCGATCTCTTCGGGGACGGGAGGCTCGTCAGCCACCCAGGGCTCCTCATCCGAGAACTCCGTCGGCGTCCACCGCACAAGGAGCCGGCCGGCTGCATCGACGAGTTCGACCGCGACGCGCTCGTCCGCCACGAGACCGCCGGCTCTGACCGACTCCGGGATGCCCGGCACGAGGTCGTGCGTCGCAGATGCAACCACCTCGGCATCGCGCAGGATCCGCAGGACGGCACCCGGCTGCGCGGAAGTGACGGCGAAGGTGGCGGCGATCCCGCCGTCACGGTCGACGTTGACGGCGGCGTCCGGGGTCGCCTGATGAGCGGGCCCCATCGCGGGGATCGGGTACCAGTACTGCGAGAAGACCTTCGTCTCTCCGGGCAGCAGCCACGAGAAGTCCGGCTGGTTGTCGGTGTAGACGCCGGCCATCAACTCGACGTATGGCCCGTCGCCGTCCGTCAGCTGGTCGTCCCAGGCGTGACCGAAAGGCGCATCGCCCCACGTCCACTGCTTCTTGCCCGGCGAGAGCCGGCGCTCGGCCCAGTGGACGAACCCCGCTCCGGCACCGTGGTCGTATCCGCCGAAGAAGTCCTCCTGCGAGTCGACGATCATGTACGAGGTCGGGACCGGGATGTTCCGGTAGAAGTCGATGCGGTCCGCACCCGGTTCTTCAGCGGCGAGCGCCGGATAGTCGACGTTGTAGTAGGGACGATCCGCTGCCGGAAAGGCCGTCAGCGCGCGCCGGGCGTGATCGGCGACGTACCGGACGTCCTCGGGGAAGAACGACTGGTAGTCGTCGTTCACCCGCGCGGCGACGTTCGCCCACCAGAGGAAGGTCTGCCGTTCGCTCGTACGGTTGTGGAGCCGCACGACGAGCTCGACGACCGAGCTTCCGGGGCTGAGCTTCACGCCATGCTGCGCCGACATGCGGTTGAACGGCTCGTGGTCGTGGCACCACACCGTCACCGACCCGTCGTCGCCGTTCTCGATCGCCGTCTCGACCGGCAGGTACGTCGCAGGGCGGTGGTGCTGCGGCCAGTTGAACTCGACGCCGCCGCTGATCCAGGGCCCTGCCAGCCCGACGAGCGCCGGCTTGATCACGTTGTTCCGGTAGAAGAAGTCGTAGTCCGTCGTCTTGTCGTAGCCGATGTGGATGCGGCCGCCGAGTTCGGGAAGAACGACCAGGCGAACGTGCTCGTTCTCGAGATGGATCGCCTGCCATGCACGAGGAGCGGCGTCGTCGGCAACGCGCTCGGTGAAGGGGATCGGATACACCTTTCCGCTCGACCCCTGGTAGACCCGATGGTCGAGATACATGGGATAGACGCTCGGATCCTGCGCCTCGTAGGTCCGGATGGTGAGCGGTTCGCTCCACGCGACGGCGCCACCTTCGTCCAGCGCGGTGCGGACGTCCGCGGGCGGCTCGGGCAGCACGATCTTCCCGTCCGCTTCGTCGGCGCCGGCTTGGACGCCCTTGCCGAGCGTCCCGGCTGCCGCGTCGAGCGCGGCCGCGATCAGCGTTGGGTCGGCGGTCATCGGTGCATCCTCACGGCGTGGCGTCCTCCATCGGACGGGAGCTGAAGTCAGGGCGACACGAGGGGGTCATGTCGCGCACCTTCGACGGTAGGCGGATGCCGTCGCGCCGAGTATGGGGAGAACGCGGGGATAGATGGACGATTCGATGATCGATCCGTCGTCGGCGTCGGCGTCTCAGCGGGCCCCGCGGTCGATCTCGTCGCGAGCCTCCGCATACGCCTGCCGAAGCGTCGCGCCGACCCATTCGGTGCCCTTGTAGATGTTCCGCTCGCCGATGTCGTCGAGCAGGCCCCCCGCCTCGAGCTGGTCGATCACTCGGTCCTCCGTCGCGACGACCTTGAGGCTCGAGCCCGCGTCGGCGAGACGGTGCGCGAACCGCCGCAGCACGTCGACGAGCGACAGCCCGATCTGGTCGGTGCCCCGCAGCCGCACGATCACGACGGCGTTGCGCGACTCGCGCCTCACCTCGGGCAGCTGCTTCTCCAAGATCGGCGAACTCGCGAAGAAGAGACTGCCGTAGGGCTGCAGGACGAGCACTTCGCCGCCGCGCACGACAGGAGGTGGGTCCGACTCGCGCAGCCGGCCGTCGGCTGCGATGTCGACGGCCCGCACGCGCACGTGATTGGACTGCTGTGCGACGTAGAGGATGATCCCCAGGCCGACCCCGGCGAGCACCGCGAACTGCAGCGGGATGATCAGTGTCAGACCGAAGGTCACCGCCATGATCGATGTCGGCAGCGGCCCGGACTTGATGACCGAATACACCCGGCTGGGCTTGATCGCACCGAACCCGACGACCATGAGCAGGCCGGCGAGCGCCGGCATCGCGACGAACGCGACGAGGTCGGAGGCGACGAACACCACGACCGCCATGACGGCGCCTGCGATGAAGAGGGCGAGGCGGGTCTTCGCCCCCGACTGGACGATGATCGACGATCCCGACATCGAGCCGCCCACGGGCATTCCCTGGAAGAGCCCGGCGACCAGGTTCCCCGCGCCCTGGCCGATGAAGTCCCGGTTGGCATCGGCGGGCCGGCCGTCGACCGTCGGGATCCCGGCCGAGACCGCAGCACCCTGCACGAGCCCGATGAACGCCAGCGAGATCGCCGGCACGATCAGGGCGGGGATGTCCGCGACGCTCGGCAGCACGGGCGCCGGCAGCCCGCGCGGCACGTCCACGATGTCACGCAGCTGCCCGACGGGGTCGCCCACCCAGATGTTGAGCACCACGGCGCACACCGAGCCGACCACGACGGCGACCACCAGCCCGAGACTCCCTACGCGGGTCGGCCGGAGCACGACGATGATCAGGATCGTGATCGTCCCGACGACGATGGACGCGATGCTCCACTGCCCGATGTGCAGCAGGACGTCGAACGTCTTCGTCAGGCGGTTGGCGCCGCGTGCGGCGTAGCCGGTGAAGTTCGAGAGCTGACCCAGGATGATGTTCACGCCGATCGCGGTGATGAAGCCCGTCATCACCGGCGTCGGCACGAACGCCACGAGCCGCCCGGCGCGGAGCAGTCCCGCGACGACCATCACGATGCCCGTCAGGATCGCGAGCGTGAACAGCGCCCGATCGGGATCGGGCGTCGCGTCGAGCCCCGCGTCGGAGACGACGAGAGCCATCGCGCTCGTCGCCTGGACCGCCATGAACGCACTGCTGGTGAAGACCGCCGCGCCGACCATCCCGAACAGATACGCGTACAGACCCGCGAGGGGGTTGACGCCCGCGAGCAGCCCGGCGGCGAGCCCGTCGGGCACCGCCTCCACGCCCAGCACGAGGCCCGCGGAAGCATCCTTCCCCAGCGTCTTGCGGGAGAACCACCGCTTCGGATCGATCCGCACGGTCACACCGTAGCGAGCGCCGGTCGTGCGGTCGTCGCCCGAGGCGGGTGGTTCAGGCGACCGGTTCGAGGACGCCGGCCTCGTCGCGCCGCCGCTCGCCGATCGACGAGGCCGGCCGGCCCGCGGCATCCATCGCCTCACGCGTGCAGCAGAAGCGGGCGCGGTATGCGGTCGGCGTCGTGTCGAGGACGCGTGCGAAGTTCTGCCGCAGGACGGCGGCGGAGCCGAAGCCGCTCTCGTATGCGATGCGGTCGAGGCCGAGGTCGGTCTTCTCGAGCAGGCGCTGTGCGTGGATGATCCGCTGCCGGGCGAGCCAGGCCGCCGGCGTCGCGCCGTAGTCGGACTTGAATCGCCGCGCGAACGTCCGCGGCGACATGTGGGCCTTCGCGGCCAGCTGATCGACGGTGAGCTCGAGGCGGAGGTTCTCGACCATCCAGTCGGTCACCGGCGAGAGCGACAGCGACGCCACCTCGGGCAGCGGCCGATCGATGAACTGCGCCTGACCGCCGTCGCGCTGCGGCGGGACCACCATGCGGCGCGCGATCTTGTTGGTGAGCTCGGCTCCGAGCTCCTGGCGCAGGAGGTGCAGGCAGGCGTCGAGCCCGGCGGCCGTGCCGGCGCTCGTGATGACCTTCCCGTCCTGCACGTAGAGCACGTCGGGGTCGACGTCGACGGCGGGGTACATCTTCGCCATGATGTCGGCGTACATCCAGTGGGTCGTGGCCCTGCGCCCGTCGAGCACGCCGGCCGCCCCCAGGATGAACGATCCGCTGCACACGCTCAGCACCCAGGCGTCGCGGGCGACCGCGGCGCGCACGGCGTCGAGCACGCGCTCGTCGGCGTTCGCCCAGTACTGGCGGGGCGTGGGCGAGACCACGACGAGGTCGGCCTCGTACGCGAAGGCGAGGTCGAGGTCGACGTTGATCGAGAAGCCCATCTTCGACTGCACGACACCCGGCTCGGGCGTCACGATGCGGAAGTCGAAGTTCGGGATGCCGTCATCCGATCGGTCGAGCCCGAAGGCCTCGCATGCGACGCCGAACTCGAACGGCGCGAACCCGTCCTGGACGATGACGGCGACCGTCTTCATGTCGTACCTCCTGCGTCGAACCGCCATGGCAGTATTCGTGCGATGTGTGTCCATCCTGCCACTGTTGGCAGTACAACCGCAAGCGTAGCGTTACTGCCATGTTCATGGTGATTCTTCTCGCAGCCCTGTCCGCTGTCGCGGTCGCCTCGACGATCACGGCACTCCGCAACGACGGCTACCACCGTCTCCCCACCGATCCGGCCCGCCTCCCCCACCCCTGACCCCCCGCCCCCTCCCGCCCCTCTCGCCCTCGGCGGTTTGTGTGGAGAACACGCCGCCTTCCACGCCAGGCGAGCGGCACCTTCTCCACACAAACCGCCGGGCACGCGAGGGGCACGAGAGGGGGGAAGAGGGGCGGGAGGATCCCGCGGTCAGGACGTGACGCGGGCGTAGACCTCGACCATCGCGGCGGTGCGCGACGACTGACGGAACCGCTCGCGGATCGACCGGTCGACCGCCGGCGCGGTACCCGCCTCGATGTCGGCGGCCGCGCGGCGCAGTGCCGCGGCGAGCGCGGCGGTCGAGGCATCCGCCGTCGCACCGTCGCCGACGGGCCAGAAGCCCGTGCCCAGCTCGGCGGCGATGTCGGGATCGCTGATGATCGAGGGCGTTCCGAGCGATGCGGCCTCGAACGGGGTCATGCCCTGCGTCTCGAAGCCGATCGAGGTCTGCACGACGGCGTCCGCGGCCGCGATGCGCCTCAGGGTCACGTGATACGGCAGCCGGCCGGCGAAGGAGACGGATGCCGTCAGCCCGTGTCTGTGGACGAGCCTCTCTGCCGCGCGCAGCTGTCCGCCGCCGCCGATCACCTCGACGTCGGCGCGCACGCCTGACTCGGCGAGGGCCGTGAGGAACGGAAGCAGGCGCTTCTCGGGGCTCATGCGGCCGAGCCACACGAACCGCGGAGGTCCGGGCGCGCGATCCGCGGACGCGGCGTCGAGCGCGCCATCGAGGATCTCGTCGTCGATGCCGTTCCAGACCACGTCGACCCCGATGCCGGTCAGCGGCGCATCGAGCCGGCGGGCCCGTCCGTGGTCGCCCGTGGGCACGACGCCGTGCTCCTCGAGCCGGCGCGCGAAGTGCGTCGACGGAGCCGTCACGGCATCCGCCCGCGTCGCGAACCGCACCAGGTACGCCCAGCCGTCGTCGCCCTCGGCGTCGGCGCCGGACTGCACGCCGAGGACCCGGCGCTGCCAGGAGTTGAGCACCCGCAGCACGAGCGACGGAAACGGCGCGGTCGCCTCGATGCCGACGTCGACCCGGTTGTGCATCGTGTGCACGATCGGCAGTCCGTGCCGGGCGGCGAAGCGATGGCCGATGAACGCACCCCAGAAGTCGCCCTGGATGTGCACGACGTCGACTGGCGGACGCGCGTCGAGCGCGGAATCCACCCACCGGTCCGTGCCCCGGCCGGGCCACGACATCGAGTACTCGCGATCGAGCGTGATCGGAATCGACGGGACGTCGAGGTACGCGGCATCCGGCGCGATCGCACGCCCACGAGGGCCGTGGACGGCGGGCGCCACGATCGTGACCGTGTGCCCGGCGAGTTCGAGGAACCGGCGCTGGAGGCGCATCGACACCTGAGCCCCGCCGAGCGTCTCGACGTGCTGATCGCCGAACATCACGACGTGCACGGCGGCTACTCGGGGAGGGGTTCGTCGCGGTAGAGGGCTTCGAACGTCTCGAGGGTGCGCTTCATGTCGTGCACCTTCACGCCCTCGAGCGACGCCCGCTGCATGCGCAGGCGGGCTTCGGGCGTGAGCGTGAGCACCGCGGTGAGCTTGGCGGCCAGGTCGTCGACGTCGCCGGGCTCGAACAGGTAGCCGTTCTCGCCGTCGTGCACGAGGTGCGGAAGCGCCACCGCGTCGGCGGCGACGATGGGCAGACCCGACGCCATGGCCTCCATCGTCGCGATCGACTGCAGCTCGGCGATCGACGCGATGACGAACAGGCTCGCGCCCGTCAGGTACCCCTTGAGCTCCTCGTCGGTGGTGTGGCCGTGGAACGTGACGCGGTCGGCCAGACCGAGCTCATGCGAGAGGTCTTCGAGGTTGCGCCGCTGGTCGCCCTTGCCGACGATGTCGAACGTGACGTTCAGTGCGGGGTCGAGCCTGGTCATCGCGCGCAGCACGACGTCGATCTGCTTCTCGGTCGTGAGGCGGCCGACGAAGACCAGCCGGTTCGCGTCGCGCGGAGTGAGGTCGGCGGTGTAGTTCGAGGCCTCGATCCCGCAGCTGATCGGGATGACGCCCTCGATGTCGATCGTCTGCTCGAGGAAGTCGGCGGCCTTGCGGGTCGGGGTCGTGACCGCGCGCGTCATGCTGAAGGTGCGCGCCGCGTCTTCCCACGCGAGCTTGATCGCGTACCTCGTCCACGACGCCGGGAGCACGGTGAAGTCGAGGACGTTCTCGGCCATCACGTGGTTGGTGGCGACGATCGGGATGCCCCGCTTGCGTGCCTCGCGGGTGAGACCGCGCCCGATCACGATGTGCGACTGGATGTGCACGACGTCGGGCTTCACCTCGTCGAGCACGCGGCGTGCGTAGTGCTTCGATCGGAACGGCAGCACGAAGGTCAGCCAATCGTGCGGGTACCACCGCCACGCCGGGAGGCGGTGCATGGTCATGGGCTCGCCCTCGATCACCTCGGTGAAGGTGCCGTGCTGACGGTGGGTCGCGCTCGGGGCCATGACGTGGACCACGTGGCCGCGCGCGACGAGACCCGCCGCGAGGCGCTCCGCGAAGCGGGCCGCTCCGTTGACGTGGGGGAGCCAGGTGTCGGCGCCGATCAGGATCGTCAAGGGGCGCTTACTCACGGCGTCGGCGGGAGTGTCGTCGGGCGTCGCGGACTCGGTCACGGGGATGCGGGGGCCTGTCTGTGCGGCGGGGGCTGCGCGGCGGACAAGAAGGTGATCGCGCGGCATCCACTGTACCCGAGGGGGTTCCGAAGGCCCTTTACGCTGGAGGCATGCCCCGACTGCAGGCCGACGCCGATCCGACTCTCTGGGTGCCGGTGACCGAATCCATCGGCTTCAGAGGACGCCGCCACCGCAAGGCCGCGATCCGGATGCTGCTCTCGCAGGCGAACACCGCGATGGGCGCCGCCGAGCGGCCCGGCAGCGGGATCGCCGCGTGGGCGATGAGCCAGGCCGCGCCCTTCCTGATGCGCCGCGCCGCCGGACGCGTCCTCGTGTGGGTGTGGAAGGCGGATGCCGAGCTCGTCGTCGTCATGGCGCAGGTGCAGGAGGCGACGGCGCAGCTGCGCACCGCCCGCGCCATGATGCCCATGGAGTACGACGACACCGAGTCGTTCCGCAGCGCCTACCTCGGCGTCGGCGAGAAGCTCGAGATGGCGCTGCCGTCGGACCCGCGCACTCCACCGTTCGCGACCTACACCTGGGACACCGGCACGCACTTCGTGACGGTCACCGCGGTCTGCTCCGACCGTGAGCGGTTCGGCACGGTCATCGGCTCGGTCGACGATCTCGCCCGCACGGTGCGCATCGTCGACGACCTCGCGGTGGGCGAGTCGCCGTCCGTCCTGCGCATCGAGCCGAGCAGCTGAGGAGCATCCGCGTGACCGACACCCGGCATCCTGCCGCCCACCGTCCGTTGCGGATCGGGGTGCAGCTCGCGCCCCAGCACGCGTCGTACGGCGCGTACCGCGACGCGGTGCTGCGCGCCGAGGACCTCGGCGTGGATGCGGTCTTCAACTGGGACCACTTCTTCCCTCTGACGTCACCGCTCGAGGCCGAGCACTTCGAGGCGTGGACGGTGCTCGCCGCCATGGCCGAGCAGACCGAGCGTGTCGAGTTCGGTCCGCTCGTGAACTGCAGCTCGTACCGCAATCCCGACCTTCAAGCCGACATGGCCCGGACCGTCGACCACATCAGCGCCCGCGCGGGGGCGACGGGCCGCCTGATCTTCGGCACCGGGTCGGGCTGGGCCGAGCCCGACTACGACGAGTACGGCTACGAGTTCGGCACCGTCGGGTCGCGCCTCGACGCCCTCGCGGACGACCTGCCGCGCATCCGCGCCCGCTGGGACCGGCTGAACCCCGCGCCCACGCGACGTATCCCGATCCTCATCGGCGGGCAGGGCGAGCGCAAGACGCTGCGGCTCGTCGCACAGCACGCCGACATCTGGCACACCTTCACGAAGCTCGACGACATGCCCCGCAAGATCGGCGTGCTGCACGAGTGGTGCGCCCGCGAGGGCCGCGACCCCGCGGAGATCGAGCTCTCGACCGGCTACACGATCCGCGGCTTCGGACCGCTTCTCGAGACGGATGCCCCGGCCCGCCTGTACGAGCTGGGCTTCCGTCTCATCATCCCCGCCATCGACGGACCCGACTACGACCTCTCCCCCCTCGGCCCGCTCCTCGAGTGGCGCGACCGCGTCAACAGCGAGATCTGAGGCGAATCATCCCTCGCGGGTGAAGAATGCGCGCTCTCTTTCCCGCACGCTGGCAGGAACCGGTTCACCGCTCGCGCTGGAAGGACGGCAATGTCCGCGCATCTCGTCGAAGTCGTCGTCACCGGCCGTCTCGGCCCCTCGCTCCTCGTCGCGCTCGACGGCTACGATGTGACGACTCGCGACGACGGGACCTCCAGCGTCACCGGCGTCATCGAGGATCAAGCAGAGCTGCGGGGTCTGCTCGGGGTCTTCGACGGTCTCAACATCGAGGTCGTGTCCGTCAACCGCGTCACCCCCGCCTGAAGGAGCACCGCATGTTCACGATCGCCGAGTCCGGGCCGTTCTGGCCCCTGATGCTCCTGGCGGTCGTGGCCATCGACATCGCCGCCCTCATCTTCGTCCCGCGAGGGCGGAAGCCGACCGCCGCGATGGCGTGGCTGCTGCTCATCATCCTGCTGCCGTTCGTCGGCATCGTCGTGTTCCTCCTCATCGGCAGCTTCCACCTGCCGAAGAAGCGCCGCGACGAGCAGGCCCGCATCGACGGGCTGATCCGCGGCGCGGTCACCGCGCAGAATCTCGACACCACCGGGTCCGACTGGCCGCGCTGGTTCCAGCGCGTCGTGCAGCAGAACGAGGCGCTCACGGCGCTCCCCGCGTCGTTCGGGAACGAGGCAACCCTCCACGGCGACTACCAGGAGTCGATCGACGCCATGGCCGCCGAGATCGACACGGCGACGACGTTCGTACACGTGGAGTTCTTCATCGTGGCGTGGGACGACACGACCCGAGAGTTCTTCGCCGCCATGGAGCGTGCCGTCGCTCGCGGCGTCACCGTCCGGCTGCTCGCCGACTACGTCGCCACCCGTCGCCTCGGCAACTGCAAGGCGACCCTCGCCGAGCTCGACCGGATCGGCGTGAAGTGGGCGTGGATGCTGCCCGTCATGCCGCTGAAGGGCAAGTACCAGCGCCCCGACCTGCGCAACCACCGCAAGATCGTCGTGGTCGACGGGCGCGCGGGGTTCATGGGCTCGCAGAACCTCATCTCGCGCGACTACGACTCCGAGAAGAACATCAAGCGCGGCCTCAAGTGGCAGGAGCTCGTCACGCGGCTCACCGGGCCGGTCGTGGCATCGCTCAACGGGGTCTTCCTCTCGGACTGGCTCATCGAGACGGGCGAGGACCTCCGGGCGACGGCGCACGTGCCCGCGACCCAGCTCGAGCGCTCGTCGTCACCCGACGCGCTGCTCTGCCAGGTGGTCCCGAGCGGCCCCGGCTACCCGACCGAGAACAACCTGCGGCTGTTCCTCTCCCTGATCTACGGCGCAACGGAGAAGGTCATCCTCACCTCGCCGTACTTCGTGCCCGACGAGGCCATGGTCTACGCGATCACCACCGCCTGCCAGCGCGGACTCGAGGTGCAGCTGTTCGTCTCGGAGATCGGCGACCAGGGACTCGTCTACCACGCGCAGCGGTCGTACTACACGCCCCTGCTCGAGGCCGGCGTGAAGATCTTCCTGTACCCGGCGCCGTTCATCCTGCACTCCAAGCACTTCTCCATCGACGACGACATCGCCGTCATCGGCTCCTCGAACATGGACATCCGCTCGTTCAGCCTCAACATGGAGGTCTCGATGCTCGTGCGCGGGAAGTCGTTCGTCGACGCCATGCGCGAGGTCGAGCAGGGGTACCGGGATGCCGGCCGCGAGCTCACCCTCGAGGAATGGCGCAACCAGCCGGGCAAGGCCACGTTCCTCGACGGCCTCGCACGTCTGACGTCCGCCCTGAACTGACGCCGCGCGCTGCGGCGCTCAGACCTTCAGGTCCTGCTTCGGCACGACCACCTCGCGGATGATCAGCAGGATCGACGCCATCACGGGCAGCGCCACGAGCACCCCGATGATGCCCATGAGCGCGCCGCCGACGAGCGCCCCGATCAGCACGAGCGCCGCCGGGATCGCGATCGCCTTGTTCATCACGCGCGGGCTGACCACGTAGGACTCGAGCTGGATGTAGATGAGATAGCACACGGCGAAGATGAGCGCCTGCGTCGGGCTGGTGAACAGCGCCACCCCGGTGCCGATCACGAGGAAGATCACCGAGCCGAACAGGGGGATGAGCGTGATCACGAAGGCGACCACCGCCATGAGCGCCGGGAAGGGCAGTCGGATCACGATGTGCAGGACGAACACGACACCGGCGTTGAGCGCCGCGAGGATGACCGACCCGATGAGCGCACCGCCCACCGAGTCGGTGATCCGCTCGGTGATGTTGCTCAGCCGCGGACGGCTGTGGGCGGGAGCGAGCGCGTAGAAGGCGCCCTTGATCGAGGAGAGCGACGCGAGGAAGTAGAGCGTCAGGGCGACGACGACGAACGACGCCGAGATGGCGCTGACGATGCCGATGCCGACCGCCAGCACCCCGCCGCTCAGTGCGGCGATGGTCGAAGGGCTCGAGATCCAGTCGCCGAGCTGGTGCATGCCGACGAGGATCGCGTCCTGCGTGTCGGCGTCGAGCGCGCCGAACCATTCGGTCGACGGAATGCCGAGGATCGTCTCCGGGATCGCCTCGACGAACTCGCCGATCTGCGCGAGCACGGGCGGCAGCACCCAGATCAGGAACGCGGCGAAGAGCAGGGCGAAGGCGCCGAACACGATGGCGATCGCAGCGCCCCGCTTCATCCGCCGGCGCTCGAGCCTGCGGACGATCGGGTCGAGACCGACTGCGAGGAACATCGCGAGGACGATGTAGACGAGGATCGTCGAGATCGAGCCCAGTGCACTGCCGAGCAGAAGCGCGCCGATCACGCCGATGGTCGTCAGGAAGCCGAGGGCGAGCGGCTTGTCGAGCACGGCCAGCACACCGGCGAAGTGGCCGGGCCGTGGGATCGGCGCAGGGATCGGAAAGTCCGCGTGTCCGGGTTCGCTCGGAGTGATCGCGTCGGCAGCGGTGACGTTCGGCTCCGAGGCATCCCCGCGGTCGGCTTCATCCATGCGGTCATGATGGCCGCACGGATGGGCCGCGACGTCACCCCACGCGGGCGATCTCCCGGGCGTCGATCAGCCCGAGCTCCACCGCGCGCTCGATCGCCGCATCCCGACCCGAGACGCCGAGCTTGCGGTAGATGTGCCCGAGGTGGGTCTTGATCGTGTTGGTGGAGACGAAGCAGCGCACCGCGATATCGGCGATCGTGAGCCGGCTCGGGAGGAACGCGAGCAGTTCGAGCTCGCGCGGAGTGAGCTCGTCGATCAGCTTCCCGTCGTTCGGGGCGACCGCCGCGCGGACACGGCCGACGATGTAGCGCACGAACTCGGTGCGCGTCCCGAGAAGGTCTTCGAGCAGGTCGGCCGCCGGCGGTCCGAGCCTCACGAACGGGTCGACGACACCCTCCGGCGCGGCGATCGCCAACGCCGACTCGAGGTGCTCGCGGGCCTGCGACCGGCGGCCCTCGACGGCGCCGGTCCACGAAAGCAGCAGCTCGCGCTCGACCGCGGGCACCACCTCGCGGGGATCGCCGTCGGCTCGCACCTGCGCCAAGCGGAGTCTCGCGGCCCCCGTGCGGCCCTCGACCAGAAGGCCGGCGATCTCCTCGAACGCGACAGGAGACCACGACGACGCGATCGACGGGGCCGGGGCCGGCGCGCCGCGCAGGCGCGACCGGCGCATTCCGAGCGCGACGAGCGCCTGCCGCACCAGCGGCGGCGGCGGACCGGGCGGCTCTTCCGCCTTGACGTGCTCGTCGTCGGGATCGATGAGCACGCTCGCGAGATGGGCGACCCACATCAGCTGCGTCCGCTGGTTGGAGGAGGCGCGCACGAGGCCTTCCGCGAGCGCGAGCGCTCCGGCGTCGGGCTCGCCGCGCTGGATCGCGAGGATCGCGCGGGCGACGTACGCGTCGCCGGGGGCGGGATGTGCGAGGAGCCCGGCCTCGCGCGCCGTCTCGAGCGCTTCGTCCGCCCGTTCGCTCGCGGCGACGAGGCGGCCGGAGAGTGCGTCGACGAGCGCGAGGCTGCCGAGCAGGTGCACCCGGAACGGCGTGTAGGCGAAGCCCTGACCGTCGACCGCCGCGTTGAGCGCCGCCCGTGCCCCCACGAGGTCGCCGAGGAAGAGGTGGGCCCGACCGAGCGACCCCTGCGCCATGTAGCGCAGCAGCGGGCGCGTCGTGAGCCCGAGCAGATCCGGGAGCGCCGCATCGGGCTCCTCCTCGAGCAGGGCGAGCGCGTCGCGCGCCGCGCCCTGGAACGCCTCGGCGTGCGGGTGGAACTGCACGCAGGCCGCCAGGTAGCTCAGCGCGACCTGCCGCTGCCCGATCGACAGCGACCCGCCCGAGAGCAGGGCCTGCATCGCGTCCACGGCGATCATGCCGTGACCGCTCATCCCCTCGGCGATCCCGAGGAGCAGCTCGGCGTCGACGCTGCCGGCACGCACGTCGGGCGGCACCTGGCGCAGCCACCTCACGATCGTCGCCGTTCGGACTTCCTCGAACACGTCGCGGCCGCTGGCGAGCACGCGCGCCAGCACGCGCTCCCAGCAGCGGGCACGGATGAGGTACTCGACGCACGCGCCGGTGTCGCCGTCGGCGAGGTACCAGTCGGCCGCCGACTCGAGCAGGCGCGATTCGGCCTTCGGGTCGGTCGCGCGCAGGCGGTACAGGAGCAGATCGCGGAAGAGCCGGTGGAAGCGATACCAGCCCGGTCGGCCCGGGACGGCCACGATGAACATCGAGTCGCGCTCGAGTCCCGACAGGAACGCCGCACCGTCGACGTGGGCCACTGCCTCCACGAGCCCCGCACACACCTCGTCGAGCACGGCGAGCCGGACGATGGCGTCGCGGCGAGCGGGCTCGAGCGCATCGAGCACCTCCTCGCTCAGGTAGTCGACGACGAGCCGATCGGTATCGGCGAGGGTGTCGATCGTGCGTTCGGGATCGTCGGAGAAGCGCAGCGTCAGCGCCGTCAGCTGCACGCCGACGGCCCATCCCTCGGTCCGCGCCGTGACGGCGGCGACCGCCTTCTCGGTGATCGGCTTGCCCGCGATCCGCTCGATCACGCGCGCGGTCGTCGCATCGTCGAAGGCGAGCTCGCGCTGGCGGATCTCGACCAGCCCGTGCTCGAGCCGGTGGCGGCTCCAGCCCAGCTGAAGGTCGACCCGCGACGAGAACACGGCGTGCGCGTTGGTGGGCAGCAGATCGACCAGCCGCCAGAGGTCGGGAAGGACGGACGTGCCCGAGATGCGATCGAGATCGTCGAACACGAGCACGAGCGGGCCGGCATCGGCGAGCGAGCTCGCGAACTCCTCGAGGAAGGCCTCGCCGAGTCGGCCCTCCGACGTGTCGATCGGCGCGGTCGGCGGGTGGAAGTCCGGGGCCACGGCGATCACACCGTCGACGAGGCGGCGTGCGAACGGCACCGGTGCGTCGTCGGCGGCCGTGATGTCGAACCACGCCACCGCCATGTCGGCGCGCGACTGCGCCCACTGCGACAGCAGCACCGTCTTGCCCGCTCCGGCGGGCGCGACGATCAACGACAGCGGCGAACTCACGCCGGCGTCGAGCTGAAGCCGCAGCGGCGGCCTGTCGACCGCGTGCGGAGGGATCCGACGATGCTCTGTCACGTGCCGAGCCTCCCTGGCGAGGTGGGTCCGAGCTCGGGGGAATCATCCCACAGGGGTGACGTCCGTGCGAGCAGGCGCCGGACACAATGTCACGCGACACCGCCGGGCTCCGCGCCCCGGTCGCGACCACGCCGGGAGGATCCGCCATGATGGGCTCTCAGATCGTGCGGATCGTGGTCCGGGGAAAGCTCGGTCCGGACCTCGTCGCGGCGCTCGACGGGTTCGAGGTGGAACCGGCCCCCGACCGCTGCACGAGCATCCGAGGACCGGTTCCCGACCAGGCTCGGCTCATCGGCCTGCTCGAGATGTTCGACGAGCTCCACATCGAAGTCGTCTCGGTCAATCCGGTCGTCGGGCCGATCGCCTGATTCTCACCCACTGCGGGTGACGTCGCACCCCTTCCGCACTCGTAGCTTTCGAGGTGCGACGGGCGTTCGGTCCGTCCACTGAAGATTGGCAACGACAAATGGACCTGCTCTGGTGGTTCTTCTGGGTCTTCGTGTTCACCGCGTACCTGATGGTGCTGTTCTCGATCCTGGGCGACCTGTTCCGCGACCACAGCCTGAGCGGCTGGTGGAAGGCCGTCTGGATCATCTTCCTGATCTTCGTGCCCTTCCTCACCGCGCTGATCTACCTCATCGCTCGCGGCGGCAGCATGCAGAAGCGCGCGATCGAGCAGGCACAGGAGATGCGTTCGCAGCAGGATGCCTACATCCGGGCCACGGCCGGATCGGCGAGCGCCACGGACGACATCGCCAAGGCGAAGTCGCTCCTCGACTCGGGCGCCATCACCCAGGCAGAATTCGACGCTCTCAAGACGAAGGCCCTCGCGGGCTGACCCGTCGCGCGACAGGATAGGGACATGACGACTTTCGACTACGGGCCCATCGAGTTCTACGCGATCGGCTTCGACGGGGACCGGCCAGGTCCGGGTGTGCTGCAGGCGATCGACGACCTGGTCGCAGCGGGCACCGTGAACGTGCTCGACCTGGTCTACGCCACGCGTTCGCCGGAGGGAGAGCTCACCATCGTCGAGCTCTCCGACACGACCGACGACGCCGGTGTGCCCGCACTCGACCTCGAGGGCCTGGCAGGGCTCGAAGACATCGAGGCGCTCGCCGAGCAGGTGCCCCCGGGAGCATCCGCGGCCATCCTGGTCGTCGAGCTCCTCTGGGCGAAGGCGTTCGCGGCGGCCCTGTACGACGCCGGTGGCGCGGTGATCGCTCGCGAGGGCATCCCGGCACCGATCGTCAACGCGTTCCTCGCCGAGAACGTCGACTGAAGGAGACTGACATGATGCGAAGAATGGGCCGTCCCGGCCTCGTCGGAATGGCGGCACGCACCGCCGTCGTCGCCGGCACGGCGACCGCGGTCTCGGGGAGCGTCGCCCGGCACCAGCAGGGCAAGGCCAACGAGCAGTACGAGCAGCAGCAGTACGAGGCGCAGCAGAACCAGGCTGCGATGGATGCCGCGGCCGCCCAGGCCGTCGCGAACGCCCAGGCCGCACAGGCGCCGGCACCGGCTGCAGCGGCGCCGCCCGCGAACGACATGATGGCGCAGCTCACGCAGCTCGCGACCCTCCACTCGCAGGGCATCCTGTCGGACGAGGAGTTCGCTGCGGCGAAGGCCAAGCTGCTGTCCTGACCGAACCGTCACGCGAGAAGGCCGCACCCGATCGGGTGCGGCCTTCCTGCGTCCGGCCCTACTGCCGCGCCATGGCGATCCGGAACCGCTCGTCGGGATCGATGAAGTGGTCGTGGTCGTCGACGCCGAGGTCGATCTGGACCCACGAGATCTTCCCCGTGAACCGGCTCGTCTGCGGCGTGTAGTCGTCGGTCACCGGCGTCCCCGACTCGTACCCGATGTCGGTCGTCTCATCGGCCGAGAAGACCATGGCCTGCGTCGCCTCGACCCGGCCGGTGCCGACCGGCTCGCCGTCGGAGAAGAGGGTGACCCCGCCCCCCTTCGCGAGCCCCCCGCCGTCGTAGGCGAACTCCATGCGGAGCTGGTGGGTGCCCTCGGCCAACGGCGCCTCCGACACGGTGGCGAACTCATGGATGCCGAGGACGTTGTAGACGAACTTCGCGCGCCCCTCATGCAGGAACAGGCTCCACCCGCCGAATCGGCCGCCCTGGGCGATGACGACGCCGTTCGCGCCGCCGACGGGGACGACGATCTCCGCCGTCACCGAGAACGACTTGTTCTTGATGCTGACCACGCTGTTCTCCGACAGCCGGCCCATGCCGGGGAAGAACAGCTGGGTGGAGCCGTGGATGAGCGTCGGCCTGCCCGCGATGTCGGGATTCACGCGATCCGCGGTGCGGTCGTCGAGCGGCAGCACGTTGTACTTGACCGCCTCGATGAGCCACAGCCGCTGCAGTTCGTGGAGGCGCTCCGGCTGCTCGGCGGCGAGGTTCCTGGCCTGGCTGTAGTCACCGCCGGCACCGTCGTACAGCTCCCACACGTCGTCGTCGAAGGCGATCTTGCCTCCTCCCACCATGTCCCAGGGCGTCCGGTGCTTGGTGACCGCGCTCCAGCCCTTGTGGTAGATCCCGCGATTGCCGAACATCTCGAAGTACTGCAGATCGTGGCGTTCCGGAGCATCCGCCCGTCCGAACGCGTAGAGCATGCTGACGCCTTCCATCGGCGACTGCTGCACGCCGTTGACCGTCGTCGGCTCGGGGAGCCCGGCCGCCTCGAGGATCGTCGGGGCGATGTCGATGACGTGCGTGAACTGCGAGCGCAGCCCGCCCTTCTCCTCGATGCCGTTCGGCCAGTGCACGACGGTGCCGTTGCGCGTCCCACCCCAGTGGGACGCCACCTGCTTGGTCCACTGGAACGGGGTGTCCATCGCCCATGCCCAGCCGACGGCGTAGTGGTTGTACGAGGTCGGCGTGCCGAACTCCGCCATCTTGGAGCGCATGAACTCCGGCGTCTCGAGCGCCGCCATGCCGTTGAAGTTCGCCATCTCGTTGAACGCGCCGTTGACGGTGCCCTCGGCCGAGGCGCCGTTGTCGCCGATGATGTAGTAGACCAGCGTGTCGTCGAGGACGCCGAGGTCTTCGACGGCGTCGAGCACCCTGCCGACGTGGTGGTCGGTGTGCTCGAGGAAGCCGGCGTAGACCTCCATCTCGCGCTCGAGCACCGGCTTGAGCTCATCCGGCATGTCGTCCCACGCGGGGATCTCGTCGTGGCGAGGAGTCAGCTCGGCGTCGGCGGGGATGACCCCCAGCTCCTTCTGCCGGGCGAAGGTCTTCTCGCGCTGAGCATCCCAGCCGTCGGCGAACTCCCCGGCATACCTGTCGGCCCACTCGACGGGCACGTGATGCGGCGCGTGGGTCGCCCCGGGCGCGAAGTAGACGAAGAAGGGGCGATCCGGCGCGAGCGCCTTCTGCGTGCGGATCCATCCGATCGCCCGATCCGCGAGGTCCTCGGTGAGGTGGTAGCCCTCCTCGGGCGTCGCCGGCGGCTCCACCGCTGTGGTGCCGTCGTAGAGCGCGGGCTCCCACTGGTTGTTCTCGCCGCCGATGAATCCGTAGAACGTCTCGAAGCCCCCTCCGCCCGATGGCCACGCGTCGAACGGCCCGATCGGCGAGGACTGCCACACCGGCACCTCGTGGCACTTGCCGAACTGCGCGGTCGAGTAGCCGTTGAGCTTCAAGGTCATCGCGAGCGGAGCCTTGGTGTTGGGCCGTAGGGAGCTGTTGCCGGGCGCCGACGTGGCCGTCTCGGTGATGCTGCCCATTCCCACGGAGTGGTGGTTGCGACCGGTCAGCAGAGCCTGCCGGGTCGGTGCGCACAGCGCGGTCGTGTGGAACCGGTTGTACCGGAGTCCGCCCGCGGCGAGCTTCTCGGCCGCGGGGGTTCGGCACGGGCCGCCGAACACGCTCGACGCACCGAACCCGACGTCGTCGAGCAGGATCACGAGCACGTTCGGCGCGCCCTTCGGCGGCAGCAGCGGCGTGATCGGCGGGTACGAGGTGTCGGGGTCCTTCGCGTCGTACGTCGTCAGGGACGGCGTCGGGCGATCCGGGATGGGGAGCATCGTGCGGGCGTGGCGGTCGGCGGTCATGAGACGTCCTCCTCTTGCTCTGGCCCCCGCAACGTACGACCGCCGGGCGGAGCGCACGTCACCCCCGCAGGGTGAGGAGGAGCGGATGCCTCACTCCCGGCGTTCGTCTCCTTCGCCGGAATCCGGCGCGGCGAGCGCCTCGACCTTCGCCATCAGCTGACGCATCTGTCCGCGGGTCGCCGGCTCGGCATCGTCGTGGTTGCGCGCCACGCGCTCCAACACCCACGACGCCAGGGTCGCCGTGATGATGCCCGACAGGGCGATCCCGCCGAACATCAGGCCGACGCTGACGAGGCGCCCCTCGGCGGTCACCGGGTAGTAGTCGCCGTAGCCCGTCGTGGTGATCGTGACGCACGACCACCACACGGCTTCGAAGAAGGTGTGGATGTTCGAGTCGGGCGAGCGGCGCTCCGCCTCGAGCACGGCCAAGGAGGCGATGTAGATGAAGAGGATGCCGGCCCCGGCGCCGTAGACCATGATCTGGGTGCGAAGCCGGGTGCCCGCCGAGGGGCGCAAGCCCGGCACGCGGGTCAGAGCCTGCAGCAGCAGCACCAGCCGGAAGACGGGGATGAGCGCGATCGCGAGGGTGCCGAGGTGGGTGCGGAACCATTTCGACCGGTTCTTCGCGAGCGAGAGCCGCACCAGGTAGTCGACGATGAACAGCGCCCAGGTCGCCAGGATGATGATCGTCATCACGAGGTGGGCAGGCCCTGTGAGGTCGCCGATCACGCGCCACGAGTAGGCGACCAGGTACAGCAGCGACGCCAGCATGAGCGGCACCTGCGTGCGGCGATGCCAGGTCTTCTCGTCCACAGGCGAATCATGCCCCACGCCGGCGGCGCAGCCGCGAGGGCGCGCGGATCTCAGGCCGGGCGCGCGTCCTGTTCGAGGGCGGCCGCGTTCCGGATGAACAGCACGATCCAGGTGAAGACGAGGATGCCCGCCACGAGCTCGACTGCCGTCAGCGTGTAGTACCCGATCGCGAAGAGCAGCGCGAGGACGAGCGTGACGGCGAGGAACAGCCAGCCGATCAGCACGAAGGCGCGAGGCATCCCGGTGATCCACCGCGGCAGGCCGATCACGAGCACGCCGTATGCGACGACCATCCCCGAGGCGACGCCGGTGTGGATGCCGAAGAAGAGGTTCACGGGGAACACGCCGACCAGGGCGAGGAAGACACCCACCACGATCAGCGCGACACGGACCCGCCCGACGCCGACGGGGTTCGCGGTGGGGATTCCACGGGTCGCGTAGCGCGCGAGCGTGGTGACCAGGAAGCCCGCGACGATCAGGGTGAGGTTGAACGCGAGAGCCGAGACGTTCGTCGTCATGCCGAGCGCGCTCAGGTTGTCCTTCCACCAGGTCGGGTCGCTCGCGGTGAGCATGCTCGCGAGCACGCCGAACACGAGGAAGACGGCGAGCACGACCGCGAGCAGCTGGAGGTCCATGTGCGAGGTGGAGTAGAACGCAATGTACGCCGTCATCGCCGCCGCGGCGCCGGAGAGGACGAGCGTCGGCAGGGCGAACACCTCCGCGCCGATGAACGCCTGCTCCAGGATGACGGCGAGCAGGGTCCAGCCGAGCAGCGCGATGATGGCGTGGGCGATCGCGAGCGCGAAGATGTCGAGGTGATCCAGGACGTGGAGGCGCCCGTGCGGCCCCCGCTCGTGGAGGAGATAGCGGCCGACGACGACGGCGAGCAGGGCCACCACGGCCGAGGAGATCGCCGCGAACTGACCCACGGACCCGGGGCCCGCGATCGGCGCCGCCTGGAACCCGAACGCCACCAGCGCGACGAGCGCGACGACCACGAAGGCGAGCGCCGCGATGCCGATCGCGAGCGACTCGAGCGACCGCTCGCTGGAGGTGTCGACGAGGCGGGATGCCGCGCGCCCGCGCCTCGTCTCGGGCTCGATGGTCGGTGGGGTCTGGGTCATGGCCGCCTCCGGGGCTGTGTCGATGCGGGATCGGGGTCTCCGGGCGGCACCGCGGTGCGGTCGCCGGAGAGCCAGCGGAGCCAGTGCCCGCCCGGATCTCCTTCGAGCACGAGGGTCCGCACGAACAGCGTCAGCGGGATCGAGAGGATGGCGCCGAGCGGGCCGATGACGAACGTCCAGAAGATCACCGAGAAGAAGCTCAGCGTGAGGCTCAGGTCGACCGCGTCGCTGACGAACTTCGGCTGGACGAGCACCTGCAGCACGACGTTGACGACGCAGTAGATCGCGATCACGGCGAGGAGCATCGGCCACCCGCCGACGACGAACGCCAGCACCGCGGGCGGGATCAGGCCGAGGACGAATCCGATGTTGGGCACGAAATTCGTCACGAACGCGAGGATCGCCCACACCAGCGGGGCGGGGACGCCGAGCCACCACAGCGCCAGTCCGTCGATGACGGCGACGACGGCGCCGAAGCTGGCGTTGACGACGTAGTAGCGGCGGATGCCCGAGTTGAGGTGGCGGATGCGTCCGAGCACCGGCGCCTTGGCGGGGCCGAACACCCGGCCCGCCTCGCGGTAGCGGGCCGCGTCGGCGGCCATGAAGATGATGTACGCGAACACGAAGAACAGAGCGGTGGCGATGCCCAGGATCGTGCTGCCGAGGCTCGACACCAGGCTGACGAGGGTTCCGGGATCGAGGACGGAGGCCGCGGCATCCGCTGCCTGATCGTCGAGCCCGGCCGCCCGCAGCCAGGCGAGGAGGCTCTGCACGTTCGCCTGCAGCTCGTCGGAGAAGTCGGCGACGAGGCGGGCGAACTGCGTGCCCGCGAGCCACAGCAGCGCTCCCATGAGCACGAGCACGAGGTACGCGACGACGATGACCGAGGTCGTGCCCGTCCAGCGCGGCCACCCTCTTCGCTCGAGCGGGCGGCGCACCGGCTCGCAGATGACGACGAGCACGACGGCGAGGGCGAGAGGCCCCACCAGGTCGCGCGCGAAGTACACGCCGGCGAGCACCACCGCCGCCGCCGCGAGGCCCAGGAGGGTGCGCAGGCTCGGCGAGAGCACCGGTGCGGGCGGAGGGGTCACGGCGCGGGTCACGCCGCCAGGGTATCGACGGCCGGCGGCGTCGATGGGATTTCACCCGTGAACTCACCCCCGCGCGCCGCCGGGCGGTGCCACACTGGGGCCATGTCAACGACGGACGTGAGGCCGCTGGCGGAGACCTGGTCTGCTCCGCCCACCCTGCAGGAGCACCTGGAGGAAGGACGAGCGGCGCGCGACGCCGTCCCGCGCGAGGAGCTCGCCATCCTTCCCGGCGGCGAGCGCGATCCGATGGCGATCCTCGATCGCCAGGACTCGACGCGTGTGCCCGAGCTCGTGCCCATTCGCACGCAGCGCATGGCCGAGAGCGCGTTCGCGTTCTACCGGGGAACGGCGGCCCTCATGGCGGCCGACCTCGCACGGTCGCCCAGCAGCGGCCTCGACGTCGGGTCATGCGGCGACGCGCACGTCTCGAACTTCGGGCTCTTCGCCTCGCCGCAGCGAACGCTCGTGTTCGACCTGAACGACTTCGACGAGTCGGCGTGGGCGCCGTGGGAGTGGGACGTCAAGCGTCTCGTGACGAGCATCGTCATCGCAGGACAGTCGACCTCCCGCGACGACAAGGTGGTGCGGGATGCCGCGCTCGGCGCCGTGCGCACCTACGCGCGGGCCCTCGGCAACGGCGCGAAGCGCAGCCCGCTCAAGCGGTACTACGACCACTTCGATGCCGCCGCCGGGTCAGACTCCCTCGACCCCGAGTCCGCGGAGGCGCTCCATAAGGCGGTGAAGGACGCCGAGAAGCGCACAGCCGCCCGTGCCGTGAAGAAGCTCACCACCCGCGACGAGTCCGGCCGGCTCACGTTCATCGAGCTTCCCCCGACGATGACGCACGTCGACCCGCGCATCGAGCTGCGCATCAACGAGTACGTGGAGGTCTACCAGCAGTCCGCGAACATCGACATCCGCGTGCTGCTGCAGAAGTACCACGTGACCGACATCGCCCGGCGCGTGGTCGGCGTGGGCAGCGTCGGCACTCGCTGCTACCTGATCTCGCTCGCCGACGGCGACGACAACGCGCTGATCCTCCAGGCCAAGGAGGCCGGGCAGAGCGTGCTCATCGAGTACGGCGGTGTCGAGCAGCCCGACGGCGTCGGGCGGTTCATCGAGGCCAACGGCGAGGGCGGCCGGGTGGTCGCCATGCAGCGGATCCTGCAGGCGGTGTCGGATCCCTTCCTCGGGCACCTCACCGGCTCGCCCCCGGACGGCGCCCCGGAGCGCTCGTTCTACGTGCGTCAGTTCCACGACAAGAAGGGCGGCTTCGACGTCGACACCCTCGAGGACGCCGCCTTCGGGTGGTACGCGGACGCCTGCGCCACCACGCTCGCCCGCGCCCACGGCCAGTCCCCCAACGCCGCCGTGGTCGCCGGATACATCGGCGGCGGGCGCGTCGCCGGAGAGGCGATCCTGGAGTGGTCGTACGCCTACGCCGATCTGTCCCGCGCGGACTGGCAGCTGTTCCGGAAGCACCGGAGCGTCGACGCCGCCTGACGCGCGGCGTGCGCACCGGGCGCAGCAGTCAGGACGGGTTCACGGCGAGCCACTCCGTCGCGACCCGCTTGGGCGCCCGCAGCAGCCACGCGTCGATGACGACCTCGCACAGGTGGTCGGGGTCGTGCGCCACATCGCGCCACCGCGATGGCCGTCGACGCCCTCGTGCGTCTCGGGCAGCGCCCGCACGATCGCCCGCACGTCGTCGAAGGTCGGCAGGCCTGAGTCGTGGCCCGTGCGTCCGACGCGCCGGAGGGCGAGCGGATGCCGCGGCTCAGCCCTGCGGCGGAGCGTCGCCGGGTGCGGCACCCGCATCCGCCTCGCCCCGCTCGAGCTGCTGACGCGGCCGCCACACGACGAGCTCGGTGGCGCGACGCACGCGGGTGCCGTGGCGGAGCGTGACCACCGACCCGGTGCTTCCCGCCGCGAAGACGCGCGCTCCGGGGCGACGCTCGAGCTCGGTGCGCACGCGCTCCTCGAGGTCGCGCACGCGCACGTGGAGCTCGCGGACGCGGTCTTCGAGCTCGAGGATGCGCGCGATCGCGGGAAGCCCGATGCCGTCGGACGACATGCGCGCGACCTCTCGGAGCTGCGCCACGTGGCGCAGCGAGTAGCGGCGGGAGCCGCCCGGCGTGCGAGCGGGCACCACCAGCCCGAGCCGGTCGTACTGGCGGAGGGTCTGCGGGTGCATGCCCGACAGCTCGGCGGCTACGGCGATCGCGAAGATCGGAGCGTCGTCGTCGATGTCGTGCTGCTCGCCCATGTCACCCGCCTCCCTGTCGCTTCAGTCTCCCATTGCGGTCAGCCGCGTGCCTTCGCCATGAGGTCGGCACGCGGATTCTCCTTCGGTTCGAGCTCGTGGTATCGCTCGAGCGCCTCGCGCGCGGCATCGTCGAGGTGCGACGGCACCGCGACCTGGACCTCGGCGAGGAGGTCTCCGGTGCCCTTCGCGGTCTGCACGCCACGACCCTTCACCCGCAGCACGCGACCCGACGGCGTTCCCGGCGCCACCCGCAGCTTGACGGGGTCTCCCCCGAGCGTGGGCACCTCGATCGTCGCACCGAGCGCCGCCTCGGTGAACGTCACCGGGATCGTCACGCGCAGGTTGAGGCCGTCGCGGGCGAACACCGGATGCGGCCGCACGGCGACCTGCACGACCACGTCGCCGGTCTCGCCGCCGTCCGGAGACGGATGCCCGCGGCCCCGGAGGCGGATCTTCTGCCCGTCGGACACGCCGGCAGGGATCTTCACCTTGAACGGGCGACCGTCCTCGCCCTGGAGCGTGATCGTCTCGCCTTTCGTGGCCGTGATGAAGTCGATCGTCGTGCGCGCCGTGACATCCGCACCGCGGGTCGGACCGCCGTAGCCGCGATAGCCGCCGGTGGACTGACCGAAGCGGCCCGTGCCGAAGCCGGCGCCGCCCTGCTGCTGGTTGAACATCGAGAAGATGTCGTCGAAGTCCTCGCTCTGGTAGCTGCTGCCACCGCGGCCCTGGTTGAACATGCTGAAGACGTCTTCGAAGCCGCCCGCACCGCCCTGGCCGCCCGCGGTGAAGCGCGCACCGGAGCCCATGGCCCGGATCTGGTCGTACTCCTTGCGCTGCTCCGCGTCGGAGAGCACCGAGTACGCCTCGCTGACCTCCTTGAACTTCGCCTCTGCCGCGGCATCGCCCTGGTTGGAGTCGGGGTGGTACTTCCGCGCGAGCTTGCGGTACGTCTTCTTGAGATCAGCGTCGCTGACGTCCTTCGAGACGCCGAGGATCGTGTAGAAGTCCTTGTCGAACCAGTCCTGACTGGCCATCGATGCTCCTCCGGCCTACTCGGCGGGCACCGCGACGACGACCTTCGCCGGGCGGAGCTCGACCGAGCCGAGGCGGTAGCCGACCTCGACGACCTCGAGGATCGTCGCCGCCTCCACGCCGGGGGTCGGGGCCTGGAAGATGGCCTCGTGGTGCTGCGGGTCGAACAGCTCTCCCGCCTCGCCGTACGTCGACAGGCCCATCCGCTCGGCGACGCCGCGCAGCTTCACGGCGATCGCGGCGAACGGCGTGCCCTCCTCGAGGTCGCCGTGCTTGTCGGCGCGGTCGAGGTCGTCGAGCACCGGCAGCAGACCCTTGGCGACCGCGCCCTGGGCGCGCTCCACCTCGACCTCGCGCTGCTCCTCGGTGCGGCGCCGGTAGTTCGCGTACTCGGCCTGCAGGCGCTTGAGGTCGTTAAGCAGCTGCGACTCGAGGTCGGCGATCACGGCGTCCTCGGCCGCGGCATCCGCGTTCTGCGCCGCGCCGAGGATGTCGTCCACCGTGAGCTCTTCACCGTCGGAATCCGGTCCGTCCTGCGGGACGGGGCCGGAGGCGCGAGCCTCCGACCCCTCCTCGTCAGGGCGGACCTCGTCGCCGTTCGGCTCTTCGAAGTCCTTGTCGGCCATGGTTACTTCTTCTCGTCCTCGTCGTCGATGACCTCGGCGTCGACGACATCCTCATCGGAGTCGGCCGAGCCGGCGCCCTCGGCGGGCTGATCGGCGGTCGGAGCGTCCTGCGGGGCTGCCTGGCTGGAGGCGTAGATCGCCTCGCCGAGCTTGCCCTGGCTCTGGTTGAGCTTGTCGAACGCAGCCTTCACCGCGTCGTCGTCGTCACCGGCGAGCGCCGTCTTGAGCGCGTCGACATCTGCCTGGACGTCGTTCTTGACGTCTTCGGGGAGCTTGTCGTCGTTCTCCTTGATGAGCTTGTCGATCGAGTACGACAGCGTCTCGGCCTGGTTGCGGACCTCGGCGGACTCGCGGCGCTTCTTGTCTTCCGCGGCGTGCTCCTCGGCCTCGCGCACCATGCGCTCGATGTCCTCCTTGGGCAGCGACGAGCCGCCGGTGATGGTCATCGACTGCTCCTTGCCGGTGCCCTTGTCCTTGGCGGACACGTGGACGATGCCGTTGGCGTCGAGGTCGAACGTGACCTCGACCTGCGGGATGCCTCGGGGCGCCGGCGCGATGCCGGTGAGCTCGAACGTGCCCAGCGGCTTGTTGTCGCGGGTGAACTCGCGCTCGCCCTGGAAGACCTGGATCGCGACCGACGGCTGGTTGTCGTCGGCCGTGGTGAAGGTCTCGCTGCGCTTGGTCGGGATGGCGGTGTTGCGCTCGATGAGCTTCGTCATGATGCCGCCCTTGGTCTCGATGCCGAGGCTCAGAGGGGTGACGTCGATGAGGAGGACGTCCTTGCGCTCGCCCTTGAGGACGCCGGCCTGCAAGGCGGCGCCGACGGCGACGACCTCGTCCGGGTTCACGCCCTTGTTGGGCTCCTTGCCGGCCTCGCGCTGCACGAGCTCGCTCACGGCGGGCATGCGGGTCGAACCGCCGACGAGCACGACGTGGTCGATGTCGGCGACCTTGATGCCGGCCTCTCGGATGACGTCCTCGAACGGCTTCTTCGTGCGGTCGAGGAGGTCCTTGGTGAGGTCCTCGAACTTCGCGCGGGTGATCGTCTCGGACAGCGAGACGGGCCCCGAGTCGGTCAGCGAGAGGTAGGGGAGGTTGACGCTCGTCGAGGTCGACGAGGACAGCTCCTTCTTCGCCTGCTCGGCAGCCTCCTTGAGCCGCTGCAGGGCGATCTTGTCGCCCGAGACGTCGACGCCGGTGGTGTCCTTGAACTGCTTGATGAAGTAGTCGACGAGACGCTGGTCCCAGTCGTCGCCGCCAAGACGGTTGTCACCGGCGGTCGAGCGGACCTGGATCGTCGAGAAGTCGTCGTCCTTGCCCACCTCGAGCAGCGAGACGTCGAAGGTTCCGCCACCGAGGTCGAAGACGAGGATGAGCTCGTCCTCCTTGCCGCGGTCGAGACCGTAGGCGAGGGCGGCCGCGGTGGGCTCGTTGATGATGCGCAGCACGTTCAGGCCCGCGATCTCGCCGGCCTCCTTCGTGGCCTGACGCTCGGCGTCGTTGAAGTACGCGGGGACGGTGATGACGGCATCCGTCACCGTGTCGCCCAGGTACTGCTCGGCGTCGCGCTTCAGCTTCTGGAGGATGCGCGCGGAGACCTCCTGCGGCGTCCACTTCTTGCCGTCGACGTCGAAGCCCCAGTCGGTGCCCATGTGGCGCTTGACCGACGAGACGGTGCGGTCGACGTTGGTGACGGCCTGGCGCTTGGCGGTCTCGCCGACGAGCACCTCGCCGTCCTTGGTGAACGCGACGACCGACGGGGTCGTGCGGAAGCCTTCGGCGTTGGCGATGACCTTGGGCTCGCCGCCCTCGAGGACGCTGACGACCGAGTTGGTCGTACCGAGGTCGATTCCGACAGCACGTGCCATGTGTATCTCTCCTTCTGATGGGCGGGGCGGATGCCTCGGCCCGTGGTTGATGGGAAGTATGCTCGCGGCATCCCCTCGAGGAGACGAGGTTGAGCCGTGATGACTCAAGGCTACTCGGCGACCCTGAGCGTGTCAAATGAACTTGATATGACTCGACTCAAGTTTGGTCCGACGGGGTGCGCGAGCGTCTGGAGGAGCACCACCAGCAGGCCGAGCGCCGACCGGCGAAGGCTGACCGCGCCTCAGCCCAGCAGGCTCCCCTCGGCGGAGGACGATGCCTTCGGGTCGGGCAGCCGCCTCATTCGGAACGCGTTCAGCACGCCGAGCAGCGCGGCGAAGATGGGGATGAGCAGCGCCACCTGGAGGGCGATATGACGCGCCTCGGTGTTGATGCGGACGACCTCGGCGGCGGCCGCGGGCGGCTCGTCGGCGAGGAGCTCCTCGAGTCCCGTGTTCGACATCAGCTGCGCATCGTCCTCGAGCACCGTGGCGACCTGCTCCTGCTGATCCGCCGACAGCACCGTGCTCGAGTACGCGAGCGAGGTGAACGCCGTCGCGAGCGTCGCGAGCATGATGGCACCGGCGAAGGCGAGGCCGAACGAGAGGCCGAACGACCCCGCCGCAGAGTTGACGCCCGCGGCCTCGCTGACCCGCTCGTCGGAGATCGGCGAGAGTGTGTAGTTGTTGAGCTGGGAGACGAGCAGGCCGAGGCCGGAGCCGGCGATGATGAGCGGGACGGCGAGGTACCAGCCCGAATCGGCGATCGGCACGAGAGGCACGATCGCGACCAGGCCGAGGAGTGCGAGCGAGAATCCGACCAGGATGAGGTTCGCGGGCCGCCCCTTGGCTCGGCGGCCGGCCCAGATCGCCACGGCGAACATGCTGAGCGACAGCGGCGCGATCGACAGACCCGCCTGCAGCGCGTTGTACTCGAGCACCATCTGCAGGTAGAGCGGAAGCACGATCATCGTGCCGCCCAGGGCGATCTGCTGCAGCAGCTGCCCGCTCACGCCGGTGCGGAACGGCTTCGACGAGAAGAGCGCCGGGTCGAGCAGGACCGGCTTCCCCCTCTTCTTGCGCGAGTTGAGCCACCACGCGAGTCCGCCGAGCGCGACCGCGCCGAGGCCGATGATCAGGCCGACGTACCCGCCGCCCTCCTGCCAAACGAGGATGCCGAGCACGACGCCGCCCATGCCGACCACCGACAGCCCTGCACCCACGAGGTCGATCGACCGCTCGCCGGTGTACTTGACGTCCTTCACGAGACCGAGGCCGAGGAGCACCACGAGGATGATGACCGCCTCGAGGGCGAACGCGACCCGGTACGACCAGAAGGTCGTGATGAAGCCACCGAGCAGCGGGCCCACTGCGGCCGCGATGGCCGCGGACGCGCCGACGAGCGCGTAGACGCGCTTCTGGTGCGCGCCGACGAAGTTGCCGTGGATGAGCGACTGCATCGCCGGCAGGAGGAGGGAGGCGCCGATGCCGCCGATCACCGCCCAGAAGATGATGACGGCGGTCAGGCTCTGCGCGAACGTCATCGCCACCGCGCCCACGGCATAGCCGAGCAGGCCGAGCGTGTATGCCAGCTTGCGGCCGATGAGGTCGCCCGTCTTGCCGCCGAGGAGGATGAACGCGGCCGACACGAGCGCCTCGAGGGCGATCGCCCCCTGCACGCCGCTCGCGGTCGTGCCGAGCTCCGTCACCACGGCGGAGATCGAGACGTTCATGATCGACGTGTCCACGACGAGCACGAACATCGCCATCGCGAGCAGGATCGCGAGACGCCCGTTGAACGCGGGCGTCGGCGCGGGGTCTGCTGCTGTCATGCCCGAAGCAAAGCACACGAGAGGTGCGGCATCCAGAGCGCGCAGCACGGATCACCCGGGTGAGACGCCTGCATGCTGTCGCGACGAGTACTCTGGCGGGGCGTCGCGATGAGGCGACGCGCGTCCAGGCGCCATCCGCCGTTCACCGAAGGGTCCTAGCGTGACCGACATGAGTGCGCCCGAACCTCCCGCGACCGGTCCCGAGAGCCGGGACCCGCGGTTCTCGACGGCCGCCGTCGTCGCGCAGCCCGACGATCGCGTCGTCCCCCGCAAGCGCGTCTTCTCGTGGGCGCTGTGGGACTGGGCCACCCAGCCGTTCAACACGGTGCTCCTCACATTCGTGTGGGTGCCCAGCTTCCTCGTGTCGCCGTTCTTCCTCGATCCGGCCGTCGCCGAGCTCGGCGTCGTCGACGGAGCGACCATCGACTGCGACACCCCCGCCAACACCGTCACGGAGTACTGCCGAGCGCTGGGAGTGCTCGACGCCAACCTCGGCTGGGGAATCATGGCCGCGGGGATCCTGATCGCACTCCTCGCGCCCGTCCTCGGTCAGCGGGCGGACGCCACCGGACGCAAGAAGTTCATGCTCGGCATCTTCACCGGGCTGCTGATCGCCTGCCAGCTCGCCATGGCTTTCGTCACCGGCATCCCCTCCTTCTTCTGGTTCGGTGTCGCGATGATCGCCTTCGGCAGCATCGTCGGCGAGATAGCGGGCGCCAACTACAACGCGCTGCTCGTATCGGTGTCGACCCCGCGCACCGTCGGCAGGGTGTCGGGGCTCGGCTGGGGGTTCGGCTACCTGGGCGGGATCATCGCCCTCGCGATCGTCGTCGGGCTCATCCTCGGCGGCGTGCTCGACGGCACGCAGGCGCTGACGTTCCAGCTCATCGCGGCGGGCGCGACCGTCTGGACGCTGGTGTTCGCCATACCGATCTTCCTGAACGTGCCGGAGCCGCCGCCCGCCTCGGGGGCGAAGCGCGTGAACTTCTTCCGCGGCTACATCGAGCTCTTCCGCTCCATCGCGCGCCTCTGGCGCGAGCACCGACCCACGTTCTGGTTCCTGCTGGCGTCGGCGGTGTACCGCGACGGCCTCGCCGCCGTCTTCACCTTCGGCTCGGTGATCGCGGCCCGCGTCTTCGGGTTCGGGTTCACGGATCTCGTCATCTTCGGCATCGCGCTGAACCTCGTGGCCGGGGTCTCGACGATCTTCGCCGGACGGCTCGACGACCGCTTCGGGCCGAAGCCGGTCATCCTCGTCGCCCTCGGGGGGATCATCGCGTGCTGTCTGACGGTGTTCCTCGGCGCGGCGACGGGCCAGGCGCTGTTCTGGGTCGTCGGCATCGTCCTGGCGCTGTTCGTCGGGCCCGCCCAGGCCGCGTCGCGATCCTTCCTCGCCCGCGTCATCCCCGCCGGGCAGGAGGGCGAGATCTTCGGCCTCTACGCGACGACCGGACGCGCGGCGAGCTGGCTCGCGCCGCTGCTGTGGGGCACGTTCATCGCGGCAGCCGCGCATCAGACGCTGTACGGCATCCTCGCCATCGCGCTGGTCCTCGCGATCGGATTCGTCCTCCTCGCCCTCGTCAAGGCTCCGCCGCGGGCGGCGAACCCGTAGACCGGACCCGCGGTTCGGCACGACCCCGGAGTTCGGCTAGCCTCACTCGTGGGGGGTACATCGCACGCGCCCGTACCCGAACGGAAAGCCCCCGGACCCCCCGTGACGACCCCCCTCATCGAGCGACATCGGCGTTCCCGACACCGCCGAGCGCTCGGCTACTGGTGCGTGCTCATCGCGATGTACGCGTCGCTCGCCCTCGGCAGCACCCTGCGGCCGCCGGCCGGGATCCATTACAGCGCGCTGTTCGTCCATCTGGCCTCGGTCATCGTCGGGCTGGGCGCGGCGGTGCTGCTCGAGTTCTACGGACTGCAGTGGGCGCGCGGCCGCGCGACGCTCGACGACCTGCGTCGCATCGAGCGATCGGTCACGGGTCTCGCCTGGCTCGCAATCGCCGGTCTTCTCGCGAGCGGCGCGCTCCTCGAGCCGGACCTCGCCGATCCGCTCACCGACATCAAGATGCTGGCCGTCCTGATCGTGGCGATGAACGGCGTCGCGATGACACGCCTCACCGGTGAGCTCGCACGGCTCCCCGGCTCGGTCGCCTTCGCGCGACTTCCGCAGCGGTTCCGGTTCTGGTGCGTGTGGAGCGCGTCGGTCTCGCAGGCAGGCTGGTGGACGGCGGTCGTCATCGGGATGCTGAACACCTCGTCGGCATGAAGATCCAGGGTCGCGCGCGTCACCCCCACGGGCTAGGCTCCAGGAATGCCGGTCTCCCGAGCCGGTTCAGGTCCCCCCACCTGAGGTTTCCCGACATGCCCGAGTCATCTCGCGACGTCCTGCGCGGCGCGCGTCCTGCCCTCGCGCCGCGCGCGAGACATCAGGAGCGCCTTCGATGAGCACCCAGGCGACGACTGCGATCGAAGAGCGCCGGCAGCGCCGCCGCCGGCGTCGCCGCCAGTTCCTCCTCTGGACGACCGTCGTGAGCATCGTCGCCCTCGTCGCGGCCATCGGCACCGTGTCGACGCTGATCGTGTCGGCCCTGGCCTCGGAGGAATCGCCGTCCACCGCGGAGCAGCCGGCGCCCGAGCCCCAGGCCGAGCTGATCGAGTTCGCGCAGGACGAGCCGGCCGCGACGCCCGGCGCGGAGCCGTGCGTCACCGTTCCGGTGATGTCGTCGTTCGAGAACGCCGACATGGTGGCGGCGCTCGCAGCCGCGTACAACGAGAAGCCGCGAAACGTCGCCGGATCGTGCGTGACGGTGACCACGACGAGAGACAAGTCCGGGGTCGCGGCATCCCTCGTCGCCGAGGACTTCCCCACCCACTCCGCCGACACGAAGCCGACGGTGTGGCTGCCCGACGCCTCCACCTGGCTCGACGTCGCCCGCTCGCAGGGGGCCACCGCCCTTCGCGCGGACGGCACGAGCGTCGGCTCGTCGAACGTCGTGCTCGCGATGCCGGCGCCCCTCGCCCAGGCCGTCGGCTGGGACACGGCTCCCCCGACGTGGGCCGACGTTTTCGCCGCCGCCGAGGACGCCGACCTGTGGAGCGGCCTCGGCTACCCCGAGTGGGGCGCCTTCAAGCTCGGCAAGACCAGCCCGCTCGTCGCGACGTCCGGCGAGGCGGCGATGTTCGCGTCGTTCGGCGCCTCGGCCGGATCGGTGGCCGAGCTGTCGCCCGCGCAGGTCGCCGATGCGACCGTCGTCGAGGAGGTGCGTCAGCACGAGCTGGCCACGAGCCACTACATGGCCACGCCGGAGCACTTCCTGTGGCACGCGCGACAGGCCGAGGAGAACGGCGGCACGTCTGCGGACTTCCTGTCGGCGGTGATCGTCGACGAGAAGTCGGTGTGGGACTACAACCGCGGCATCACGAGCCGTGACGGCGTCACCCGGGTCGAGTCGGACCCACCGCAGGAGCAGCTGGTGCCGATCTACCCGACCGACGGCCACTACGCGGCCGACAACCCGGCCATGCGGCTGACGGGCGACTGGATCGATCCCGTCGAGGCGGAGGCGGCCGCCGACTTCATCCGGTTCGCCCGCACCGCCCAGGGGCAGACGGCGGTTCGCGCTTCCGGCTACCGTGACCTGAACGGCGTGCTCGACGACGGCGTCGCCGAGGTCGCGCACGTCGCCGCCGCCGCGCCGGCCGGCGTCCTCGCCCTGCCCGACGCCGACGTCGTCACTGCCGTGCACGGAGCCTTCCCCGACGTGCGCAAGCGCACCAACGTGCTGTTCCTGATCGACGTGTCGGGCTCGATGGACGAGCCGATCGCCGGGTCGCAGACCAAGCTCACCGCGGCCAAGAACGCCATCGCCCTGGCGCTCGACCACTTCACCGCCGGCGACGAGGTGGGGCTCGCCGCGTTCGCGCAGAGCGCGGACGGCTCGATGCTGCCGGGCACGGTCTCGCCCGTCGCCGACATCGGGTCGTCGCGGCCGGAACTGCTCGCGGCGCTCGACGACCTGTCGTCGATGGGCGATACCCCTCTCTTCCAGGCGGTCGACACGTTCGCCGCCCAGCAGGCCGCGGGATGGTCGCCCGACCGCATCAACGCCGTCGTGCTGCTCAGCGACGGCGAGAACGACGCGCCCAACGCTCCGACCATCGGGGCGGAGGCGATGCTCGACAACCTGCGCGCGCTGCACCACACGACGCCGGTGCTGGTGTTCACGCTCGCCTACGGTGCAGACGCGGATGTCGCGACCCTGCAGTCGATCTCGGGGGCGACCGGCGCCCACTACTACGACGCGACCGACCCGACCAAGGTCGAGGCCGTGCTCGGCGATCTCGTCACGAGCTTCTGACCCGCGCAGCGCCGATCAGCCGCGGGGCCACGATTCGGCGAGCTTGGTGAGCAGGCGTGCGAGGTCGGCGCGCTCCTCGTCGGTGAAGCCGGCGAGGGCGGTGTCGATGGCCTCGCGCCGCTCCCCGCGGAACCCTCGCACGAGGGCGGCTCCGGCATCCGTCAGCGCCACCCGGGTGCGTCGGGCGTCGTCGGGATCGGCCTCGCGGCGCACGAGGTCGAGCTCGAAGGACTGCTGAACGAGGCGCGACGCCCTCGGCTGATCGACGCCGACGGCGTCGGCGATCTCGCCCACCGACAGGGGGTGGGATGCCGCCGCCAGCGCGTCGAGGAGGCGCATGCGCGCCGGGCCGCCGATGCGCGCCGCTCCAGCCCACGGCGGGGCGCCGTGTCCGTGACCGTGGTTCGGTCCGCCGTGCCCCCAGCGGCCGTCGCCGTGGGCGTGGCCTCCCCCGTGCAGGGGATGGCCGTGCGAACCCGGGCCCTGATCCCACGGCGGGCGAGGCATCCGTCGTCCGCGCAGTCGCGCCAGTGCTGCGGCGATGACGTCGGCAGGATCTGCGGGGGTGTTCGGCATGGGACCAATTTACATGTGACTTGACATAGATCCGAAGCGCATGTCACACTACATATACATGCACTTCGACATGTAATCTTCCGCGGCTCCCATGCCGCCCCGAAAGGACTTCTCATGAACACCGACGACCACGACATCGACGACCACAACACCGACGGCGAGACAGCCGCCACCCCGACCGACCGCCGCCCGCTGGGTTACTGGCTCCGCGCGGTCGACAGCCTCCTCACCGGCGAGTTCGCCGCCGCCTTCGAGAAGGAAGGCGTCACGCGACGCGACTGGATGCTGCTCAACCTGCTCTCCGGCGACAGTGAAACCCCGGGCTTCGCCGACCGCCTGGCCCACAAGGGCAAGCGCCTGCGCCGGCTCGAAGACCTCGGCTGGGCCGAGGAGCAGGGCGACGGCACGTGGACCCTCACCGACGCCGGCCGGGAGGCCAAGGAGCGCCTCGGCACCGTCGTGGGCGGCATCCGCTCCCGCGTGGCCGGCGCCGTCCCGCCCGACGACTATGCGACGACCATGGCTTCGCTCGAGGCGATCGCGCGCGAGCTCGGCTGGGACGAGAGCACGCCCGCCGCTCGCGGCCGGGGCTGGGGCCGCAGGTTCGGCGGACCTCGCGCCTTCGGGCCCGCCCGATTCGGCCACGGCGCCGGATTCGGCCACGGCATGTCGCACGACGGCCCCTGGGGCCACCGGTACGACGACGAGGGATGCCGCGGGCACGGCCCGCGCGGACACCACGGCCACGACCGGCACGACCACGAAGGCCACGGTCGCGGCGGCCATTTCCGCCACGACGGCCACGGCGACGGCCACGGCCGTGACCACCGCGGTCACGACTCCGGGAACGGGCACGGCGCCGAATCCGCCTACGAGCGAGGCTTCGTGGCCGGATTCGGCGCGGCGCGGGCCGGCGGCGACGCCGGCGCGGCCGACAGCGCCGCCTGACGGCGCGGCGTGACAGCGCCGCCTGACAGCGCCGCCCCAGCGATGCCGGGGCCCGCCGCGAGGCGGGCACCGGCATCCGCCGTCTGACCTGTGTCTCGGCCCGGCCGCGCCGGGTCGTGCCCGCAGAGTGTCAAAGAATCAGGAGACACGCCGTCCGCGCGCGCTCGGACACCGCCGGGCAACGGCGTGTCTCCTGAATCCGTGACGCGCACCACGCGGAGGCGGGTGACCTGCGTAACACGCCCGCCACACGGCCGGAGCAGAATGGTCGGGATGACGACTCCGGCACTCCTCGCGATCTCGCACGGCACCGCCTCGGCGGAGGGCCAGGCGGCCGTCTCGGCGCTCGTCGGCGCGGTGGCCGCACGACTGCCCGATGTGACGGTGCGGCTCGGCCACGTCGACGTGCAGCAGCCGGATGTCGCGGCTTCCCTCGACGCCCTCCCCGCGGGGCTGCCGATCGTCATCGTGCCCCTGCTCCTGTCGGCGGGCTACCACGTGCGCGTCGACCTGAAGCAGCAGTCCGCCAGCCGCGACGACGTGTCGATCGCTCCGGCCCTCGGTCCCGATCCGCGGCTCGTCGACGTCCTGCTGGCGCGCCTGGCTCCTCTGGGACTCGCCGCCGACGACGCGGTCGTGCTCGCGGTGGCGGGGTCGAGCGACGACCGGGCGAACGAGGACTGCCGTGCGATCGGCGCGATGCTCGGCGAACGCCTGGGGCGCGACGTCACGGTCGGATTCCTCGCAGCGGCAGAGCCCCGCCTCGGCGCGGCCGTCGCCGCCGCACGGGCGACCTCCCCCGCGCGCGTCGTCGTCGCGAACTACCTCCTCGCGCCCGGCTACTTCCATGACCTCGCGGTGCGACTCGCCGACGGCTCCCCCGTGGCTCGTCCGCTGCTCGACGACGACCAGCCCGCGGCATCCCTCGTCGACGTCGTCGTCGACCGCTACCGCGACGCGCGCTGATTCCTGCACCCGGCCCGACAACCCGGGCCGGTGCAACTGTGTGTCGCACCGTTACGCACGGTGACGCAGGTTGACGCCCGGATAGGTCGTCGCTGAAGCCGCTTCTACTCTCGCGGCATGGGCTCGATAGAGTCCGCCCCGGGGACGCCCGGGGTCATCCGGAGGCCACCGTGAGCATCAGCGACACCGACACGCGCGCAGGCGCGCCGCAGCCCGACCGGGGTTCCACCCCGAACCCGCGGCATGCCGACACGCGCCCTGAGGGCGCCCGCGCGCGTCCGCCGCGCCCGTCGACCAAGCCCAACGGGCAGTGGAAGATCGACGGCACCGCTCCCCTGAACGGCAACGAGGAGTGGAAGCAGGTCGACAACGGCCTCGCCGTCCGCGAGCGCATCGAGAACATCTACTCGAAGGGCGGGTTCGCCTCGATCGACCCGACCGACCTGCACGGCCGCTTCCGCGTGTGGGGCCTCTACACGCAGCGCAAGCCCGGCATCGACGGCGGCCGTACGGCGACCCTCGAGCCCCACGAGCTCGAGGACGCGTTCTTCATGCTGCGCGTCCGCATCGACGGGGGCCAGCTCACGACGGAGCAGCTGCGCGTCGTCGCCGGCATCTCGCAGGAGTTCGGCCGCGACACCGCCGACCTGACCGATCGCCAGAACATCCAGCTGCACTGGATCGAGGTGGAGTCGATGCCCGAGATCTGGCGGCGCCTCGAAGCCGTCGGGCTCGGCACCACGGAGGCGTGCGGCGACGTGCCCCGAGTGGTGCTCGGCTCGCCCGTCGCCGGCATCGCCGCCGACGAGCTCATCGACCCGACGCCGCAGATCGACGAGATCACGTCTCGCTTCATCGGCGACGAGTCGCTCGCGAACCTCCCGCGCAAGTTCAAGTCGGCCGTCACGGGGCACCCCAGCCAGGACGTCGTCCACGAGATCAACGACGTCGCCTTCGTCGCGGTCGACCACCCGGAGCTCGGCATCGGCTACGACCTGTGGGTCGGCGGCGGCCTCTCCACCACGCCGCGTCTCGCGGAGCGCCTCGGCGTGTTCGTCTCGCCGGAGCGGGTGGCGGATGCCTGGCACGGCGTCGCGCAGATCTTCCGCGACTACGGCTACCGACGCCTCCGCAACAAGGCCCGGCTGAAGTTCCTGCTCGCCGAGTGGGGCACCGAGAAGTTCCGCCAGGTGCTCCAGGACGAGTACCTCGGCTATGCGCTCCCCGACGGCCCGGCCGCGCCGAAGCCACTCGCCCACGGCGACCACGTCGGCGTCCACCGCCAGAAGGACGGCCGGTTCTACGTCGGCGTCACGCCGATCGTCGGCCGCGTGTCGGGCCCGACCCTGGCGAAGCTGGCCGACCTGATCGAGGCGCACGGCTCGACGCGCCTGCGCACGACGCCGCACCAGAAGCTCGTGATCCTCGACATCCCGGAGGACCGGGTGGAGTCGCTCATCGCGGGGCTCGACGAGCTCGGCCTGTCGGCCCGCCCCAGCCTGATCCGCCGCGGCACCATCGCCTGCACCGGAATCGAGTTCTGCAAGCTCGCGATCGTCGAGACGAAGGCGTACGCGACGGCGGCCGTGCTCGACCTCGAGAAGCGTCTCGAGCAGTTCGAGCTGCCGCATCCGATCTCGCTCCACGTCAACGGCTGCCCCAACTCGTGCGCGCGCATCCAGACCGCCGACATCGGACTCAAGGGGCAGCTCGTCACGATCGACGGCGAGCAGGTGCCGGGCTACCAGGTGCACCTCGGCGGCGGACTCGTCGGCGCCGATCGCGACGAGGCAGGCCTCGGCCGCACCGTGCGGGGACTGAAGGTCGCCGCCGACGGCATCGCCGACTACGTCGACCGCGTGGTCAAGCGGTTCCTCGCGGACCGGGACGCCGCCGCCGACGAGACTTTCGCCCAATGGGCCCACCGTGCCGACGAGGAGGTCCTGCAATGACCGTCTCCCTCGCGCCGCGCATCGCGGTGAAGCGCTCGCACGACGAGCTCCGTGCCATCGCCGAGCAGGGCGAGGCGGAGCTGCGGAGCCTGGCCGAGGGCGAGGCATCCCCCGCCGAGGTCGTCGCGTGGGTCGCACGCAACTTCGGAGCGGATGCCGCGGCCGTCGCCTGCTCGATGGCCGACGCCGCGCTCCCCCACCTCGTCGCCGAGCAGCTGCCCGGCGTCGACGTGCTGTTCCTCGACACGGGCTACCACTTCGCCGAGACCCGGTTCACGCGCGACGAGGTCGGGCGGGTGCTCGACGTCCGCATCGTCGACGTGCTTCCGGAGCAGACGGTCGCCCAGCAGGACGCCCAGTTCGGCGCGAAGCTGCACGACCGCGACCCTGCCCTCTGCTGCGAGAGACGCAAGGTCGCTCCCCTGAAGAACGCACTCGGCGGCTACGAGGTGTGGTTCACGGGCGTGCGCCGCGAGGAGGCACCCACGCGTGCGAACACCCCGCTCGTGCAGTGGGACGAGCGCAACGGCCTGGTCAAGGTCAACCCCGTCGCGGCCTGGACGTTCGACGACCTGCTCGACTACGCCGGCGACCACCAGGTGCCGGTGAACATCCTCGTCTCGAACGGATACCCCTCGATCGGCTGCGAGCCGTGCACCAAGCCGGTCGCCGCCGGCGAAGACCCCCGGTCCGGCCGCTGGGCCGGCCTCTCGAAGACGGAATGCGGGCTCCACGTATGACCGACACGATCGCGCGTCCCGCGACGCGCCTCGACACCCTCGACCTCCTGGAGGCCGAGGCCATCCACGTGATCCGCGAGGTCGTCGCCGAGTTCGAGCGCCCGGTGCTGCTGTTCTCCGGCGGCAAGGACTCCGTCGTCGTGCTGCACCTCGCCACCAAGGCGTTCGCGCCGGGGCGCGTCCCGTTCCCGGTGCTGCACGTCGACACCGGCCACAACTTCCCCGAGGTGCTGGCCTTCCGCGACGAGACGGTCGCCCGCCTCGGCGTGCGACTCGAGGTCGCCCGGGTGCAGGACTACATCGACGACGGCCGGCTGCAGGAGCGCGCCGACGGCACGCGCAACCCGCTGCAGACGCTCCCCCTGCTCGACGCCATCGCCGCCGGCCGGCACGACGCCGTCTTCGGCGGAGCGCGGCGCGACGAGGACAAGGCCCGGGCCAAGGAGCGCATCATCTCGCTGCGCGACGAGTTCGGGCAGTGGGATCCGCGCAACCAGCGCCCCGAGCTGTGGAGCCTGTACAACGGCCGGCACACTCCTGGGCAGCATGTGCGGGCGTTCCCCATCTCGAACTGGACCGAGCTCGACGTCTGGCGCTACATCGAGCGCGAGGGCATTCCCCTCCCGCCGCTGTACTTCGCCCACGAGCGCGAGGTCTATGCCCGCGACGGCATGTGGCGTCCGGTGGGTGAGTTCTCCCCGCCCCGCGCGGACGAGACCGTCGAGGTGCGGACGGTGCGCTACCGCACGGTCGGCGATATGAGCTGCACCGGAGCAGTCGACTCGGATGCCTCCGACCTCGCCGCGATCGTCGCCGAGGTCGCCGTCTCCACGCTCACCGAGCGCGGCGCCACGCGCGCCGACGACCGCCTCTCCGAGGCCGCCATGGAGGACCGCAAGAAGGACGGGTACTTCTGATGACCGCGACGCTGACGTCCGAGGGAACGCTGTTCCGCTTCGCCACCGCGGGCTCCGTCGACGACGGCAAGTCCACCCTCGTCGGCCGGCTGCTGCACGACTCGAAGGCGATCCTCGCCGACCAGCTCGAGCAGGTCGCGCGCACGTCCGCCGAGCGCGGCTTCGCACACGGCGAGTTCGACTTCGCCCTCCTCACCGACGGGCTCCGCGCCGAGCGGGAGCAGGGCATCACGATCGATGTCGCCTACCGGTACTTCTCGACGGGTTCGCGGTCGTTCATCCTGGCCGACTGCCCTGGCCACGTGCAGTACACGCGCAACATGGTCACCGGCGCGACGACGGCCGACGCCGTGATCGTCCTGGTCGACGGCCGAAAGGGCGTGCTCGAGCAGACCCGCCGCCACCTCGCCGTGGTGGCGCTGCTGCGCGTGCCGCACGTCATCGTCGCGGTGAACAAGATCGATCTCGTCGGCTTCTCGCAGGATGCCTTCGCCGCCGTCGCCGAGCAGGCGCGATCCGTCGCCGCCGACCTCGGAATCGCAGACCTGCACGTGCTCCCGGTGTCGGCCCTCGAGGGCGACAACATCGTCGAGCGGTCCGGGCGCACCCCCTGGTACGACGGCCCGGCCCTCCTCGAGCTGCTCGAGACCCTCCCCGCGGCCGACGAGCTCGAGCTGGCGCTGGAGCCGCTTCGCCTTCCCGTCCAGCTCGTGCTCCGCCCGCAGGGCGGGCTCGCCCCCGACGTCGCCGCCGACCCGGCCGCGGCCGAGCGCCTGCGCGACTACCGCGCCGTCGCCGGACGCATCTCGTCGGGGACCGTCCGGGTCGGAGACCGGGTCGAGATCTTCCCGTCCGGCATCGCGACGACGGTCACCGGCATCCGCTCAGCGGGTGCGTCGGTCGACGCGGCCGCCGCACCCGAGTCGGTGTCACTGGAGTTCGCCGACGACCTCGACACCGCCCGGGGCGCGCTCGTGGTGGCCGAAGGAACCCTCCCCGCCGCGCGCCGAGAGGTCGACGCCGAGCTGTTCCAGCTCGACGCGCGTCCCCTCACGCCGGGGGTCCGGGTGCTCGTCAAGCACGGCACCACCACGACGCAGGCGGTCGTCGCGCAGATCGAGTCGCGCTACGACCTCGACGCGCTGACGCACGAGCCGGCGCAGACGCTGCAGACCAACGACATCGGCCGCGTGCGGCTGCGCCTGGCCGCCGATCTTCCGCTCGAGCCGTACGGCACGAGCCGGCACGGGGGCTCGTTCCTCGTCATCCACCCGTCCGACGGCGCCACGCTGGCCGCCGGCATCGCGCGCGTCTGACCGCGCACATCACCCATCCCGCACTGCCACGAAGGAGGCGAACCGTGAACACCATCCGCACCGCGACAACGCTCACCACATTTGGGCTTGTGGCCGCGATGATGGCCGGCTGCGCCTCCGCGGCGGGCAGCAGCCCCGCGGCCGAAGAGGTGACCGAACTGCGCCTCGGCTACTTCGCGAACGTCACCCACGCCCCCGCGCTCGTGGGACTGGAGGAAGGCCTCTTCGAGGACGCGCTCGGCGACATCGATGTGACCACGTCGGTCTTCAACGCCGGTCCGGCCGCGATCGAGGCGCTCACGGCCGGGGCGATCGACGCGACGTACATCGGCCCGAACCCGTCGATCAACACGTTCATCCAGTCCGGCGGTGCGTCGGCGCGCATCGTCGCGGGTGCGGCCACCGGCGGCGCCGCGCTGGTGGTCCGGCCCGGCATCGACAGCCCGGACGACCTGGCCGGAACGACGCTCGCCTCGCCGCAGCTGGGCAACACGCAGGATGTCGCGCTCCGCGTCTACCTCGCCGATCAGGGGTATGAGACCGACACCTCGGGCGGCGGCGACGTCTCGGTCACGCCGACCGAGAACGCCCAGACGCTGACGCTCTTCCAGCAGGGCGCGGTCGACGGCGCCTGGCTCCCCGAGCCGTGGGTGTCGCGCCTCGTCATCGACGAGGGCGCTGAGGTGCTCGTCGACGAGGCGAACCTGTGGCCCGACGGCGAGTTCCCGACGACGGTGCTCCTCGTCCGCGCGGAGTTCCTCGAGGAGCACCCCGACGTCGTCGAGCAGCTGCTGGAGGGCCATGCCGCCGCGGTCCAGTGGATCGAAGACAACCCCACGGAGGCGCCCGGCGTCATCAACGCGGCCATCGAGGCCGAGACCGGCAAGCCGCTCAGCGACGCGGTGATCGAGCGGGCCCTCCAGCACGTCACGTTCTCGGTCGACCCGCACGCAGACACCTTCGAGACCCTCGTCGCGGACGGCCTCGACGCCGGCACGCAGAAGGAGGGCTCGATCGACGGGCTGTTCGACCTGCGCTTGCTGAACGGACTGCTCGAGGCATCCGGTGCGCAGCCGGTGTCGGCGGCGGGGCTCGGAGAGGACTCGCCGTGACCGCAGCACGGAGGGCATCCGGTGTCACGTCGCCGCCCGTCGGCGACGCGGCACCGCTCCCCGCCGCGCCCAACCACCTCGGGCCGAGCTTCGACGGGGTCGCGCCGGTCCCCGCCCCCGCCCCCGCGCCCGCGCCCGCAGTGCGGATCGACGGGGTGTCCAAGCGGTTCGGCGGCGGACCGCTCGTGCTCGACGACGTCGCGCTCGACATCGCGCCGGGCGAGTTCGTGTGCCTGCTGGGCGCGTCGGGGTGCGGCAAGTCGACGCTGCTGAACCTCATCGCGGGTCTCGACCGTCCCACTGCCGGGCACATCGAGACGCCGACCGCGGGCTCGGCCGTCATGTTCCAGGAGTCGGCGCTCATGCCCTGGCTCACGGCGCGTCGCAACGTCGAGCTGGCGCTGCGCCTGCGCGGCGTCCCTCGCGGCCAGCGCAAGGAGAAGGCGCTCGCGCTGCTCGACACGGTGAACCTCGCGGATGCCGCGGAGAAACGCCCGCACGAGCTCTCGGGCGGCATGCGCCAGCGCGTCGCGCTCGCCCGGGCACTCGCCCAGGACCGCCCCGTCCTCCTCATGGACGAGCCGTTCGCCGCCCTCGACGCGATCACCCGCGACCTGCTCCACGAGGAGCTCGAGCGGGTCTGGCGGGCCACCGGCCGCACCATCGTGTTCGTCACCCACAACGTCCGGGAGGCGGCGCGACTCGGCCAGCGCGTCGTGCTCCTCTCGAGCCGCCCGGGGCGCGTGGCCGGCGAATGGCGCATCTCGCAGACGGTCGGGCGTCGCATCGAGTCGCCCGAGGTGGCGGCGCTCTCCGTCGAGATCACCGACCAGCTGCGGAAGGAGATCCGCCGAAATGCCGCGTGACACCACCGCCCTCGTGGGCACCGCCACCGGGGCCGAGGCATCCGCCTCCGACGACCTCCGCAGCCTCGCCGCCGGACTCGACCGCCTTCAGACCGACGCCGAGCAGGCGCCGAGCCGTTGGCGGCGCTTCGCCGAGAGTGTCGTGCCGCCGATCGTGTTCGTGCTCCTTCTGCTCGTCGTCTGGCAGCTGTACGTCGTGATCGCCGAGCCGCGCCCCGACAAGGTGCCGAGCCCGCTGGCCGTTGCGAACGCCCTCGGCGCCGCGTGGGACTCGGGTCGCCTGCAGGAGGCCGTCGCGACGAGCCTCGAGCGCGGCATCGTCGGATTCCTCATCGCCATCGCGGTCGGGACGCCCATCGGCCTGCTGCTCGCCGAGGTGCGTCCGATCCGCCGCGCGGTCGGCCCGATCATCTCGGGACTCCAGGTGCTCCCGTCCGTCGCGTGGGTTCCCGCGGCGATCATCTGGTTCGGACTCTCCGATGCCACGGTCTACTTCGTGATCCTGATGGGCGCGATCCCGTCGATCGTCAACGGTCTCATCGCCGGCGTCGACCAGGTGCCGCCGCAGCTGCGCCGCGTCGGGACGGTGCTCGGTGCATCGCGCTGGCAGCTGGCGACGGTGGTGATCCTCCCCGCCGCGCTCCCCGGCTACCTGGCCGGGCTCAAGCAGGGCTGGGCCTTCTCGTGGCGCTCGCTCATGGCGGCTGAGATCATCGCGACGGGCGGCACGATCGGCTTCGGCCTCGGCTCGATGCTGCAGCAGTCCCGTGAGCTCGCCGACCTGGCCGGTGTGCTCGGCACGATCATCGTGATCCTGGTGATCGGCGTCCTCATCGAGCTCGTCTTCTTCGGGCCGCTGGAGCGACGGATGCTGCGCCGCCGAGGCCTCCTCGTCACGGCAGGTGCGCGATGACCGCCGCCGGCAAGGTGTGGCTCGTCGGAGCCGGGCCGGGCGACGCCGGGCTGCTGACGGTGAAGGGCCTGCGCGCCCTCGAGCGCGCGCACGTCATCGTGGCGGACCGCCTCGGCGCACGCGGCGTGCTCGACGGGCTGGCAGCCGACGGCGTCGAGCTCACCGCCGACGTCGTCGACGTCGGCAAGCTCCCGGGCCACCACGCCGTCCCTCAGGACGCCATCAACGCCCTCCTCGTGCAGCTCGCCCGGGATGGGAAGACCGTCGTCCGGCTCAAGGGCGGCGACCCGTACGTCTTCGGCCGTGGCGGGGAGGAGCTCGCCGCGTGCCAGGAGGCCGGGGTCGAGGTCGAGGTCGTGCCGGGGATCACCAGCGCCATCTCGGTGCCCGCGATCGCCGGCATCCCGCTCACCCACCGCGGCGTCGCGACCGCCTTCACCGTCGCGACCGGGCACGACCAGATCCGCGAGCTCGGCGGCGGTAGCGACCACACCGTCGTCCTGCTCATGGGAGTCGGCACCCTCGCGAACTCCGCTCTCATCCTCGCCCGCGGCGATCGCGGCGCCGACTGCCCCGTCGCGATCGTCGAGGACGGCTTCGGCCCCGGCCAGCGGGTCACCGTCGGCACCCTTGCGACCATCGCACAGCAGGCCGCGCTCCGCGGCGTGCGCTCCCCCGCCGTCGTCGTCGTCGGCGACGTCGTGCGCCTCAGCCCCTATGCCCCCGACGAGATCGCCACGACCGATCTGTCGTCTTTCGACCCCCTCGCCCCCCTCGCACCACGCGGGGACGCCACCGGAAAGGCCCCCGCCCCGTGACCTCTTCGACCCTCGACAACCTCCGCGTCGCGATCGTCGGCGCCGGCCCCGCCGGCATCTACGCCGGCAACATCCTCGCCAACTCCGTCCAGGATGCCGGCGGCCGGGTCGCGATCGACCTGTTCGAGTCGCTGCCCGCCCCGTACGGGCTCATCCGCTACGGTGTCGCTCCCGATCACCCGCGCATCAAGGGCATCGTGACGTCGCTGCACGAGATGCTCGACGTCGGCACGATCCGCTTCGTCGGCAACGTCGAGGTCGGCCGCGACATCGCGCTCGACGAGCTGCACGAGCGCTACGACGCCGTCATCCTGGCCACCGGAGCCATCCGCGACGCGGCCCTCGACATCCCCGGCATCGACCTTCCGGGCTCGTACGGGGCCGCCGACTTCGTCGCGTGGTTCGACGGCCACCCCGACGTTCCGGGCGACTGGACGCTCGACGCCGCCGAGGTCGCCGTCATCGGCAACGGCAACGTCGCCCTCGACGTCGCCCGCATCCTCGCCAAGCACCCGGTCGACCTGCGCTCGACCGAGATCGCCGACAACGTGCTGGCCGGACTCGAGGCATCCGTCGTCACCGACGTGCACGTGTTCGGACGGCGCGGTCCGGCCGACATCAAGTTCACCCCGATCGAGCTGCGCGAGCTCGGCGAGGTGCCGAACGTCGACATCGTGGTCCACGACGAGGACTTCGCGCACCTCGAGGGCATGACGCCGGCCACCAACCAGCTGAAGGTCATGCTGCGCATCCTCGAGAGCTGGCGCGCCCGCGAGTCGACCGGCGCGAGCCGCCGGCTGCACCTGCACTTCTACCACTCGCCCCTCGAGGTGCTGGGCACCGATCGGGTGGAGGGTCTCCGCTTCGAGCGCACCGAGCCCACCGGCGAGGGCAGCGCCGTCCGCGGCACCGGCGAGATCCGCGAGGTGCCCGTCCAGCAGGTGTACCGCGCGGTCGGGTACTACGGCACGCCCGTGGTGGACGCGCCGTTCGACGACGCGCGCGGCGTCATCCCGAACATCGAAGGACGGGTGCAGGATGCCTCCTCCCCCGTCGCCGGGCTCTATGCGACCGGCTGGATCAAGCGCGGACCGGTCGGACTCATCGGTCACACGAAGTCCGACGCGATGGAGACGATCGCCCATCTCGTGGCCGATGCCGCCGGAGGTCGGCTCTCGGCACCCGTGGTCGACGATGACGTGCTCGAGCTCCTCGACGCGCGCGAGGTCGCGTACACGACGTGGGACGGATGGCTCGCCCTCGACGCGCACGAGCGCGAGCTCGGCGCGACTCACCGGCACACCCGCGAGCGCGTCAAGGTCGTCCCCCGCGACGAGCAGGTCGACATCTCGCGGTCCGGGGCGCTGATCCGATCGTGACGTACGTCATCGCGCTGCCGTGCGTGGATGTCAAGGACCGTGCCTGCATCGACGAGTGCCCGGTCGACTGCATCTACGAGGGCGACCGGTCGCTGTACATCCATCCGGACGAGTGCGTCGACTGCGGCGCCTGCGAGCCCGTCTGCCCGGTCGAGGCGATCTACTACGAAGACGACCTGCCCGACGAGTGGCAGGACTACTACAAGGCCAACGTCGAGTTCTTCGACGACATCGGCTCGCCCGGCGGTGCGGCCAAGATCGGGGTGATCCACAAGGATCACCCGGTCATCGCGGCTCTTCCTCCGGAGGGAGCAGGACATGAGTGAATCGGCATACAACCCTGTCGGCCCTTCGGTCGAGGTCGACGTGGTGGTCGTCGGAGGAGGTCCGGCGGGTCTGTCCGCCGCGCTGAACCTCGGCCGCGCCCGCGCATCGGTGGTCGTGGTCGACGCAGGTCGCCCGCGCAACGCCGCGACCCTCCGCTCCCACGGCTTCCTGACGCGGGACGGGGTGTCACCCCTTGAGCTGCGCAAGCTCGCGCGGGCGGAGCTCGACGCCTACCCGGCCGTGAACGTCCTCGATCGCGCCGTCGTCACGGGTCTGCTGCCCACGGATGCCGCGAACGGCATGCGCTTCATCGCGGCGCTCAAAGGCACCCGCGAGCGCACGCCTCCGGCGGTGGCCGCGCGCTCCGTGCTCGTCGCCACGGGCCTGCGAGAGACGCTCCCCGCGATCCCCAGCCTGCGCGCCTTCTACGGCATGACGATCTTCAGCTGCGCTGCGTGCGATGCGTGGGAGCTTCAGGATCGCCCGCTCGCCCTCATCGGCGAGACGCCCGACCTCGCGATCCGCGCCCGGCTGATCGCCCGCTGGACCGATCGCCTGACGGTCTTCACGAACGGGGCCGATGTCGTCGACACCGTCGAGGAGGCCGAGCTCGCCGCATCCGGGATCGTCGTCGAACGGCGGGCGATCGACGACCTTGAGGGCGACCGCGGTGCCGTGGCCGCCGTGCGGCTCGTCGACGGCACGCGCATCGAGGTCGAAGGCGGGTTCGTGCGTCCGCATTGGCAGCCTGCACTCGACTTCCTGTCGGGGCACGACGTCGACCGCGAGCCCGACGGCACCCTCGCGGTCGACCGGTCGGGGCGCACGTCCGTTCCCGGGCTGTACGCCGCGGGGGATGCCGCGTCCCCCGGCCCGCAGCAGCTCATCGTCGCCGCGGGCCAGGGCGCGCGCTCGGCCGCCGTCCTCGTGCACGACCTCGTGGGCGTCCGCACCGCGCACTGACGGCGCCGACCCGCATGCGTCAGCGACGCGTCTGCTCGGACCCCGACATCCGCTGCGCCAGATAGATCGGCACGATCGACACGATGACGAGCACGACCGCGATCACCGAGACGATAGGCGCCTGCGCCGGGCGGAACATGTTGTTGAGGATGAAGATCGGCAGCGTGGTGACACCCGAGCCCGCGGTGAAGGTCGTCACGATGATCTCGTCGAAGCTCAACGCGAAGGCGAGGAGGCCGCCGGCGAGCAGCGCCGAACGCAGCTGCGGGAACGTGACCAGCCGGAACGTCGTCCATACCCCCGCTCCGAGATCGGCGGATGCCTCCTCCAGGCTCGTCCCCGTCCGTCGGAGGCGCGCGATGACATTGTTGAAGACCGTGACGATGCAGAACGTGGCGTGGGCGATGACGACCGTCCAGATCGACAGCGGGACGCCCATGATGGTGCGGAAGAAGTTGTTGAGCGCGATGCCGGTGATGATGCCGGGGAGCGCGATGGGCAGGATGATCAGCAGCGAGATCGCGTCGCGTCCGAAGAACTCGAATCGCTGCAGCGCCAGGGAGATCAGAGTGCCGAGGACGAGCGAGATCACCGTGGCGATAACAGCGATGAACAGGCTCGTCGCGACGGCCTCGAGGGCTCCCGCGCTCTGGAATGCCTTGCCCCACCACTCGAGCGTGAATCCGGGCGGTGGCCATGTGAGCGAGGTCGAGGTCGAGAACGAGTTCACCAAGACGACGAACAGCGGCAGATACACCACCGCCAGAATGATCGCCGTGACGATCGCCAGAGTCGTCCGCGCGAGGGTTCCGAGTCGCATCCGTCGTCCTAGAGGTTGTTCAGCGCACCCGTGCGACGCACGAGCGCGAGGTAGCCGAAGATGATCACGATGGGGATGAGCGCGATGGCTGCCGCGAGCGGCAGGTTGTTTGCCGCCCCGACGTTCGTGTAGACGAGGTTCCCGAGCATCTGGTTCGCGCCGCCGACGATGTTCACCGTGATGTAGTCGCCGAGCGAGAGCGAGAAGGCGAAGATCGTGCCGGCGATGATCGCCGGGAACGTCAGCGGAAGCACGACGCTTCCCAGGGTCCGCCAGGTCTTGCCGCCGAGGTCGGCGGATGCCTCCAGAAGCGAGTCGGGCACGCGCTCCAGGCCCGCGTAGATGGGCAGAATCACATACGGCAGCCAGAGATACGACAGTGTGATGATGGTCGCGGTGAGGCCGTATCCGGGCGTATGCAGTCCGAAGGGGGCGAGGATCCACTCGAGGATCCCCTCCTGCGACAGAACCGACCGCCACGCATAGGCCTTGACGAGGTAGCTCGCCCACAGCGGCATGAGGACGGCGATGACCAGGATGCGCTGCGCCCGTGGCGAGGCGACCTTGGCCATGTAGAAGGCGATGGGCAGGGCTATCGCCACATCGATGACCGTGACGAGGATCGCGACGCCGAGCGTGCGCAGGGTGACCGTCTGGTACAGCGCGCCCGTGAGCACGGTCACGATGTTGTCGAGCGTCCACTCCGTGATGATCTCGCCGGTGAAGCTGTCCACCTTCCAGAAGGCGGTCACCAGCAGGAGGGCGAGGGCCACGATGTAGACGACACCGAGCCAGAACAGCGGCGCTGACAGCAGGAACGCGAGCCGGAACCTCGGATGCGCGCTGAGCCACGCCGAAGCACGCCGCGCGAGCGTCGCACGAGGTGCGGGCACGGCACGTGTGCGCTGTGCGGGGATGGTGTCGGTCATGTTCTCTCCGATGTGGCGCCGGGGAATCCCGGGGGCGGCACGGGGCCGCCCCCGGGGGGCGCGTCAGCCCTTGATCTCGGCCCAGGCCTGCGTCCAGGTCGAGTAGTCGACGCATTCGACGTCAGTGCGACCGTCGACGCACTCCGCGATCGGCGTCGTCCAGTACCAGATCTGGGACGCGTACTCCTCATCGCCCGCGTGGTACGCCGCGCAGTCGTCGCGGTAGTCGCATGCCTCCTGGCTCGACGGCGCCTCGCCGAAGTAGGCGGTGGCCTGCGCGTTCGTCTCAGGGCTGGCAATCCAGTCGAGCCACGCGTACGCGCAGTTCGGGCTCTTCGCCTCGGAGGCGATCATCCAGGTGTCGGACCATCCCGTCGCGCCCTCCTCGGGGAGGACGACCTCGGTCGTCGCGTCGCTCCCGGCGAGGACGTTCTGGATGACCTGCCACGTCGTTCCGGCGACCGAGTCGCCCGTCTCGAAGGCCTGGATCTCCTTGAGGTAGTCCGACCAGTATTCGCCCACGTGCTCGCGCTGTGCCTTCAGCAGGTCGACTGCGGCCTGGAACTGCGTCTCGTCCAGCGCATACGGGTTCTCGATGCCGAGTTCGGGCTGATGCGTCATGAGATAGACCGCCGCGTCGGCGATGTAGATCGGCGAGTCGTAGGCCGTGATCTTGCCTGAGTAGGCGCTCGCCTCATCGAAGACGATGTCCCACGAGGTGGGTGCCGGCGAGACGACCTCCGTGTTGTACAGCAGCAGGTTCGCGCCGTAGCCGTGGGGGACGCCGTAGGACTGGCCGTCGACCGAGTTCCACTCCTTCTCCTTGAGGAAGTCGTAGATCCCCTCGTAGCTCGGGATGAGGTCGGTGTTCACCGGAGCCACGTCGCCGGCGGCGATGAGCCGCAACGTCGCGTCACCCGACGCAGCGATGACGTCGTAGTCACCGGTCTTCATGAGGCTGACGGCCTCGTCGGAGGTGCCGTAGGTCTTGGACGTCACCTCGCAGCCGGTCTCCTCCTCGAATCCGCTGACCCAGTCCACGGCAGGGTCGTTGCTGCCGTCCTCGACGTAGCCGGGCCAAGCCAGAATCGAGACCGAGCCCTCGTAGTCGCCGAGTTCGTCGACCTCTTCCGACGGCGCAGCGCCGCCTCCGCTGGACGTGCCGCAGCCTGCCAGGACGGCGATCGCGCCGATCGCCAGCGCGGTGGTGGCTATGCGCCCCGCGCGTGTCGTGTGCATCATGGGTGTTCCTCTCTCGGGTGCTGTGGTGCTGTGTTCTCCGGGGCGTGCGCCCAGGTCTGCGGCCGGCTCAGGTGCCGGGGGGGATCAACGAGACGACGTCCTCGTCGTGCCACGCGACGTGGACGCGGTCACCGCGGTCCTCGTCACCGGCGCGGCTGCGGTCGTTGCGCTCGAGGACCGTCACGCGCATGCCCGCGTCGAGATCGATGACGCGTCGGATGCCGCTGCCGACGTAGATGGATTCGACCACCGTGCCCGGGGCGGAACGTTCGCCGGCGCCGACGGCAGCCTCGGAGCGCAGCGTGAGCTTCTCGGGACGGATGGAGTGCTCGCCTTCACGGCCGATGAGAGACGCTGACCGCTCGAGGTCGAAGAGGTTGGACGTGCCGACGAAGTCGGCGACGAACCGTGAGGCGGGTCGCTCGTAGAGATCGCGCGGTGTGCCGAGCTGCTCGATCGCACCGTCATGGAACACGGCCACGCGGTCGGAGAGCGTGAGCGCCTCCTCCTGGTCGTGTGTCACGAAGATGAACGTGATCCCGAGGTCACGCTGGATCTGCTTCAACTCGACCTGCATCTGCTCTCGGAGCTTCAGGTCGAGCGCTCCGAGCGGCTCATCGAGCAGAAGCACCTTGGGCTGCACGACGGTCGCGCGTGCGAGGGCGACGCGCTGCCGCTGGCCGCCCGACAGCTGCGAGGGCTTGCGGTCGGCCATCTGCTGAAGCCTGACGGATCCGAGGGCGTCCATCGCGAGGTTCCGTCGCTCGGCTCGCCTCACTCCACGCACGCGCAGCCCGTATGCGACGTTGTCGAGCACGCTCATGTGCGGGAAGAGCGCGTAGTCCTGGAAGACGGTGTTCACGTCGCGGTCGAACGGCGCCTTCTTCGTCACATCCTGGCCGAACAGCTCGATCGACCCGGACGTGGGCTGATCGAACCCCGCGATGAGCCTCAGGACGGTGGTCTTCCCCGACCCCGACGGGCCGAGCATGGAGAAGAACTCCCCCGCAGCGATCTCGAGATCCACGTGGTCCACGGCGGTCACGCTCCCGAACTCCTTGGTGAGCCCGGTCAGGCGGATAGCCGGCTGCGGTTCGGTCATTGACCTCTCCTTCGATGTCGATGCAACTAAATCATATGGATCCATATGTCAAAAGATCGTGGCTCGTGTTACGGTCTTGTCACGGTCGGCGCGGACGGGCGCGCCGCGCCGGGAAGGAGCGCCGGATGCCGCATGCGACAGGTCGGCTCGACGCCGCCCGTGCCGTCGTGTTCGCGCCCCTCGAGGGCGCCGGTCGAGCCGAGCTGGTGGAGCAGCGACTCACCGACGCGATCGTCAGCGGCGTCCTGCACGACGGCGAGCGGCTGCCCAGCGAGTCCGACCTGTCCCGCAGCCTCGGCGTCGCACTGGTGACGGCTCGAGAGGCCCTCGAGGGCATGCGTGACAAGGGATTCGTCCGCACGAGGCGCGGACGCGACGGCGGCAGCTTCGTGGTCTTCGATCGAGAATCCGCTGCTCGCGCGGGCGATCGGCGGCTGCGCGACACGAGCCGCATCGAACTGCGGGACCTCGCACTCCACGTGTCCGCGATCGCGGGAACGGCCGCCGAGACCGCGGCGAATCGCGCCAGCGACGACGACATCGAGAGCCTGTCGCGCATCTCCGCCGCCGCCGATCTCGTGTCGGCCGGCGGCTCGCGGCGGGCAGTGAGCCGGTTCCAGCTCGAGGTCGCCGCGATCAGTCAGTCGCCGCGGCTCGTGCGTGAGGAGATGCGCCTCCAGAGCGAGGCGGGCCCACTGCTGTGGATGTGCCTGCGCGAACAGGAGTACCGTGACCGCAGCGCCCTCGCACGCACGAGGGTCATCGACGCGATCCGGAACGCCGACCCCGACGCCGCTCGCACCGCGACGATCGCCCATGTGGACGGCGCTTTCGAATGGCTCGTCGATGAGCGATCCCGTGCCGAGGCGCTCACGCAGGACGAGTCGCCCCCTTCACCGAAGGCAAGCCCATGAGCAGCATCGCCATCCGGCCCCCCACGGAGGTCGCCGGCCACGTCGCGGCGACGATCGACGACATCTTCGCCATGATCGACGGGTGGCGCGCCGTGCTCGAACACGGCCTGTCACAGGATGGAGCCCTTGCCGCGGCCACCGTCGATCCGCTCGTCGAGTCCTTCGCCGTTCCCGCCGTCTCCGGTGGCACGCTGCTCACCGGCGCGGGCTTCGTCGCGACCCCGGGCACCCTCCGCGACGCGGAGTGGCACCTGGCGTGGTGGCTGGGCGGATCCGGCGTCGAACGCGCCGTCCGACGGCTCGCGACGATCGACGATCCCTCGCACGAGCAGTTCCGCGACTACACCGGGCTCGAATGGTGGCGCGTACCCGCCCAGACGGGCAGTCGGCACCTCACCGGGCCGTATGTGGACTACGTGTGCACCGACGACTACACCGTGACGATCACCACTCCCGTGATGGTCCAGGGCGCCATGGTGGGTGTCGTCGGCGCCGACGCCCTGGTCGATCGCCTCGAGCGCGAGCTGCTGCCCGCGATGCGGTCCGGCGGGACGCCGGCGACTCTCGTGAATGCATCCGGCCGCGTCGTCACCTCGACGGACGCACGCCGCGAGCCCGGAGCGATCCTGCGAGGGGAGGGGCTCATCGAGGCGGTCCGGAACGCAGGCGAGAGCCCTGTGATGCTGCGCAGCGGAGCCGCCGTTCTGGCGTGCGGCGACACCTCGCTCGCTCTTGTGATCGGCGTCTGAACCTGCGCCTCCGGCCGCCGAGTCAGGGCGTGACGATCGGGAACCGGTGAGCGACGGTGTCGAGCAGTCCGATCAGCGTCGTGAACTGGCTCACGTCGCCCGAATGCTCCACCGCGTCGGGTCCCTGGGCGAGCACCGCGAGCAGCTGCGGCTTCGTCAGGGTGATCACCAGCGGGGCGGACTCCTTGCCGGGCGACTCGAGGACAGAAAATCATCGACGCGGCGGCCTCAGAACCCTATACTGCAAAATGCAGTAGCCTTCGGGTTCGATCGCGGCCGCATCGTGTGGGGACACGGGCCGCGTACTGGGGCGGTTCGATCGGAAGGTTGACTCGCGCCCGATGGCGCTGGGGCCGCCATCGGGGTGGTGCCGGGCACTCGTGGCCGGCCCACCCCGATCTTGCGCCCGCGTCCGTCGGCGATTCAGCCGCCGAGCGATCCTGCGTCGGACGATCCGACATCCGTGCGGTGGAAGTTCTGGAACGAACGGGATGCCGTCGGCCCCCGCTGCCCCTGGTAGCGATTGCCGTAGGGCCCCGAGCCGTAGGGGTTCTCGGCAGGCGACGACAGCCGGAAGAAGCAGAGCTGTCCGATCTTCATCCCGGGCCACAGCGTGATCGGCAGCGTCGCGACGTTCGACAGCTCGAGGGTCACGTGCCCCGAGAAGCCCGGATCGATGAAGCCCGCCGTCGAGTGGGTCAGCAGGCCGAGCCGGCCGAGGGACGACTTGCCCTCGAGCCGTGCGGCCACGTCGTCGGGCAGCGACACGAGCTCGAACGTCGATCCGAGCGCGAACTCGCCCGGGTGCAGCACGAACGGCTCATCGGGGGCGACCTCGATCAGACGCGTGAGCTCCGGCTGATCCTGCGCCGGGTCGATGAAGGGGTACTTGTGGTTGTCGAACAGCCGGAAGTAGCGGTCGAGCCGGACATCGACGCTCGAGGGCTGCACCATCTCGGCCTGCCACGGATCGAGCCCGATCCTGCCCGCGTCGATCTCTTGACGGATGTCGCGGTCGGAGAGCAGCACGAGGCCAGCCTAGCGGCGGTGAGGGATGCCGCGGCTTCGGGTCGCGGCATCCGCTCTGTTATCCTGTCCAGACGCCGAAAGGCCTGCCGGGGATGTAGTTCAATGGCAGAACTTCAGCTTCCCAAGCTGATAGCGCGGGTTCGATTCCCGTCATCCCCTCTGGTGTCTTCCTTCGTCAAGCTCGCGCGCCCTGCGGTTGACGGGTCCTCATGTTGCCGTGCGTCTGCGGGCCAGATCGCTCGGAGGACCTGGATCGCGGCGTCGAGGTCGACATTCGCGGCGATGCTCGTGCGACTGAGGGCGCGCGCGGCATCGAGAACGCTCCGGGGCGTGGTGGACGCGTCCGGACTGACTCGCGTCCCGGCACCTGTCCGTGTGACCAGCAGGCCGTCGGCCTCCAGAGCGCGGTACGCCTTCGCGACAGTTCCCGGGGCGACACCGAGGTCGCTCGCAAGCTGCCGCACCGACGGCAGTCTGTCCGGGGAGGCGAGGTGACCCGAGGCGATGAGACCGCGGATCTGATCGCGGATCTGTTCCGTCGGCGGGGCGGAGCCGGACAGTCGGATGATCATGTCGGCACCGCGACGAGTGCCGGTCGGCGTGCAGGGATCGCGGTGAGCGCGACGGTGGTCCAAAGGGCGACACCAGCGATCCCGGAGAAGTATGCGGCGATGGTGAAGACCGGCCCGAAGGCCGCGATCGGGCTCCACATCGAGACCTGCCCATCCGGGGTGGCGAACGTCCCGGTGACCGAGGCGGTGGCGGACAGGGAGGTGAACAGCATGCCGAGATGAAGAACCAGCGTCGCCGTGACAGCCGTCACCACGTTTCGTGAGCGGATCCAGCGAATGCGCACGTCCGTCTCACGATCCTCCATGAACGCGGGACGGGCGATCAGACTGAGGACGATGGCGGCGACCGCGATCAGTCCGAAGAGGGCGATCAGCGCGGGGACCGAGTAGAACCAGCCGTAGATCGTGGTGCCGATCGCCATCACGCCGCCGTCGACCATGATCTGGTCGTAGCGTCCCGTCTGGGGATCGGCCTCGGAGAGCGCGCCGGTGGTGAGCGTGATGATGAGGATGATCGCGATGAAGATGATCGGCGCGATGAAGCGCCGTGAGTCCGTGAAAGTTCCGAGCGACCGTGGAGCGAGGTCGGCGGATCCTCCGCTTGAGCGTCGGCGCACCGGGAGGGCGAGCAACGCCACTCCGAGGATTCCCGCGAGGATCGTCAGCAGGTAGCGGTTATCCAAGTACCACACCACTGCCGTCGGTGATTGATTGATCGGAGCCATGAGCAACAGATCCGGGAGCACCTCGACCAGGATCACAGGGACGACAGCGAGCCCCGTGCAAGCGGCCACGACCCCTCCCGCCAACGCGTACCTCCGGCCACGCGCGAGCCTCCAGGTGACTCCGAGCACGACCCCGAGCAGTAGCCAGCCGAACATCTGAGCGTAGAACCACACCATCGTCGGGCCTCCCATTTGTGTCACTCAGACGATACACACATGTACCAACCAGCCGCTACATCGGCGACCCGGTCAGGCGAGCGGCTCGGCCGCCTCGCGAGCGGCGCGCGCCGACGACAGCACGGCGCCGATGCTCGCGGCGATCACGAGGCAGATGCCGACGATCTCCGGCCACGTGAGGTGCTGACCGAGGAAGACGAATCCGGCGATCGCGGCGGTTGCCGGGGCGAGGCTCATGAGGATCGCGAAGACCGCCGCGGGCAGGCGCCGGAGGGCGACGAGCTCGAGTGCGTACGGGATGGTGGATGACAGGACCGCCACCGCCGCGCCCAGCGCCACGATCTCCAGCCGCAGGAGCGCCGTACCGGCATCGGCGATGCCGAAGGGCAGCGCGATCACCGCCCCGACGGTCATCGCGAGAGCGAGTCCGTCGAGCTTGGGGAACGCGCGCCCCACGCGGGCCGAGGCGAGGATGTAGAACGCCCAGCTCGCCGCCGCTCCGAGGGCGAACACCACACCGAGGGGGTCGAGCCGGTCCCAGCCGCCGCCTCCGAGCGAGACCACGCCGACGAGGGCGAGCAGGGCCCAGAGCCACGCCGATGCGCGCCGGGCGGCGACGATCGACAGCGCCAGGGGCCCCAGGACCTCGATCGTCACGGTGACCCCGAGCGGAAGGCGCTCGAGGGCCAGGTAGAAGAGGGCGTTCATCGTGGCGAGCACGACACCGAACCAGACGACTCCCGTCCAGTCCGAGCGCGAGTGGCCGCGGATCGCCGGACGGGCGATGAGCAGCAGCAGCACGGCCGAGAACACCAGCCTCAGCATCACCATGCCGAGCGGGCCGACCGTGGGGAAGAGCAGGACGGCCAGCGAGGCGCCCACTTCCTGGCACGCGAGGCCGACCACGACGAGCAGCACCGCCGGCGTCGTGCCCGCGCGGGTCGTCACGAACTCACTCCGGCGGCGCCGCGCAGACAGCCGCGTTGCTGATCGCCGTGTGGTACTGCTCTGCGGTCCACGGCAGTCCGGCCTCGGGCGCGGTCTTCCCCTCGGAGGCGGGCACCTTCGAGGCGATCGCCGCAAGCTCCCACGCGAGATACGCGCCGAAGCCCGCACCGCCGGACGAGTTGTTGAGCACGACGGCGATCGTCAATCCGGTCTCGGGGTCGGAGAACGCCGCGCTCGTGTAGCCGGGGGCCGTCCCGAACTGTCCGATGAGCGACCCGGCCAGCACGGCCCCGCCCGCCGTCGTGTACCACGATGGCGCGCTCGCCGTCGCGGGGAGGGGATCGGAGAACCGGTCGTCGTTCTCGGGCTGCAGCGCGCCGGTGGCGAGGGCGCGCGCGTAGCGGCCCAGGTCGTCGATGTCGCTCGATACGCCACTGTCGGTGTAGCCCACGCTCGGTGAGACATCGGTGGCGATGACGGGATCGACGCAGTCGCGCTTCCCACCCTTGGCGGGACGTGCGAAGAGCCCCTGCAGGACGGACTCGGATGCGGGCGCCCCGAGGCGGGTCGACTCGAGATCGAGCGGTCCGGCGACATATTCGTCGATGAGCTCGGCGGCGGACATGCCCAGCGCGCGCTCGAGCGCGAGGCCGAGCAGCACATACCCGGCATCGGAGTCGCGGTACGCCGCGCCCGGCTCGGTGGTTCGCGGCTCACCCAGTCCGAAGCTGGCGAGCTCGCGAGGGGTCCAGGTGCGGGACGGGTTGGCCAGGAAGAGCGGAGTGAGATGCGGACCGTACGCCCCGATGCCCGATGTGCCGTCGCACAGCTGCTCGAGAGTGATGTCGGTGAGGGCCGGAACGCTCGCCACCCAGGTGGTCACGGCATCGTCGAGTTTGACCTTGCCCTCGGCGGCGGCGGCGTAGAGGACGTCGCAGGTCATCGCGCGGGCGATGCGACCGGCGGGGAACTGCATGTCCGCGGTCACTTCGGCGTCGTCGCCGGGACCCTGCGTCCCCATGCCGGCGACCCAGCTGCCCGCCCACGGCACCCACACGCCCACGATGGCGCCGGACGAGCCCGTCGCGCGAATCGCGTTGGACACGGCATCCTGCAGCTGTTCGATCGAGCCGTCGGCGAGCGCGACGTCCTCCTGCGGGGATGCCCCGAGATCGACCTGGCGCTCCGCCGAACAGCCGGTGACGGCGAGCGCGAACATCAGGGCGGCCGACAGCGCAGCGACGGCTCGCCGCTTCCTGGGTTGGGCCCGCATGCTCACCCCCCGATGATCGTCCATAGATTCAAACACACCCGGCCGTGGGAGACCCACCTCACTGCCTAGGCTGGAACGATGACGCACCACTTCGACGACTCCGCTCTGGCCGGCGTGCTCGGCCACATGAACGGCGACCACGGGGATGACAACGTCCTGATCGCCCGGGCATTCGGCGTCGGGTTCGACGTGGTGGACGCCGTCATGACCGGATTCGACGGCGACGGCGGCACGTGGCGGGCGACTCTCGCCGACGGCACGACCGCGGACATCGCCGCAGCGTGGCCCGGCGGGCCCATCACCGAGCGCCCGGAGGTGCGGCGTGAGATCGTCGCCCTCTACGACGAGGCGTGCCGGCGCCTCGGCATCGAACCGCGTCCGCACGCCTAGTTCGAAATGGGGATAGGTTAGGCGACCCTAAATCTCTTACAATGGGCCCATGAGCGACCCGATCCCGTTCTCCGCCGCCCTGCGGGAGCGATCCAGCCGTGCCCACTCGTCCAGTGAGCACGCCGGCTTCATGGCCGACCTCATGACGGGGGAGGGCACGCGCGATGACTACGTCGCGCTCGTCGCCCAGCACTGGTTCATCTACGAGGCGCTCGAGCGCACCGCAGGCCAGATGCGCAGCGATCCCGTCGCATCGGTCTTCATCAGCGACAAGCTGACGCGCCTGCCCGCGCTCGAGGCCGACCTCGAGTTCCTCGTCGGCCCGGACTGGAAGTCGGCGATCACACCGCTGCCGACCACGCAGCGGTATGTCGACCGCATCAACGAGGTGGGCGCGACGTGGCCGGGCGGATTCGTCGCCCATCACTACACCCGCTACCTCGGAGACCTGTCCGGCGGCCAGTTCATCGGCCGGCTCATGGCGCGCCGATTCGGCTTCGAGACCAACGGCATCGGCTTCTACCTCTTCGAGGACATCGCCGATCCGCGGGCGTTCAAGGACGTCTACCGCGACCAGCTCGACGCGGCACCATGGGATGCCGCGGAGCAGGAGCGGGTGATCGACGAGGTGCTGCTCGCGTATCGGTTCAACACGGAGCTGTTCGACGACCTGGCCCAGGCGAAGGCCGCTCAGGTCGCCTGAGTCTGCGCCTGCGCCTGCGCGCGCACCCCGGCCATGAACCGCTGCACGTCGGGGTCGACGCGTATGTCGCTCGGCCGGAGCGGCCGTGAGAGGTAGAGCCCGTCGAGCGACGTCAACCGTGACAGCGCGACATACGTCTGTCCGGGTGCGAACGCGCCCGACCCGAGGTCGACGATCGCCCTGTCGTACGTCTTGCCCTGCGACTTGTGGATCGTGACCGCCCACGCCAGGCGCAGCGGGAACTGGGTGAACTCGGCCACGATCTCGCGCGAGAGCGACTTCGATCCGGCGTCGTAGGCGTAGCGGAACCTCTCCCACACCGCCGGCTCGACATCGAACTCCTCGCCCTCGACGTCGACCCTCACCGTGCCGCCGGCGATGCGCGTGACCGTGCCGATCGTCCCGTTGACCCAGCGCGGCGGCTCGCCGAAGGACTGGGTGTCGTTGCGCAGGAACATGACCTGTGCCCCGACCTTGAGCTTGAGGTCGACGTCGGCGGGGTACGAGGCATCCCCTCGCCCGAAGTCGCCGTTGATCTCGGCGGTCGCGGTCTGCTCGCGGCCGATGAGCTCAGTGAGATGGCGGCGGTTGATGCCGTTGACGATGTCGTTGCGCGTCGCGAGCGTGATGATCGGATGCTCGCCGTCGGCCGGGTCGGGAGGCGTGCGCGCACCGGTGTCGTTGAGGATCTGCGCGATGTCGGCCGTCACCCTGCCGTACCGCACGGCGTTGAGCATCGCCTTGAACGCCGGGTCGGACTGACGATGGATGTCGACGAGCTCGCGAATGTGCAGGTCGGCGCCGTAGGAGCCGATGTCGATGATGCCGTCGCTCGCGGTCTCGCCGACCCACACCTTCGCGTCGAAGAACCAGAATGAGCGGTAGTGGTCGCGGATGTAGCGCAGCTCGTCGCCGCGCGGCGGCACCGGGGCGAGCTGGTACGGATCGCCGAACATCACGATCTGGACCCCGCCGAACGGCTCGGCGCGGCGACCGCGCGCCTGCCGGAGCGACCGGTCGATGGCGTCCATGAGGTCGGCGTTGACCATGGAGATCTCATCGATCACGAGGGTGTCGATGGCGTTGAGGATCTTGCGCGCGGCATCGGACTGGTCGATCTCGCCGTTCGCGATCAGCCCGATCGGCAGACGGAACAGCGAGTGGATCGTCTGTCCTTCGACGTTGAGCGCGGCGACCCCGGTGGGAGCGCACACCGCGATCGACTTGCTGGTGTGCCAGGCGAGGTGCTGCAGCAGGGTCGATTTGCCCGTGCCGGCGCGGCCGGTGACGAAAACGTGCTCCCGCGTGTCCTCGATGAGCCGGAACAGGGACTCCTGCTCGGCGGACAGCGGCGGCGTGGTCACCGATTCATGTTAGCCAGCGGATGCCGGACCCCGGCCGGCGACGGGCGGATCGGTGGACGACGCCTCCCCGTCCACAGGCGGTTCGGCATCCCGCCACCGACCCGTGCCGGCGACGACCTCGTCCATGATGGCGCGGAAGCGCGGGCACGTCGTGATGTCGTGCGAACGGCAGCGGAGCGCGTGCTCGGTCATGCGTCTCGACTGCTCCATGTCCGCCATCCGCCGGGCGAGGTCGGCCAGGTGCTCCGCGAGCACACGGTGACGCTCGGGCGCCTGCTCGTCGAGCAGGACGCCGATCTGCTCGAGGCTCATCCCCGCCGCCTTGCTCCGCACGATCACCCCGACGCGGACGAGATCGTCGTCGGAGAAGAGCCGGCGGCCGGAGCTATCGCGCTCCGGATGCAGCAGACCGACGTCCTCCCAATGGCGAAGCACGTGCGTGGCGAGCCCGAACCGATTGGCGGCATCCCCGATCGGAAGGCGACTTGACTTCATGTCGACATGAAGTCACAGGATCGAGGAGAACACAAGCAAGAAGGAGGACGCGCCGTGTACGAAGCGATCGTGATCGGGGGCGGACCCGCGGGTCTGCAGGCCGCGCTGACACTGGGACGGATGCATCGGCGAACGCTGCTCGTCGATTCCGGCGAGTACCGCAACGGCACCGTCGAGCATGCCCACAATCTGCTGGCGAACGACGGCGTCGCACCCGCCGAGCTGCGCGCCCGCGCTCGGACGGAGCTCGTCGCGTACCCGACGGTCGAGGTGCGCGATGCCGCGGTGGAGAGCGTGGTCGCCGCCGACGGCGGGTTCACGATCGCCCTCGCGGACGGGGAGGTCGTGCGGGCCGCTCGCGTGGTGCTCGCGACCGGGGTCCGCGACGAGCTGCCGCCGATTCCCGGACTCGCGGCCGAGTGGGGTCGGCGCGTCGCGCAATGTCCTTTCTGCCACGGCCACGAGTTCGCCGGGCGGGCGGTCGCGGTGGCGCTCGACGGCGAGCACGCCGAGATGATCCGGCGGATGCTGGCGCCGTTGGCGTCGGAGGTCGTGGTGATCCCACCGGGGTCGATCGAACGCATCGTCGCCGAGGCCGAAGGTCTTCGCATCGAGACCCGCGACGGCACTGCCCGGTCCGTGGCCGGCCTCTTCGTGGCTCCGACGCCGAGCCAGCGGGCGCCCTTCGCCGAACGACTCGGGTGCCGGATGCTGCCGAGCGGCGCCGTCGAGGTCGATCTGGTCGGCGCCACCTCGGTGCCCGGCGTCTACGCCGCGGGCGACATGGCCCACACGGCGGCGGCCGCCGGCCCGATGGTCTCGCTCGCCGCGGCGATCGCGGCCGGTCAGATGGCGGCCGCGGGGGTCGTGCGCGACCTCACCTCCGCCACGGCCTGACCGCACCGCGCATCTCCGTATGACGGAGGTTCGGGGAGAACGCCGGCGACTTCCTAGACTGGAGCGGTGGACCAAGGGGCGGTGGACACCACGGCTGGTCGCGCGTCGGCGCCGCCGGCGCCCTCCGCGAGCCCGGGCGACGGCACCCCCGGACCGATCCAGCCGCCCCGCAAGCCTCGCCGTCGGCGCAGCCTCGCGCTCGACCTCACGCTGCTCGGCGTGGTCGGAGTGCTCCTCGTCGGTGCGACCGCCGCAGCGGTGGGCGCGATCCAGAAGGAGTTCTACAGCCCGACGGCCTTCGTCGAGCGCTACCTCTCGATGCTCGCCGACGGCGACGCGGCCGAGGCCCTCACCGTGCCCGGCGTCGCCGTCGACTCGGCGGCGCTGGAAGCCGCCGGGCTGCCCGCCACCGCATCGGAGGCGCTGCTGCGCGAGGCGGCGCTCGCACCGCTCGCCGACGCTCGCGTCGTGTCGGAGACCGTCGACGGCGAGATCACCCGCGTCAGCGTCGAGTACGAGGCGGGCGGATATCCCGGCACGACCACGTTCGCCGTGGCGCGCGACGGATCGATCGGCCTCGCCCCGACGTGGCGCTTCGCCACCAGCCCGCTGGCGGTGATGGACCTCGTCGTGAAGGGGTCGATGGTCTTCTCGGTGAACGGGTTCGAGATCGACAAGCGTCAGGTCTCGGTGGACGGAGCGGATGCCGATCCGCTCGCCGCCGTCCCGCTCCTGGTGTTCTCACCGGGCCTGTACTCCGTGTCGGTCGACACGGCCATCTCGGCGACGCCGGGCGTGGCGGTCCTCTCCGACAGCCCATTCCACGACATCCCCGTCGAGATCCAGGCGGAGGCCACCGACGAGTTCATCGCGGTGGTGCAGGGAGAGGTGGAGGAGTTCCTCACGGCGTGCGCGACGCAGGAGGTGCTGCAGCCCACTGCGTGCCCGTTCGGATACGTCGTTCAGGATCGCATCGACTCGCTGCCGAAGTGGTCGATGGTGAAGCAGCCGAGCGTGAAGGTCACGCCCGAGGGCGCCGGCTGGCGCATCGAGCCGGCCGATGCGACCGCGCACATCGAGGTCGACATCCAGTCGCTGTACGACGGGTCCATCAGCCACGTGAGCGAGGACGTCCCCTTCATCGTGACCGGCCAGATCACGGTGCAGCCCGACGGCCGGGCATCGATCGTCGTGTCGGGCCCTGACACGCAGTAGGCGTCAGCGACCCGCCCGGGCATCCCGCTCGGCGAGCTCGGCGAGGCGGGCGTTGTACTCCTCGAGCTCCGCATCGCCGGTGCGGTCGGCGTGGCGGTCCCGGCGCTTCTGGTCACGGGCATCGCTGCGGCTCCACTGGATCGCCACCGTGATGGCGAGGATGAGCGTCGGGATCTCGCCGATCGACCAGGCGACGCCGCCGCCGGTGTACTGGTCGTCGAGCGGAGTCGCGCCCCACGTGCGCCCCATCGATCCGAACCACTCGGCCACCATCAGGCCCGACTGCATCATGATCGCGATCCCGAAGAACGCGTGCATCGCCATGATGCCGATGAGCAGCAGGAGGCGCCCCGGGTACGGCAGTCGATACGGCACCGGATCGATTCCGATGAGCGTGAGCACGAAGAGATACCCGGTGAAGAGGAAGTGCGCGGTCATCCACTCGTGACCGAGGTGGTCGTACAGCGACCAGCGGAAGAGATCGGTGTAGTAGAAGATCCACAGCGAGCCGATGAACAGGCCGGCCGCGACGAGCGGGTTCGTCAGCACGCGGGCGACGGGCGAGTGCACCGCCCACAGGATCCATTCGCGCCCACCGCGCGTGCCATCGTCCCTCTTGCGTATCGCCCGGGCCGCGAGCGTGACCGGGGCGCCGGCGACGAGCAGCAGCGGGATCGCCATGGTGAGGAGCATGTGCCCGACCATGTGCATGCTGAACAGGTAGTCCTGGTAGACGTTGATCACGCCGCCGGTCACCCAGACGAGCAGCCCGAGCCCCGCTACCCACATGATGGTCCGGTAGATCGGCCATTCGTCGCCGCGGCGACGCAGGCGCCATACGCCGACGAGGTAGAAGAACACTCCGAACCCTGCCGCGACGGCCCACAGCAGGTCGATGTTCCAGGCCGTGAGCCAGCGGTCGGGGGTGAGCTCGACCGGCAGCGGGGCGCCCGTCAGCACCTCCGCGGGGGTACGGACGGCGGGGAGACCTGCCGAGACCGGCGGAGGCGTGCGGGCGAGGGCGGCCGCCGCACCGCTCGCCGCGCCCATCAGCACGATCTCGAACACGATCAGGGTCCAGAACGTGCGGGATGCCGCATCCTCCCGGAGTCGCCCGATCAGACGCAGCCGATACCAGGCGCCGAAGACGCCGAGCCCGATCAGCGCCACGATCTTCACGCCGAGGATGACGCCGTACGGCGACAGAAGCGCGTCCCAGCTCTGCAGCCCGATCGCCGCACGCACGGTGCCCGACACGGCCACGACGACGAACGCCGCGAGAGCGATGCTCGAGTACCTCGAGAGCACCGGCGGGAGGCGGTCGCGGCCGAGGAGCGGGCGCACGAGAACCATCAGGATCAGCCCGCCGAGCCACACGGCTGCGGCGATGATGTGGAGGATGAGCGCCGTCATGGCCTCGTGGTGGAACGCCTCTTCGCCGGAGTGCCCCTGGGTGCCCATCGGCACGAGCGCGGCGACGGCGAGGATCCCCACGACGAACGTCGCCGTCCAGGAGCGCACGGCGAAGGTCAGGACGGTCAGCCCGGCACCGGCGACGGTGGTGATGAGCCAGGTGCGTCCGACTTCCGTCTCGATGAGGAAACGGCCGAGCTGCGCCCCGAACTCGGGACCGGCGTCGATCGCCGGGTTGAAGGCGTCGATGAAGGTGAGGAAGCCAGTTGCGGCGGCGGAGACCGTGAACACGGCGGCCGAGATGGATGCCGCATCGAGCGCGACGTCGAACTCTCGCTCGCCCGCCTTGAGGGCGAACAGGGCGGTGACGAGTGCACCCACCATGCCGGCGGCGGACAGGTTCACGAAGAGCTTGGCGACGGGGAGTCCCCAGCGCGCGAAGGGCCCCGGATCGCCGATCGCCAACGGCGCGGCCCCCCCGCCGTACGCCAGCGCCCAGACGAGCACGACGAGCGCGCTGACGACGAGGATCACCGGCCCCGCGGCCCGCAGGGCCCGTGCTGGACCCATGCGCCCCGAGGCTCCGCGCGGCGCGCCGGCGCCGTGTGGAGTGGGCGTGGGGATCACACCTCAAGCCTAGGCGTGCGCCGGAGCGTTGATCGCCGACCCCGGGCAAAGCAGAAGGGGGATGCCGCGGCATCCCCCTTCTTGTGTGGTCGTCGTTACTTGACGGCGGCCTTCAGCTTGGAGCCGGCGGTGACCTTCACACGCTGGCCGGCGGGGATCTTGATCTCCTCGCCCGTCTGGGGGTTGCGGCCGGTGCGAGCCGACGTCTCGACGCGCTCGAACGAGATCCAGCCGGGGATCGAGACCTTGCTGCCCTTGGCGACCGCCTCGGAGACGGTGGAGAAGAGGGAGTCGAGCACGCCCGACACGGCGGACTGGCTCTGCCCGGTCGCGCTGGCGATGCTCGCGACGAGTTCGGTCTTGGTGATGGACTTGTCGGCCATGGGGATTGTCCTCCAAAAGGCGGCGGAATCGCCGTCCTTTTCATTGCTCGGACCGGACGGCATTCGCCCCCCGGCTGGTCGGATCGACCGCCTCGAATGTACCTGACTTCGCGCGCAGATCCGCGTATTTCCGGGGTTTTCCGCCGTTCCGGGCGGCGTGTCGGGGGTCAAAGTGGCCTGTGTGACCGATGTGACGCCCGTTTCAGGCCCGATCCGTGACGGGAACGTGGGCTCAGCGGCGGTGCGAGGCGATGACTCCGCGGGCCGTCCGGGCGAACGCGGGAGCGACCCGATCCTGACCGTCGAGGTAGCCGCCGACGAGCGCTGCGTCGCGCAGCAGCACGAGGGAGGATGCCACATCGGCGGGGTCGACGAGGCCTGCGGCGGTCGCGAGCTGCTCCAGCGTCGAGCGGAACCACTCGCGATGAGCGTCGATGAGGTCGCGCACCGGACCGGCGTCGGGGTACTCCGCGGCCGCGTTGATGAAGGGGCAACCGCGCGTGTGGCGCTCGCGGATGTCCTGCTCGATGCCGCCGATGACGAGCTCGAGCAGCACGTCGGGATCGGATGATGCCGCGCCGGCCTGGGCGAACAGTGCGCGAAGGCCCTCGTCCTCGCCCCGCAGATAGGCCAGGACCAGACCCTCCTTGCCCTCGAACTGCTTGTACATCGTCGCGCGGGTCACGCCGGCCGCTTCGATGATGCGATCGACGCCGACCGAGTGGATGCCTTCGCGATAGAAGAGGTCGGTCGCGGCATCCAGGAGCCGTCCTCTGGCAGGGGAGGGGCGGGTGCTCGCGGCCTGCGCGGGGGTGGTGCTCATGGTTCTCCTCCGGGGTCCATCGTGCCACTTCGAACTGATTTGAGAATCTTTGGGAATACTCTTGTGTAGATAGAACGTTCGGTCTACTATCAGATTACATCAACCGGACGGCACAGGATCCGGAATCTGGAACTCAACACAAAGCCCACCGCGACACCACACAGGAGATCGACATGAACACCACGACCAAGACCCCCATCGTCCTCATCCATGGCCTCTGGATGACCCCGAAGAGCTGGGACACCTGGGCCGAGCGCTTCCGCGCCGCCGGCCACCAGGTCATCGTCCCGGGATGGCCCGGCATCGACGACCGCACCGTCGAAGACATCCGCCGCAACCCCGCCGCACTCAAGGGGATCGGCCTGAAGCAGATCGCCGACAACTACGAGCGCATCATCCGCGAGCTGCCGCAGAAGCCGATCATCATCGGCCACTCGTTCGGTGGAGTCCTCACCCAGATGCTCGCCGACCGCGGCCTCGGAGTCGCGTACGTCGGCGTCGCACCCGGACAGACCGCCGGCGTCACCGCGCTCCCGCTCTCGACGCTGTGGACCGGCACGCCGATCCTCGCGAACCCCTTCGGTCGGAACGGCGCGAAGCCGCTGTCGAAGCGCCACTTCCACTTCACCTTCGGCAACGACCTGCCCCGCGAGGAGTCCGACAAGCTCTGGGAGGAGTTCGCGGTGAACTCGTACAACCGGGTCTTCTTCGAGGGCGTGCTGTCCGTGCTCAACGAGAAGGGCGGCGTCACCCACGTCGACTACGGCCGCACCGACCGCGCACCGCTCCTCATCATCACGGGTGAGATCGACCACGTCGTGCCGCCCGCCATCGGCGAGGCCATCGTGAAGAAGTACCAGAAGTCGGGCAGCCCCGCGATCGTCGACTACAAGACGTACCCGGGTCGCACCCACCGCCTCGTCAGCCAGGACGGCTGGGAGGAGATCGCCGACTACGCCCTCGAGTGGGCCACCACCCACCAGGTGCGCGAGGCGCAGGCGGCCGCCCCCGAGACCGAGGCGGCACAGTAATCGGATGCCCCCCGGCGCCGACGGGGAACCACTCCGCCGCCGGGACGCCAGCCCTGCTGGGGTCCCGGCGGTCGAGTGGTGTCTCGGCCGGTGTCCGTGGTGGGACACAGGGCCCGGAGTTCGCGAGAGCTCCGGGCCCTTCCGCTGCCCGGCGCCGACAGTGCGCAAATCACGGCGGCAGCAGCGGTCGCGTAGCCGTTCGTGCGCTCTCGGCCGGAGCCCGCGTTGCGGTGGTCAGTCGTGCAGGCGGCGGAGGGCCGTCAGCACGTCCGCGTGCCAGCGACGCGCGGCGGGGAGCACGGCCGTGAAGATCGCGGCGTCGTGGGTCACGCCGAGGTAGCGGACGGCACTCGCCTCGACCCCTGCTCTGCGCAGCGCTGCGGCGTAGGCCTCGCCGTCGCCGCGGAGCGGGTCGTACTCCGCCGTGAGGATCACCGCCGGAGGGAGTCCTTCGTGGGATGTCGCCCGCAGCGGAGAGGCGAGCGGCTCGCGCGCATCGGCGGGTCGGGCGAGGTAGGTGCGCGCCACGGAGCGCAGCTCGCGCAGCGCGATGATGCTCGGGATGCCGAGCGCCCGCGTCGCGCGCAGGTCGAGGTGCTTCCCGGTCAGGTCGACCACCGGGACTTCGAGCACCTGGAGCCGGAGCGGGTGCCGGGCGCCGTCACGGTTGGCGAGGGTCAGAGCGGCCGCGATGTTCGCCCCCGCCGACGCCCCGGCGACGCCGATCCGCTCCGGGTCGATGCCCAGCTCGCCCGCCTGGGCGAAGAGCCAGTCCAGCGCGGCGGTCGCCTGCCCGACCGCGACCGGGTACCGATGCTCGGGCGCCAGCGCGTAGTCGACGGCCGCGATCGCGACCCCCGAGTCCGCTGCTCGGCGGCGGTACGCGGCATCCGTCGTGGGATAGTCGATGCCCCCGATGCGGAAGGCGCCCCCGAAGAACGCGAGGACGGCGGGAACGGGGGCTCCCGTCTCGTCGGGGTGGTAGACGCGCACGCGCACTGCGGGGAGTCCGGGCGCGTCCACCCGGTGCTCGGTGGTGCGGATGCCGGGGCCCGGCGTGCCCACCGTGCGCAATTCGGTGCGGTCCCACGCGAGGGCCGCTCGTCGATGGCGGGCCCGCGCGCGTGATCGCGCATCGTGCGTGACGGGTCCGCGGCGGAGCTCGGCCCGCACGTCTTCTCGCCCCGGTCCTTCCGCCGCCGAGTCCGACGACGCCGGCGACTCCCGCGTGAAGGGCCAGAGCGCGGACACGCGCGCACCCACCTGGCGCAGGTTCTTCTCGAGGAGGTATCGCCGATGCACGCGCAGGCGCTCGGCGAAGAACGGATCCAGGGGCATCCTTCACTCCTCGCTGTCCGGGAGAACGAGTGTAGGCGAATGCGCAAAGGGCGGGGTTCCGGAGAACCCCGCCCTTTGCGGAAATGCTGTGGTGCTTACCAGCTCGACTTGGTCACGCCGGGCAGCTCGCCGCGGTGCGCCATGTCACGGAAGCGGACACGCGAGATGCCGAACTTCGTGAGGACACCGCGGGGACGGCCGTCGATGACGTCGCGCGAGCGCACGCGGGCGGGCGACGCGTTGCGGGGCAGCTTCTGCAGGCCCACGCGAGCGGCTTCGCGCTGCTCGTCGGTCGACTCGGGCGAGACGAGCGCCTTCTTCAGCTCGGCGCGCTTCGCGGCGTAGCGGTCGACGACCACCTTGCGCTGCTCGTTGCGTGCGATCTTGCTCTTCTTAGCCATGGATCAACGCTCCTCTCGGAATTCGACGTGCTTGCGGATGACCGGGTCGTACTTCTTGAGCACGATGCGGTCGGGGTTGTTGCGGCGGTTCTTGCGCGTCACGTAGGTGTACCCCGTGCCGGCGGTCGAACGCAGCTTGATGATCGGACGAACGTCCTGAGCCTTCTTGGCCATCAGAGCTTCACACCCTTCGCGAGCATGTCCTTGACGACGGACTCGATGCCGCGTGCATCAATGACCTTGATGCCCTTGGCCGAGACGTTGAGCTTGATGTTGCGACCCAGCGACGGAACGAAGTAGGTCTTCTTCTGCACGTTCGGGTCGAAGCGGCGCTTCGTCCGGCGGTGCGAGTGCGAGATGTTGTGACCGAAGCCGGGAACAGCTCCAGTCACCTGGCACACTGCTGCCATAGTGAATTCTCCTTAGTACCGTGAAGCCGGACGGCCCCACCCAAGATCCCTTGTCTGCACCCCACGCCACAGCGAACCGTTTCCGGTCTGCCGAGGAGTTGGGATGCGAACTGCGTGCTGGAGTGCGCGCAGACAAAGAGTCAGTCTAGCACGGTGGATGCCCCGGCCCCGCCCCGCCACCTCCCTGCGCTGATCCCGGATCAGTCCAGTGGCCCGGCGCCGCGCCCCCACCGGAAGGCCGAGACCGTCGGATCGCCGTCGATCCAGAAGCGCCATGGGAAGGCCGCCGTCCCCGCGGCGCCGGCCACCCCCACGCGGGGACCGGCGGCCACCTCGGCGAGCGGCTCCGTGAGCAGGCGCAGTCGGGCGATCGCGCCATGCCACGGATCACCGGCGATGGCGTCGATGCCGTCGTGCACCGGATGCCGCAGCCCCACCGCGTCGCCGAGCCTGCCCGGTCCGCGTGCGAGGTCTCGGGCGCTGCGCGCCGCGGGCCGGCGCCGGGCCGCGGCATCCGCTCCTTCGATCACCTCGCCGCCGCGGAGGAGGATTCCGCCCGCGACGCCGACCGGGCCGCACACGACGTTGACGCACGAATGGATGCCGTGGCTGAGGTAGACGTACAGATGTCCGGGCTCGCCCCACATCGTCGCGTTGCGGGCGGTCGGACCCATGCGGGCGTGCGAGCCGGGATCGGCGATGTGCCCGGTGCCGAGGCCGTGGTACGCCTCCACCTCGGTCAGCCGGACGGTGACGGTCTCCCCGCCCACGACGGTGGTGAGGTGTCCGCCGAGGAGGCGCGGGGCGACGTCCGCCGGGAGCCCGGCGAGGTCCTCGCGGCGAGCGCGTGACAGCTCGGGAAGGGCCATGCCGGGAGTCTACGCATGGGCCGGGTCACCCACGCGGGGCGATACGCGACGCGCGCGATCGCACTAGCCTTCGCTCATGAAGCGCTGGTTCGTCCTGATCATCCTCGGGGTCTCGCAGTTCGTCATGGTGCTCGACAGCACGGTCATGAACGTGTCGATCTCCACCGTCGCGGCCGACCTCGGCACCGACATCGGCGGGATGCAGGCGGCGATCACGTTCTACGCGCTGACGATGGCGGCGTTCATGCTCACGGGCGGCAAGCTCGGCGACAAGTGGGGTCGCAGCGCGGCGTTCCGGATCGGCTCCGTCGTCTACGGCATCGGATCGCTCACCACCGCTCTCGCCCCGAACCTGACCGTTCTGCTGTTCGGCTGGTCGCTGGTCGAGGGCCTCGGTGCGATCCTCGTCATCCCGGCGATCGCGGCGCTGGCCGCGATCAACTACACCGGCCGCGACCGGGTCATCGCGTTCTCGGCGCTGGGCGCGATCACGGGCTTCGCCGCCGCTGCCGGCCCCCTCATCGGCGGACTCATGACCACCTACGCCTCATGGCGCTACGTCTTCGTGGGCGAGGCGGTCGTCATGGTGCTCGTCCTCATCTTCTCCGGGCGGATCAAGGACATCCCGGGCGACAAGAAGCTGCGCATCGACCTGCTGAGCGTCATCCTCTCGGCCGCGGGCCTCGCCATCCTCGTCTTCGCGATGCTGCAGAGCAAGACCTGGGGCTGGCTCGTACCGCTCGACCCGCCGGAGATCGGCGGCGTGACGATCGCTCCGTTCGGCGTCTCGCCGGTCGCATACCTGATCCTGATCGCGATCATCGTGCTGTGGTGGTTCGTCCGGCGTCAGCAGCACCTCGAGGCGATCGGGCGCGTGCCGCTCCTCAAGGTCAGCATGCTGCGCATCCCGGCCCTCCGCAGCGGCCTGACGATGTTCCTCGCGCAGTACTTCGCGATCGCGGCGCTCTTCTTCGTTGTGCCGGTGTACCTGCAGACGATCCTCGGCTACGACGCCCTCCAGACCGGCCTGAAGATCCTGCCGCTGTCGGTGGGGCTCATCATCTTCTCGATCATCGGATCCCGGCTGTCGACGGTGCGCTCCGCCCGCAACATCGCGCGCATCGGGCAGTTCACCCTCGGCCTCGGTCTGCTGTTCGTGTTCATCGCAGTGCAGCCCGACCTCAACGACTGGCTGTTCGCCGCGGGCATGTTCGTGGTCGGCGCAGGCTTCGGCCTGCTCGCGTCGCAGCTCGGCAACGTGAACATGTCGGCGGTCTCGAAGGACGACACGTCCGAGGTCGGCGGCCTGCAGGGGACCTTCCAGAACCTCGGCTCGTCGTTCGGCACGGCGATCGTGGGCTCCGTGTTCATCCTCCTGCTCACGTCCGGGTTCGGCGCGGCCGTGCAGGGCAGCACGACCCTCACCGACGACGTCAAGCAGCAGGTGGCCGAGGCGACGGCGAGCGGCGCCCCGATCATCTCTCAGCAGCAGGCGGAGCAGGCCGTCCTGGATGCCGGGGGCAGCGAAGAGGTCGCCGCCGAGATCGGGCAGGTCTACGCCGACACGCAGGTCGACTCCCTGCGCCAGGCCCTGTTCCTCGTCTTCGCGCTGACGCTGATCGCGATCGTGCTCGCTCGCGGACTGCCTGCGACGATCCCCGTCCCGGCCGAGGCCGGCGAAGCGGCATACGGCCCGGGGGACGACGAGAGGGCTCAGACCGGCGGGGTCTGACACCACGAGATCGACGACCCCGCGAGCGCCACGGCCTCGGCGCCGTCCGCCAGTTCGAGCACGCGCGTCTCGGTGCGCTCCGGCAGAGGCAGCTGGTACGTGTCGTACGGGTTCACGACCGCGTCCGGTGCGATCAGCAGCGACGCGTAGCGGGCACTCGGCGACACGCAGACCTGCAGCACGGCATCCGTCTCCGGCACCTCGGTGAGCAGGCGGGTCGCGCCGTCGAGCGCGACGAGCGTGATGGACGTCCGTCCCGTCGGCGCGCCGTCCGCGTCGAGGACGGCGGCGGTGCGGATCGTCGACCCGTCGGGGAGCGGGGTCACGGTGCTCACGGGGCCGGGATCCTCGTCGGGCGTGACGAGCGGAGCCTCGGTCGCATCGGTGAGGTCGATGGACACCATGGCGTCGGTCCTCTCGACGACGGCCTCCGAAGAGCCGCGGGCGATGCCCTCGATCGCCATCGCGGTGCCGAGCGCGGTCGCCCCCTCGCCGCTGGACCCGGCGAGCAGCAGCGATCCGTCGAACGAGAGCAGGAGGATGCTGTCGGTGTCGGGCACGAAGCGCCACTCCGCGATGCGCGCATCGGCGCCGTCGACCGTGACCGCGGTGGGCTCGGCCTCCGGGTCCTTCAGCGACATGGTGAACAGCATGCTCTCGCGGCCACTGTCGGCGGTGAGCTCGGCATCCGAGAACGTGTACCCGATCACGTCGCCGCGGTCCGCGCTCTGCAGATTCGAGACGAAGCCGTCACCGGGCAGCCGCAGCTCGCGGGGATCGGAGCCGTCCAGGTCGGTCATGATGAGCCCGGCCCGGTCGTCGTCGGTGCGGACGGACACGACGAGGTGCGTCGTCGTGGCCCGGAAGTCCTCGATGTGCGGGTGGGTGAACACGGGCTGCGCGTTCTCGCCGGAGAGGTCGGTGCGGAAGATCGTGTCGCCCTCGGCTCCGCCGCGCTGCAGCAGCTCGATCTCGGCCGCCGGGGTGCGGAACGTCTCCGTGATGGTCGAGGCCGGGCCACCTCCTGCGGGCTCGACGTCGTCGATCACGACCGTGTACTCGGTGTCGTCCCACAGCGGCAGCGCGAACCGGATGCCCACGCTCCGCCCTGCCGTGTCGACGGCGAACGGCGTCGCCGGTGTGACGGTGACCTGCTCGGAGGCGACGTCGGCGAGCGACTGCGTGGTGGTGACGATCAGGCGGGAGCCGGATGCCGCGACCGCCGCCGCAGGATCGACCTGCACGTCGGTGACCCGGGGTCCCTGGGCGACGGTCGCCGCTGCGCCGGCGAGCCCGACCGCGGCGAGCACCGCCACGACGATGGTGAAGGCTCCCGCGAAGGCGCGTCCGCGCCGCCGACGGCCGTGCACACGTCGCGTCGCCGGCTCAGTACTCATAGGGGTCCTGCGGCTCGGGGATCTCCTCGATCGACGCGGCCTCGATCTCGAGCGTGCCGCCGGACGACGCGCGCACGGTGCCGGTCACCGTGACCCACTGCCCGGTCTCGGGGATCGGCTCACCCGACACCGGGATGCTCGCCGGCTGGGCGTCGATCACGCAGTGGGTGATCACGAGCCGCGTGAGGTCGAAGTCCCCGCCCTCACCGGGGGTGACGAACCCCGTCAGCTCGATCGGGTCGCCGTCGAACGCGTCGGGGTTGGTGGCGGTCGCGAAGACGGTGGCCCACTCGCCGACCCCGAATGTTGACGTGTCTCCGGTCGCCGCGAGGGTGACGGCATCCGCTCCGGCGAACAGCGGGGTCGCGCCGACGTCGCGCGACATGGCGAGGTCGGCCGACAGCGATGCGGGTGGCAGCACGAGCGTGAGGACGACGACGCCGGATGCCGTGACCCCGCCGACCATCGTCGCCGCCGCACCGAGCGGGTGCCGGTGGAGGTCGTGGTCGGCGGGTTCGGCGCCGTGCTCGGAGCCGTGGTCGTGCCCGTGGTCGGCCTCGGCTCCGAGCGGAAGGGCGAAGGACGCCACCGCGCCGACGAGCGCCACCACGGCCATCGACACCGCGAACCACGTCGAATCGGGGTTGATGTACAGCCCCAGGCGCCCGGTCACCGCGAGGCCGATCGTGACGACGGCGAGGATCGCGGCGAGCCCGACGCCGAGCCACCGCGTGCTGATCCAGCCGACCCGCTCCGCGCTACGCAAGGAGGTTCACCACCGTCCCGATCGCGAAGGCCGACAGCAGCACCACCACGACGATCCCCGCGAGCGTGCGGGTCGTGAAGGTCGTGCGCATGAGCGCCAGCATCTTGACGTCGATGAGGGGACCGACGAGGAGGAACGCGACGATCGCGCCCGGGGTGAACGTCGAGGCGAACGAGAGCGCGAAGAACGCGTCGACGTTCGAGCAGATCGACACGACCATCGCGAGCGCCATCATCGCGACGATCGACAGGGCGGGGTTGGACCCGATGGCCACCAGGGCCTCGCGCGGGATCAGCACCTGCACCGCCCCGGCGAGCGCGGAGCCGATCACGAGCGCCGGCATGACCGCCCGCAGCTCGATCACGAACTGCGCGAGGCTGCGCCGGCCCTTGCCGCCGGGCTCGTGGACGACGATCTCGCACGTGACGCGGAACCGGTCGGTGAGCAGGGCATCGGGTGACGGATGGCGACTGTACAGCCAGCCGATGAGGTTCGCGATGAGGTACCCGCCGACGAGACGAGCGACGAGGATGCCGTCGCTGAAGCCGAACGCCTGATGGGTCGTGATGATGACGATCGGGTTCACGATCGGCGCCGCGATGAGGAACGTCATCGTCTCCGGCACGCTGAAGCCGCGCATGAGGAGGCCGCGGGCGAACGGCACGTTGCCGCACTCGCACACCGGCACGACCATGCCGAGCAGCGACAGCACCGCCCTGCGGGCCCAGGCGCGGCGCGGCATCCACCGCTCGATCACCCCGGGCGGCACCCACACCTGCACGGCGATCGACAGGATCACGCCGAGCATCACGAACGGCAGCGACTCGATCAGGACGCTGATCGCGAGAGTCAGCCCGTCCTGCGCGCGGGTGGGGAGGGATGCCGGGAACAGCGTCGGCGCCAGCCAGTCGACGACGAACAGGGCGAGGACCACCGCCGCGCCGATCGAGAGCGCGACGAGGGTGCGGGCCGTGCGCGTCGGCGCCGCCGGGCGGAGGTCAGTCCGCGTCACGCTCGTCCTGGGCCTTGGCGCACGAGGCGCAGAGCCCGAAGATGTCGACGATGTGCTCGGCGTCGCGGAAGCCGTTGCGCTCGGCCGTGCGCTTCGCCCACTGCTCGACGTCCGTCGCCTCGATCTCGACGGTCAGTCCGCAGCTGCGGCAGATCAGGTGGTGGTGGTGACCGGCGCTCGTGCAGGCGCGGTACAGGGCCTCGCCCTCCGGGCTCTGGAGCGAGTCGGCGTCGCCCTGCGCGGCGAGGCCGGCGAGGGCGCGGTACACCGTCGCCAGTCCGATGCCCGTGTTCTCGTCGCGCAGCGTGGCGTGGAGCGATTGGGCGCTCACGAATCCGCGGGCGTCGGAGAGCGCTTCGCGCACGCGCTCGCGCTGCCACGTGTTGCGCTGGACCATGCCCGGGAGTCTACCGGCGGGGTCTGTGCGCCGACCCGGGGCTGCCGCGCTCATGAGGCATCCGTCCTGTCACTCACCCGCGGCTGAGTGTCGCGACCGCGTGCCGCGGCGCGCAACCCGGCGCGGTCGAAGCATCCGTCCCCGCACACAATGCGGCGAGGCGGGCGGGTCACGCGGTCACCGGCTCGCGGGTCACGCGCCCGCGCCGGGAGCCGATGCCGCGGCAGACGAGGTAGATGACGAACGAGATCGTGGTGATGTAAGGGCTGACCGGCAGCGTGCCCATGATCGCGAGGAGGATTCCGCCCACCGCCGACACGAAGCCGAAGACGGCGGCGAGCACCGGCACCGACAGGGGGCCCGTCGCGATCCGCATGGCGGCGGCGGCGGGAGTGACCAGGAGCGCCATGACCAGCAGTGCGCCGATGATGTGCACGGCGACGGCGACGATGAGTCCGAGCAGGAGCATGAACGCGAGCGAGACCGCGGTCGTGGGCACTCCGCGCGCGGCCGCCGACTGAGGATCGAGGGAGTCGAAGCGCAGCGGACGCCAGATCGCGAGCAGGCCCAGCAGCACGACGATGCTGATCGCGATGAGCCAGCCGAGCTGATCGGACTGCACCGACACGATCTGGCCCGTGAGCAGGCTGAACCGGTTGGCGCTGCGGCCGTCGTAGAGCGAGAGGAACAGGATGCCCAGGCCCAGCCCGAACGGCATCAGCACGCCGATGATCGAGTTGCGGTCCCTCGCACGCGCACCGAGCCAGCCGATGATCGCGGCGGCGAGGATCGATCCGACGATCGAGCCGGTCACGACGTCGACACCGATGAGCAGGGCCGCCGCCGCACCCGCGAACGACAGCTCGCTGATGCCGTGCACCGCGAACGCCATGTCGCGCTGCATGACCAGCACGCCGATGAGACCGCCGACGAGACCGAGCACGGCGCCCGCCCACACCGAGTTCGACACGAGGCCGAGGATCTGGCCGTACACGGGCAGCCCGCCGAACATCGCGTCGGCGATGTCGTCCCAGTTCATACGTGGTCCTCGTCCGCGTGATGGTGGTGGGATGCCTCGGCATCGGGCGCGCCGACCACGACGAGCCGGTCGCCCGCGCGCAGGACGAACACCGGTGCACCGTACAGGTCGGTCAGCACGCGCGAGTTCAGCACCTCGTCGGGCGTGCCCAGCGTGAAGCGGCCGTTGGCGAGGTAGAGGATGCGGTCGACCTTGCTGAGGACCGGATTGATGTCGTGGGTCACGAGGAGGACCGCGGCATCCTTCTCCCGGCGATGCCGGTCGATGAGACCGATGACCGCCTGCTGGTTGGCCAGGTCGAGGCTCGTCAGCGGCTCGTCGCACAGGAGCAGGCCCGGCTCGTCCGCGAGCGCCTGCCCCGCGCGGAGCCGCTGCTGCTCGCCGCCGGAGAGCTCGCCCACCGGGCGGTCCGCGAACGACCGCGCGCCGACGGCGTCGATGAGCGCGTCGACGCGGGCGGCGTCGCCACGACGCGGGAACGGAAGGCCGAAACGGTGCCCCGAGACTCCGAGCGTCACGAGGTCGCGTCCGCGCAGCGCGGTGTCGGGCGGCAGCGGACGGGACTGGGGAAGGTACCCGACATGACGGTTCCCGCGCGCCCGCACCGGTTCGCCGAGCACGGTGATCTCGCCGCCGCTGAGGGGCTCGAGCCCCAGGATCGCCCGCAGCAGTGTCGTCTTGCCCGAGCCGCTCGGCCCGAGGATCGCGATCAGCTCGCCGGGGCGGACCGTCAGATCGAGGCCGGCCCACAGCTCGCGGTCGCCGCGGCGGAGCGAGGCATCCCGGATCTCGAGTGCGGGGCGCGCGGTGCTCACTCCGTCAGCGCGCCGTTCAGCGCCTCGATGTTCGCCTGCATCCACGAGATGTAAGTCTGGCCCTCGGGGACGGTTTCTGAAAACGCGATGCTCGGGATGCCGCGGCCGTCGGCCTCGCCGACGATCTGAGCGGTCTCGGCGCCGGCGGTCTGCGCGTTGGTGATCACGACGCTCACCTGGTCGTCCTCGAAGAGCGCGATCGACTCGAGGAGGGTGGCGGGCGCGACATCCTGCCCCTCTTCGACGGCCTCGCTGAAGGCGTCGGGCGTCACGTTCACCAGCCCTGCCGCGGCGACGAGGTAGGCGGGCACGGGCTCGGTCAGGAACACCTGCGCGCCGGCATGGTTGGCGTCGATCTCGGCGAGCGACGCTTCCAGCTGCTCGACCTCGGCGACGAAGGCGTCGGCGTTCGCGGTGAACGCGGCCGCGTTCTCGGGGCTCAGCTCGGCGAGCTCCTCGGCGATCTCCTCGGCCAGGTGCGCGACGGTGTGCGGGTCGTACCAGACGTGCTCGTTGAAGCCTTCGACGTGCTCGTGATCGGCGTGGTCGTGGTCGTCCGATTCACTGTCGGCCGCGTCATCGGCCTCGGCCGCCTCGCCGGCGGTGTCGTCCTCATCGTCCGACTCCTCGGCGTGGCCATCGTTCTCGGGCCAGTCGTGCGAGTGCTCCACCGCCGTGACGACCGGCGCCTGACTGCCGCTGGAGTCGATGAGCGCGTCGATGAAGGCGTCGTAGCCGCCGCCGTTCTCGATGATGAGATCGGCGTCCGCGACCGTGAGCTGGTCGCGGGCGCTCGCCTCGAACGAGTGCGGGTCCTGCGACTCGTTGCTCACGATCGACGTGACCTCGACGAGGTCGCCGCCGATCGCCTCCGCGATCTGCCCGTACACGTTGGTCGACGCGACGACCGAGATGACGTCTCCGCCACCCTGGTCCGCGGCCGTGCCGCCGGCGCAGCCCGCGAGGGCGAGAGTGGATGCCGCGGCCAGGCCGAGAAATGTCGTGGAGCGTCGTGCGGAGGTCATGAGTCCACTCTAACGTTATTGATAATCGTTCTCAAATTTGGAGTCGAGGATTCCCGCGTAACGACCGGGGGTATCCGCACTCTTCCCCCGCAGAGGGAGAGATTCCTCAGGCTGCGGCGCTCCCCAGTGCGCGCGGCCGGTCTGCCAGGGGGGACCGGGCAGACAGCAGTCCCGCCCGGATGACGAGCCCCCGCTCGCGTGGGAGACCCCAGCTCCCCGCCCGGGCGGGGCTGCACTCAGGGGACCGGCCCGAACGGGCCGCAGAGTGCGGGGACGCGCTCGACCCCCGGCACGTGGGGCGCCGGGGGTCGAGTCGCCTGCCTCGCACGCGCGGCCGACCTCAGTCGAGCAGGAGCGCCGGCTCCTCGAGGATCGATGCGACGTCGGCGATGAACCGCGACATCCCGTCGCCGTCGATCACGCGATGGTCGAACGAGCCTGCGACGGTCGTCACCCAGCGGGGACGCACCTCGCCGTCGACGACCCAGGGCTTCTGCCTGATCGTGCCGAGAGCGATGATGCCCGACTCGCCCGGGTTGATGATCGGCGTTCCGGCATCCATCCCGAACACACCGATGTTGGTGATCGTGATCGTGCCCTGCTGCTGGTCGGCCGGGGTCGTCTTCCCCTCGCGCGCGGTGATGGTGAGCTTCTCGAGCGACCTGGCGAGATCGCGCATCGACAGGTCCTGCGCGTCCTTGATGTTCGGCACGAGGAGCCCGCGCGGCGTGGCCGCGGCGATCCCGAGGTTGACGTAGCGCCGAACCCGGATCTCGGCGCCGCCGTCGGCGTCGATCCACGCCGCGTTGACCATCGGCGTGCGGCGGACCGCCCAGATCACGGCGCGGGCCATGATCAGCAGCGGAGAGATCCTGATGTCGGCGAAGTCCGGCGAGGCCTTGAGCCGCTTGACGAGTTCCATCGTGCGCGTCGCATCGACATCGGTCCAGACCGAGACGTGCGGGGCGGTGTAGGCCGACTGGACCATTCCGCTCGCCACGGCCTTGCGCACACCTTTGACCGCGATGGTCTCCTCGCGCGCGTCGTCGGCCGGAGGGGCCGGGTCACGGGGAGGAGCGGATGCCGCGGCCGGCGCTGCGACCGGGATCGTCTCTTCACGCACGGCGCCCCATTCGGGCGTCTCGATGTTGCGGAACACGCTGGCCTGCGACGCCTGCTTGACGACGTCCTCCCGCGTGACCTCCCCGGCCGGACCCGTCGGGACGACGGCGGCCAGATCGACGCCGAGATCGCGCGCGAGCTTGCGGATCGGCGGCTTGGCGACGACACCGACGGACGACTCCACCCGCTCCTGCGCCGTCACGGCGGGCTTGCGGCGCCGGGACTGCACCGGGCCGCCGGTGCCGTAGCCGACGAGCACCGCACCGTCGCCCTCGGACGCGGCCGCCTCGGCGGGCGCGCCGTGCTCGGTCTGCCCGACGGTCGCGGGGCCCGAGGCATCCGCTGCCGAGGCGATCGTGATGATCGCGGCGCCGACGTTCACGGTGTCGCCCTCTCCCACGAGGAGCTCGCCGACCGTGCCGGCGAACGGCGAAGGCAGCTCGACGAGGGACTTGGCGGTCTCGATCTCGACGAGGACGTCATTGACGGCGACGGTGTCGCCCGGCGCGACGTGCCACGACACGATCTCCGCCTCGGTGAGTCCTTCGCCGACATCGGGGAGGACGAACGTCTGGGTGCTCATGCGCGATCCTTCATGTCAGTAGGCGAGGGCGCGGTCGACGGCCTCGAGGATGCGGTCCGCGTCGGGGAGGTAGGTGCCCTCGAGCTTGGCCGGGGGGAACGGGACATCGAAGCCGGACACGCGAAGCACGGGCGCCTCCAGCGCATAGAACGCGCGCTCCATGACGGTCGCGGCGACCTCGCTGCCGAGGCTCGTGAACCCGGGGGCCTCCTGCGCGTAGACCATCCGACCGGTGCGCCGCACCGAGTCGAGGATCGGGCCGTAGTCGATCGGCGACAGCGAGCGCACGTCGACGACCTCGCAGCTGGTGCCCTCCGACTCGGCCAGCGCGGCCGCCTGGAGCAGTGTGGTGACCATCGCCCCGTGCCCGACGAGCGTGACGTCGGTGCCGCGGCGCACCACGCGGCTGGCGTGGAGCGGGAGGGCCCGCGAGGCGGTGTCGACCTCGCCCTTCTGCCAGTACTTGCTCTTCGGCTCGAGGAAGATCACCGGATCGGGCGACGAGATCGCATCCTGGATCATCCAGTACGCGTCGTTCGCGGTCGACGGGCTGACCACGCGGAGCCCCGGAGTGTGCGTGAAGTACGCCTCGGGGCTCTCCTGGTGATGCTCGACGGCGCCGATGTGACCGCCGTAAGGGATGCGGATGACGACGGGCATCTGCAGCACGCCCTCGTGCCGGTTCGTGAACTTCGCGAGCTGCGAGGTGATCTGGTCGAAGGCGGGGAAGACGAACCCGTCGAACTGGATCTCGCACACCGGACGGAACCCGGCCATCGCCAGACCGATCGCGGTGCCGACGATGCCGGACTCCGCGAGCGGGGTGTCGAGCACGCGCCGGTCGCCGAACTCGGCCTGAAGCCCCTCGGTCACGCGGAAGACCCCGCCGAGCTTGCCGATGTCCTCGCCCATGAGCAGGACGCGGTCGCTGCCGGCGAGCGCGGCGCGGAGTCCTGCATTCAGTGCGCGACTGATGGGCATGGTGGTCACGTCGCTCACGATGCGCCCTCCTCGAAGGATGCCTCGTACCCGGCGAGCCACTGCCTCTGCTCCTCGACGAGCGGATGGGCCTCGGAGTAGACGTGGTCGAACATGATGTCGGTGTCGATCCCGCCGAGCGCGTTGGTGCGCGTGCGCACGTCGTCGGCGACGGCCTCGGACTCGGCGACGACGTCGGCGAAGAACGCGTCCGACGCGCCCCGCGACCGGAGGAAGCGCTCCATGCGTGCGATCGGGTCGCGGCGTCGCCACGACTCCTCTTCGGCGGAGGTGCGGTACTTCGTCGGGTCGTCGCTCGTGGTGTGCGCACCCATGCGGTACGTCATGGCCTCGATCGCCCGCGGGCCCAGACCGGACCGTGCCTCGTCGAGCGCCACGCGGGTGACGGCCCAGCTCGCCAGCACGTCGTTGCCGTCGATCGGGATGCTCGGCATCCCGTAGCCCTCGCCGCGCTTGAACAGCGGCGCGCGGGACTGCGTGGCCACGGGCACCGAGATGGCCCACTGGTTGTTCTGCAGGAAGAAGACCTCGGGAGTGAGGTAGCTGGCGGCGAAGACCATCGCCTCGTGCACGTCGCCCTGGCTCGAGGCGCCGTCGCCGTAGTAGACGATGACGGCCTCGTCGCGCTCGGGGTCGCCCGATCCGCAGCGGCCGTCGAGCGCGAGGCCCATGCCGAACCCGGTCGCGTGCAGCGTCTGCGCGCCGAGGACCAGCGTGTAGATGTGCGTGTTGCCGTTCTTCGGGTCGGTCGGGTCCCACCCGCCGTGCGTGAGCCCGCGCATGAGCCGGATGATGTCGAGCGGGTCGACGCCGCGGATGCGCGTGACGACGTGCTCGCGGTACGACGGGAAGAGGTGGTCCTGCGCGCGGGCGGCGCGCGCGGAGCCGACCTGCGCCGCCTCCTGGCCGAAGCTCGGCGGCCAGAGCGCGAGCTGGCCTTGGCGCTGCAGGTTCGTCGCCTGCACGTCGAACGCGCGGATGACGGCCATGTCGCGGTAGAAGGTCTCGAGCTCGGCGTCGGCGAGACCGTCGACGAGGGCGCGGTACGGCTCGGCCCCCGGCGACGGAGCGAACGTGCCGTCGGCCTCGAGGAAGCGGACGAGAGCGGGGTCGTCGGGAAGCACAGCGGCGACGGCCCCCTCGAGGGTGCTCATCGCTCAGCGCCCGCCCGGGCGCCGAGGTGGTCCTCGGGAAGGGTGCGGGCGACGGATGCCGCGATCCGCACGATCCTGTCGACCGACTCCTCCTCGCCGACGGAGATGCGGATGCCGTCACCGGCGAACGGACGGACGATGAGCCCCTCCTCGTCGAACGCCTGCGCGGCGGCGAGGGTCTCGGCGCCCGCGGGGAGCCACACGAAGTTGCCCTGGGCGTCGGGGACGCGCCATCCGGTCTCTCGAAGTGCCGCCACGAGCCGGTCGCGACGCTCGGCGATCGCACGGACCCGATCGAGCAGCTCGTCCTCGGCGTCGAGACTCGCGAGAGCCGCGACCTCGGCCTGCGCAGTGACCGACAGGGGGATGCTGGTGCTCCGCGCCGCGTCGAGGATCCGAGGGTGGCCGATGGCGTACCCGACACGGAGCCCGGCCAGGCCGAACGCTTTGGAGAACGTGCGGAGCACGACGACGTTCGGGTGACGGTGGCCGGCGAGCGCGCGTTCGCCCGCGACGGCGTCGGGATCGGTCACGAACTCGGAGTACGCCTCGTCGAGGACGACGAGGACGTCGGCCGGGACCTGCTCGACGAAGGCGTCGAACTCGGACTGGGTGACGATCGGCCCGGTGGGGTTGTTCGGGCTGCAGACGATGATCGCGCGGGTGCGGGCGGTGATCGCGGCCGCCATCGCGGGAAGGTCGTGGCGTGCGTCATCGGTGAGGGGCACCTCGACGGCGGTCGCGCCGGCGACGACGGCGAGCCACGGGTAGGCCTCGAAGGAGCGCCACGCGTAGATCACCTCGTCACCCGGACCGGACGTCGCGAGCACCAGCTGGGCGAGGATCGAGACGCTTCCCGCACCGATGTGCACGGAGTCGGCGGTGAGCCCCCACCGCTCGGCCAGGCGCTCGCGAAGACGGGCGGCCGAGGCATCCGGATAGCGATTGACGGCGGTCGCGGACCGGATCGCCTCGACGACGCCGGGAAGCGGATCGAACGGATTCTCGTTGCTCGACAGCTTGAACGCATCGCCACCCGCCTGCCGGCCCTGCTTGTACGGCGGGAGCGCGGCGATCTCGGGGCGGACGCGAATGGGGATGTCGGAGGCGTCGGTCACCCTGCGAGTCTACGAGCGCCCCGTATGCCCGCGGGAGGATACATGGACGTCCGAACACACGTCACGGCGTCCTCGCACCCGGACGGGCGGCGTGGCAGACTGGCCCGATCATGGGCTTTCTCATCCGCGTCGTCGTCAATGCGTTCGCGATCTGGGTCGTCACCCTCATCCCGGCGCTCATGGTCGAGGTCATCCCCTTCCCACCCGGCGAGACTCTGCAGCTGGTCCTCACGCTGCTGCTCGTCGCGGCGATCTTCGCGCTGGTGAACACCATCATCGGCACGGTCATCAAGGTGCTCGCGTTCCCGCTGTACATCCTCACGCTCGGCCTCATCGGCCTGCTGATCAACGCGTTCCTGCTCTGGCTCACCGCGTGGTTCACGAGCTTCTGGAACTGGGGCCTGCGGGTCGAGGACTTCTGGTGGGGTGTCGTCGCGGCGATCATCATCTCGCTCATCAACTGGATCTTCGGCATCATCCTCCGCCCGCGGAAGAAGGACTGACGCCGCCGTCGCCCCGCGTGGCGGCGAACTCGAGGACCTCGACCGACTCGGCGCCGGCGAGCCCGGTGAACACGTCGTTCACCGCGGCGACGCGCGGATCCGACGAGGCGTCGACGAGGGCGGCCGTCTCGGCGTAGGCGTTCATCCGGTGTGCGGGCACCCCCGCGTCGTGCATGCCGGCGGCGGGGTCGGCCTCGCGCTCGGCGACGAAGCTCCCCGCAGCGCCGACCGGGGCGAGGTGCCCGCCGCCGGCGAGCGCTGCGACGGGGTCGTCGGTGTGCCGGATGCCGACGCTGAGCGTGGCCGGGCCGACGTCGGCCTCCACCGGCGAGCCGAACGACACGAGCGTCTGCATGTCGTAACCGCCCTCGAGGGCCAGGTGCGCCGCGATCATCGCTCCCTGGGAATGGCCGAAGGCGTGCACGACGTCGCCCGGTTCGGCCCCCGCCGCGGCGAGGGCCGCCTCCGTCGCCTCGTACGATGCCGACGACGCGCCGGAGTAGAGCTGAGCGTTCGACAGGTTGTCCCAGGGGTCGTCGCCGCCGACGGCGAAGGACTGCATGCCCGCGACGTACACCGCGAACTGGCGCGTGCCGTCGGGCATCGTGTAGCGCTCCACCCGAACGCGGGACGCTCCTGCACCGGGCATGCGATCGGCGACGCCGGCGAGGCCGGTCGGCGCCGGGGTCGCCGTGCGCACGGGATCGACTGCCGCGAGCGTGACCGGAACGCCGCGACCGGTGAGCCTCGCATCGGCCGGGAGCCGGCCGATCCCTCCGACGCCCGTCGTGGCACCGAGCCCGAGGGTCAGCAGCCCGAGGCCCGCGCCGACGACGACCGCCGACTGCGGTCCGATCTCCTTGCCCGCCACGACCCCGATCTCGGTGGCCTGTCGGACGAGGTCGGACGGCCACAGGACGGAGCGCTCCACCGCGGCGGCGAGAGCGGCCGCGACCGCCTCGGGATGCCGCGCGATCAGGGCGTCGCGCGCTTCGGCGATCCGCTCGGCCGCGACGCGGTCGGCGGACAGCACGGCGGCATGATGCGCGGCGTCGAGCTCGACCAGCTCGTAGACGGCGGCTGCCTCGCGGAGCGCTTCGGCGATGCGCGACGCGCCGTCGAGCGTCTCGGCCAGGCGCGTGCCGAGCACGGAGGCGGCACCGGCCGCGTGCCACGCGTGGGCCCGTTCGACAAGGAGCATGAGCTGGAGCGATCCGACTCGTCTCGACAGCGCCTCGAGGTCGTCACGGGCCTCCAGGAAGCGGACGGCGGTGTGCCGGAGGGTCTCGGTGTCGACGGCGACGGCGCCGCCGCCGATCAGCTGGAGGTCATCGGCCATCAGAACCCTCCGTCGTGGCGGAGGTATGCGGCGTCTCTCGCCTGGGCGGCGGCGAGGCGAGCGGTCTCGGCCAGGCACACGAGGCTCGAGATCTCGCGCGCCCACTCCTCGGCGCGCGCGTGGAAGGCCTCGGCGGCGCGGGCGCGCCAGTCGGTCGCCGCGGCGAGCGAGCGGGCGCGGGACGCGGCATCGAGAATGCGTTCGTTGACGATCGCGAGCTCTCGAGCCACGACATCGAGCTGCGACGCGGTCATCGCGGCGCTCATGGAGTCGTGCATCATGCGCCCATGCTCGCGCCGCGCGGAGCCTGCTCAGACGGCGCCCGCCCGAGCTGTGCACGACGCCGGGCCGCGCCGGACCTGTGCAGGAGGAGATCGGATGCCGCGGCATCCGCTCTCCGCGCACGCGGAGACGCCGCCCCGCGAACGGGACGGCGTCTCTCGGTCGGTCGCGGATCAGAGGAACTCGAGGAGGCCCCTCACACCCACGATCACCGTGGCGGTGTCGGTCGCGGTGTTGCCTGCGGCATCCGTCGCCGTGTAGGTGAAGGTGTAGATCGCGCCGTTCACGGCCTTGACCTTGAGGTGGGTGTCGTCCACGACGGTCCAGGCGGCCTTCGGCTTGCCGTTGCTCGTCACGTCGGTGAGCTCGACTGTCACGTCTCCGCTCTCGTCCTCCGCGTCGACATGGACCCAGACGCTGCGATCCTTGTTGTTCGGCACGAGGATGAACGACGGGATCGCGATCGCCTCGATCGTCGGAGGCGTCGTGTCGGGCGGCGTCAGGTCGAGACCGACGAGCACCGGGTCGTGATCGCTCGACCGGTACGGGTCGGGCGCGAACAGCGCGTCCTGCGCGGGCAGCTTGAACGACATGTCGTAGTCGATCAGGCTCGGTTCGTCGGCGTTGATGTTCCACGGCGACGCACCCCGCACGTCGGCGACCAGGTCGGGGCCGGCCAGCGCGTGGTCGAGGTATCCGTTCTCGCCGTCGAACACGTAGCTGTAGGCATCCTCCCCCTGGTATTTCAGGTTGAGGTCCGTGTAGCCCGCGGCCAGGAGCGCCGCGATCGGGTCTTCCTTGTCGTAGGCGTTGAGGTCGCCGATGATCAGCTCGCGGCCGACCGTGCCCTGACCGGTCGGGTCGGTGGCGAGCCAGTCGGCCAGAGCCTTCGCGGCGTTCGTGCGGACGATGTTGCAGTTGCCCTGCAGCGGGTCCTCCGTCTCGCCCGCGCAGGCCGACCCCTTCGACTTCAGGTGGTTGACGACGACGGTGAACGTCGCGCCGTCCGCGTCCCGGAAGGTCTGCGTGAGACCCGGGCGGTTGCGGTTGTCGAGCCAGCGGGAATCCTTCTCCTGGTTCATCAGGGCGAAGTCGCCGACCGGCGTGACCGAGGCGGGCTTGTACATCAGCGCCGTCGTGATCACGTCCGTGCCGATCTTGCCGGTCTCGATGTAGCTGTAGACGTCGGAGCCGAGGCGGTCGTTGAGCGCATCGGTCAGGGTCGCCAGCGCCTGCGAGTCGGCGTTGTTCTCGATCTCGATCAGACCGAACACGTCGGCGTCGATCTCGGCGAGCGCGGAGACGATCTTCGCCTCCTGGCGGTCGAACTCCTCGGCGGTGTTCGCACCGCGAGCGATGTCGTCGTCGGCGCTCGTGTCGGGGTCGTCCAGCGTCGTGAAGTAGTTCAGGACGTTGAAGCTCGACACCACGAGGTCGCCGCCGACCTCGGGCACCTCGGGGCGCGGGTTCGCCACCGTGAAGTCCGCGCCCTCGGTGGGCTGGATCGCGTAGGTGCCGAAGCGCTCGTCGAGGATGCCGGTCACGTTCGTGACGAGATCGCCGCCGCGGAACGTGTTCTCGAGGGTGAACTCCTCGCCGTTCGGGTGGATCGCCGGGTCGGGGTTCTGCGCACTGCGTCCGTCGTCGATCGCGATGCGCTCCGCGAGGTTCGCCGCCCGGAGCGCCGCAGCGGCGGGATCGGTCGGCAGGTACGTCGCGGTGGGGACGGACTGGCGGTCAAGGCCCACGTCGATCGTGCCGTAGCGGGCGTAGTCGAAGTACTCGAGGATGGCGAGGCTCTGCGGCAGCGTCACGTACATGCCCTCGAGCGCTTCGCGCTGAGCGCTCGTCGCCGGGAGCGAGAACGAGATCGGCGCGGGGAGTGCCGTCCCGGTCGCGCAGACCTCGATGTCGGCCGCGGCGATCTCGGTGAGTCCCTCGAACTCCTTGACCTCACCGGCAACGCTGACGACGTCGCCGACGGAGACCGCCTCGCCGTTCGGCGCATAGACGAACACGCCGTCGGAGGTCGCGGTATCGCCGTCACCGGCATCCTGCACGAAGTAGCCGTTGAAGCCGCCCGTCTGGAAGTCGCCGACGACCGTGCCCTCGATGAGCACGTCCGTGCCCACCATGGGCGATGCCGCGCCCGAGCCCTGCACCGAGGCGATCGGCACCGGCGTGAGGTCGCACCCGGCCTCGACCTCAGGCGGATCGACCGGGGGAACGGTGAGCGAGTTCGCCTTGCCCGGGGTGTTCGCCGCCTCGCCGGCGACGAGCGAGCCGGCGAAGCCGGTGATGCCCGCGAGGTCGAAGTCGTTGCGCACCCAGTCGGCCGCGGTGTCGGTGTCGGTGCCGTCCGGGATGCGGGATGCCCCTCCCGGCGCGAACGGAAGACCGTCGTAGCTCACGCCAAGGATCGTGCCGCCGTACGCGCGGTCGGTCGCCCCGCCGTCGGTCACGGCGACGGCGTCGACCACCGTCATCCCGAGACCGTCGTCGATCACGCCGTCGTCGTTCGCGTCGATGTCGGAGCCCAGCGCGGGGATCGTCCCCGTCACGAGCAGCAGGCTCATGGTGCCGTTCTCGAGCGCACCGTTGGCCAGCGACGCGAGTGCGCGCCCGGACGCGTCGGCGGCCGGGAACGACACGACCTCGTCGACGACGCCGAAGGCGGGCGTGGTCGAGGAGTCGCCCTCGATCTCGAGCACGCGGTAGGCCGAGAGGTCACTCGTGGGCGTCGAGAGCAGCTCGACGAACTCCACGTCGTCACCGGCGGTGCTCGCCGAGAACTCGTTGATGACGACCTTCGTGACAGGGGGCTCGACGTCTCCGCAGTCGGCGGTGTGCGCGCCGAGGCCGTCGAAGGTGTTGATGGGGTAGCCGTCCCACTCGTCGGCCGGGTCGAACGCGTCGGTCGCGTCGGCGTCGCCCACGCAGACATCCGCCTGGCGCCGGAGTGTCGCATCGGCGCCGCCGGTGGCGCCGGAGCCCCATTCGGTACCCGGATCGATCGCGATCTGCCCGAAGGAGTCGACGACCGCGTCGCCCTTCGTCAGCACGATCACGTCGTCGCCGTTGAACCAGCCGCCGTCGGAGATCTGGTCGGCGAAGGCCTTGAGCGTCGCGGTCGCCGCGCCGTTGGCCAGGACGTACGCGTCGTTCGCGGGCAGCGTGCCGGTGAGATTCACCGTGAGGCCGACAGCGGCCCCGCCGTTGAAGTACATCTTGATCGCATACCCGGCGGCGGCCAGGTCGACGGCCGCTCCCGTCGGATTGTAGATCTCTATCGCCTTGTCATTGCCCGAGCCCTCGACGACTTCGCTGAGGAACATCTCAGTGGGGGCTTCGGCAGCGACCGCCGACGGTGCGATCAGCCCGGTCAGGGCGATGGCAGCGGCGGCGACGGCGGCGACGGTTGCTCGGTGGGAACGGCGCACGGGTCCTCCTGGACATGGAAGAAGGCCGGTAGGCCTTCCGCGCCAGGCTAGGCGAGCAGCACCCCTCGGGGAAGGCCCCATCGAGGAGAGTTCATTAACTTTCGGTGACGGCGGCGGGAGCGCAGTGGCTCCGCGCTCTTGGGCGCTCGCCTCCGCCGGGCCAGAATGGAGCGCATGACGGCGACCACCGGCGATCCCTTTCGCGTGGTGTTCGTGTGCACGGGCAACATCTGCCGTTCACCGATGGCGGACGTGGTCTTCCGTGGATACGCGGATGCGGCGGGGCTCGGCATGCGAGTCGCTTCCACGAGCGCGGGCACGGGCGACTGGCACGTCGGGGAGCGTGCGGATCAGCGCACGATCGACGCGCTCGACCGCGCGGGCTACGACGGAACGAAGCATCGCGCGCGGCAGTTCACCCACGCCGACTTCGCCCACAGCGACCTCGTGATCGCGCTCGACCGCAGTCACGAGCGGATCCTCCGCGGCTGGGCGCGGCACGAGTCCGACGCCGACAAGATCGCGCTGCTCCTGTCGTTCGATCCGTCGGCCACGACCCTCGACGTCCCCGACCCGTACTATGCCGGGCCCGGAATGTTCGACGAGGTGCTCGGTATGATCGAGAGTGCGAGCCGGGCGCTCTTCCGGCAGCTCGAACCCGCGATCCGACCGGCGAACTGACGCCGGCGTCGCCCTCTGCGTTCCGACGGGAGCCCCGTGACCACCCTCCCCCCTCAGCCCCTCAGCCCGCTCGACGGCCGTTACCAGGCCGCCGTGACCGGCCTCGCCGACTACCTGTCCGAGGCAGGCCTCAACCGCGCCCGCGTCGAGGTGGAGGTCGAGTGGCTCGTCGCCCTCACCGACCGCTCGCTGTTCGGCACGTCGCCTCTCTCCGACGACGACAAGGCCCGCCTGCGCGCTCTGTACCTCGAGTTCGGCCAGGCCGAGATCGACTGGCTCGCCGAGAAGGAGGCCGTGACCCGCCACGACGTCAAGGCCGTGGAGTACCTGGTGCGCGACCGGCTGTCGTCGCTCGGCCTCGACGCGATCGCCGAGCTGACGCATTTCGCCTGCACCAGCGAGGACATCAACTCGGCGTCGTACGCGCTCACCGTGCAGCGCGCCGTCGAGCGCGTGTGGCTCCCGAAGCTCCGGACGGTCATCGCGACGCTGAGCGGGCTGGCGGTGAAGCACCGGGATGCCTCGATGCTGTCGCGCACGCACGGACAGCCCGCGACTCCGTCGACGATGGGCAAGGAGCTCGCGGTGTTCGCGTGGCGCCTCGAGCGCATCGCCCGTCAGATCGAGGGCGGCGACTACCTCGCCAAGTTCTCGGGTGCGACCGGCACCTGGTCGGCGCATCTCTCGGCCGAGCCCGACGTCGACTGGCCGGGGCTCAGCCGCTCCTTCATCGAGGGTCTCGGCATCGACTTCAACGTCCTCACCACGCAGATCGAGTCGCACGACTGGCAGGTCGAGCTCTACGACCGCGTCCGTCACGCAGGCGGCGTCCTGCACAATCTCGCCACCGACATCTGGACGTACATCTCGATCGGGTACTTCACGCAGATCCCGGTCGCGGGGGCGACGGGCTCGTCGACGATGCCGCACAAGATCAACCCGATCCGGTTCGAGAACGCCGAGGCCAACCTCGAGATCGCCGGCGGACTGCTGGCCACGCTGTCGCAGACGCTGGTCACCAGCCGCATGCAGCGCGACCTCACCGACTCGACGACCCAGCGCAACATCGGCGTCGCCCTCGGCCACTCGCTGCTCGCGCTCGACAACCTGCAGCGCGGCCTCGGCGAGATATCGCTCGCGGAGGACGTGCTCCTGGCCGACCTCGACGGCAATTGGGAGGTTCTGGCGGAGGCGATCCAGACCGTCGTGCGCGCCGAGATCGCCGCGGGCCGCTCGCAGATCAGCGACCCCTACGCACTCCTCAAGGACCTCACCCGCGGCCGCCGGGTGGGCGCCGCCGAGCTCGCGGAGTTCGTGCGCGGACTCGACATCGGCGACGCCGCCAAGGAGCGCCTGCTCGCGCTGACGCCGGCGACGTACGACGGCCTTGCGTCGAAGCTGGTGGACGAGCTCGGCTGAGCCGTCCCGACGCCGCGCCCGCACGACGCGGGTGCGGCCGGCGGCCTAGGCCTTCGGGTCGCCGTCGGCCGCGGCATCCGTCCCGTCCTGCTCGTCGGGGAGCAGCACGGGCTTGTCGACCGGCTTCGCGACCTGCGCGGGGTCGATGGCGAGCAGCAGCAGCGAGACGATCAGCAGCACGGCGATGAACGTGATGCCGGCCACGACGAGGGCGAACACGACCGCGGCCTGGGCCTTCTCGGCGCCGCCCTGCTGGAAGAAGCCCATCGAGACGAGCGTCACGATCCCCGCGAACAGAGCGGCGCCGAACGCCAGCCCGAGCAGCTGCACGGGCTTCATGAGGTCGCGGCGGGTGGGGCGGTCGTCGCTCACGCGGGATCCTTCTGGTCGGAGGGGGCGGATGCCGGAGCCTCGGTCATCGCCACGGCATCTTTGCGCGGCGAGAAGCCGGCGATGCCGAGGTAGACGGCCACGATCGCGGCGTACGCCCCGAAGACGCCGACGCCGATGGTGATCCCCGTCAGGGTGAATGTCTGGTGGGCGTCCTCGATCGTGTACGGGAGCGAGTACCCGGCGGGGACGACGGCCAGCGCGATGCCGAGGAGCACCCCGAGCGCGCCGATCACGACGGCGTCGCGGCTGTCGGAGCGCGGTCCGGGGTCGACGATCGGACGCGCGTCGATGACTCCGGGCGCGATCTCGCGGCGCGCGCGAGGGCCGCGGAGGCCCCGAAGCCCGGCGATCAGCTCGAGCAGTCCGCTGACGACCGCCCACGCGATCACGACGGCGAAGAACCCCGCGACGGTGCGCACGGGGCCGAGCCCGCTCACCATGCCGGCGACGAGGGTGACCCCGCCGAGCGTAGCCGCCGGCCACCGGCGCCCCGCGGGATACACGAGCCACACGGCCAGGAGCAGAACGAGCCCGGTGGCGATCGCGAACCCGCTGAACACCGACATCCCCACGAGCGCGGAGTGGTCGGGCGAGAAGGTGATCATCGCCGCGGCGAGCGCCGCGAACGCGGCACGCGCGAGCTGCACGTGTCGCACGTCGAACGTGCGAGCGGAAGAAGCTGAGGTCACGGCGGATTCCTGCGAAGCGAAAGGGATGCCCTCAGTCTAGTTGCGCTGCCTGAGCGGCACCGTCGCGCCCCGCATCGGCGCTCAGCCGAGCGAGTCGAGGATCTCGACCAGCAGCTCGTAGGTCGTCAGGGGCGAGATGATCGCGAAGCGGAGCACGGCCTCGCCCGCGTGCGAGCTGGGGACGACGAACCCGCGCTGCTCGTCGAGGAGCCGGTCCGACCACGCCTGGTAATCGGCCATCGTCCAGCCCTCGCGGCGGAAGACGACCACCGACAGCTGCGGCTCGCGCACGAGCGAGAGTCCGTCGCGACGGCTGATCTCGTCGGCGATGCGGCGGGCGAGGTCGATGCCGTGGGCGATGGTCGCGCGGTACTGCTCGGTGCCGTGCGTCGCGAGCGAGAACCACAGGGGCAGGCCGCGCGAGCGACGGGTGAGCTGCACCGCCAGGTCGGAGGGGTTCCAGTCGGGCGACTCCGTCAGGGTGTCGAGGTACTCCGCCTTCTGAGTGTGTGCGCGCAGCGCGAGCGCCGGCTCCCGGTAGATCAGCGCACACGCGTCGAACGGAGCGAACAGCCATTTGTGCGGGTCGACGATCACCGAGTCGGCGAGCTCGACGCCTGCGAACGCCGGGCGCATGTCCTCGACGAGCATCGCGGCGAGGCCGTATGCGCCGTCGATGTGCAGCCAGACGCCGCGCTCCTTCGTGGCGGCGGCGACACCGGCGATGTCGTCGACGATCCCGAAGTTCGTGGTGCCGCCCGTCGCGACGACGGCGAAGACCGCGTCGCCGTGCTCGTCGAGCGCGCGGGCGACCGCGTCGCCGTGCAGTCGCCCGTCGGCGTCGGGAGCGGCGGTGACGACGTCGACGTCCATGACGGCGGCGGCCGACGCGATGGACGAGTGCGCCTCGGCGCTGCACAGCACGATCCAGCGCGCCGGGTCGGGGCGCCCGGCCTCGCGATTGCGGTGGCGCGCGGCATCCCGGGCCGTCACCAGGGCCGAGAGATTGCCGATCGTGCCGCCCTGCACGAACACGCCGCCCGCGGTCGCGGGCAGCCCGAACTCCTTCGCCAGCCAGTGGAGCACCTCGTTCTCGGCGAAGACCGCGCCTGCTCCCTCCATCCACGATCCGCCGTAGATGGCGGATGCCGAGACCACGACGTCGAATGCGAGCGAGGCCTTGCTCGGCGCGGACGGGATGAAGGAGAGGTAGCCCGGATGGTCCGTCGAGATGCAGGCGGGGGCGAGGACGTTCTCGAAGAGGGCGATCGCGCGGCGCGCGCCGATGCCGTCCTCGGTGATCGAGCCCGACGCCAGGCGTGCGAGGTCGTTGGGCCGCATCGGCTTGTCGAGCGGGACGTCCTCGTACAGCGCGCGGCGGCGGGCGTACTCGAGCACGTCCTCGACGGTGTGACGGGTCTCGTCCGAGATCGCATGCATCTGCTCGGGGCGGGCTGGCGAGGTCATGGCTTCTCCACGTTTCGGGTGACACCCCACGGTAGATGCGCGACAGCGCGTTGTCACTCCGAGACGGAGCGACGCGATCGTCCAGGGGACTCGCCGTCGGCGTCGCATCGAGGTTGCCGACAGGCTCGCTCGGCGACCGCGCGAACCGATCAGGAATGGAGAAGCGGATGCCGAGGGCCCCGCGTAGCGTGTGGATCACAGGCCGGCAGGCAACGGCCGCACACCGTGAAGGAGAAGGCAATGGCAGAGAAGACCACGTCGAGCGGACTGTCGGCGGACGAGCGCGCAGCCGTCAAGGAGCGCGCCAAGGAGCTGCGGGCGCAGGAGAAGGCGGGCAAGAGCCGCGAGGCCGGCACGAAGGCCGTGCTCGACGCCATCGCGGCCCTCGGCGACGACGACAAGGCCCTCGCGGAGGGTCTGCACCGGATCGTCTCCGATGTCGCCCCCGACCTCGTGCCGAAGACGTATTACGGCATGCCGGGCTATGCGAACGCCGACGGCAGGATCGTCGTGTTCCTCCAGCCTGCCGGGAAGTTCAAGACGCGCTACTCGACCGTCGGCTTCGAGGGTCCGGCGCACCTCGACGACGGGGACATGTGGGCGACCGCGTTCGCACTCCTCGCGCTGACGCCGATCACCGAGAAGAAGCTCACCGAGCTCGTGAAGGCCGCCGTCTCCTGAGGAGAGCCGGTCGTCGCAGCGGGGGTCGCCCATCGGGCGGCTCCCGCTCGGGCGTTCACCCCCTGAACTGCGGCGAGCCGAGCACGCGCTCCACGCTCATCTCGAGCACCACCCGCTCGGGGTTGACCCGGGGCCGGCGGTATCGCGCGGCGTGCAGCTCGACGGCGTGGGCGACGGCATCCGGCTCCTCCAGAATGCGCGCCGTACCCTCGAAGCTGATCCACCGGCCGCGATCGACCGAGCAGATCGAGGCCCGGCCGCTGCGCTGCGCGTTGAGGAACTTCTGCGAGCCGCGCGTGCCGATCACGCGCACCACGCCGGCCTCGTACGTGAACCCGACGGGGACGGCGTGGACGCGGCCACCGCGGCCGAGCGTCGACAGCGTCGCGAGGTGGTACTCGCGGAGGAACTCGAGGGCGTCGTCGGTCAGCACGACCCCAGCCTCGCACGTCCGCCGGCCGGGAAGCCTCCCGGCCGGCGGGCCCGCCCTCGCGTCAGGCGCGCGCGGCGACCTCCGGCGACGTGGCGGTGACGGATGCCCCGGCCCCCGGCATCCGATCGCTCTTGATCGCCTTGCCCAGCGCCAGGAACAGCAGCACCATGCCGGCCGTCAGCAGCATGTGGCCCGTCCCGGCGATGCCCGAGATCATCTTCGACGACTCCCCCCCGAGGACGGTGAGCGAGCCGTGCCAGACGAGCATCGCCGAGGTGACGATCACGCCGGCGTTGTAGATCCAGAAGAACCACCCGAACAGCCTGCTGTTCGACAGGGTGAACAGCTTCTCGAGCGCGAGCACGATCAGCAGGATGATGAAGCCCAGGGTCAGCAGGTGGGTGTGGGCGAGCCCGAGCTGTGTGAACTGCCCTTCGGGGAAGTCGTTGAGCTTCGTGAACTCCCGGTAGAACAGGCCGGAGGCGACCCCGGCGAGCATGTAGGCGAACGCGGCGTTGAACAGTCTGCGCATCAGATTCCTTTCGAGTCTGATTCCAGCCTTCGTCCTCTCCGCCGATCGCGGATCAACCGAACGGTTGAGATGTCACAGCAGCCCTGACTCGCGCGCGACGGCGATCGCCCGCGCGCGGCTGTCGGCGCCGAGCTTCGCGAAGACGTGCACGAGGTGCGTCTTCACGGTCGCCTCGGTCACGAACAGGGTCTTGGCTATCTCGCGGTTGGAGGCGCCCGTGTCGAGGAGCCGCAGCACGTCGAGCTCGCGCGCGGTCAGCCGCACCCGAGGTGCGCGCATCCCCGCGACGACACGGTCCGAGAGCTCGGGAGACAGGACCATCCGCCCGTCGGCGGCCTGCCGGATCGCCTGCACGATCGCGTCCGGCGACACGTCCTTCACGAGGTAGCCGGCGGCTCCCGCCTCGATCGCGCCGAGGATCTCGGCGTCACGGTCGAACGTCGTGAGGATCACCACGGCGGGGGCCGGATGCTGCGCCCGCAGCGCTGCCGTGGTCTCGACGCCGTTCATCCCGGCGCCGAGCCGCAGGTCGCACAGCACCACGTCCGGGTGCAGGTGCGCGGCGATGGCGACCGCCTCTTCGCCAGACGACGCCTCGCCGACGACCGACACGTCGTCGCGCCGGTCGAGCAGCGAGCGCAGGCCGGTCCGGACGATCGGGTGGTCGTCGACGAGCAGCACCGTGACTTCCGTCATCCGCTCGCCGCCTGACCGCCGAGCGGCACGAACGCCGACAGCGCCGTGCCGTCGCCCGGCGCGCTCTCGACCTCGAGTCCGCCACCGAGCTCGCGCAGGCGCGCGCGCATCGCGATCAGCCCGTACCCGCTGTCGTCGGCGCGCGACGCAGGGGAGTCCCAGCGGGCGGCGTCGAAGCCGACGCCGTCGTCGACGATGTCGAGGCGGACCGCATCCTCGGCGTCGACGAGGTTGACGACGACCCGGTTCGCCGCGGCGTGCGCGCGCACGTTCGCCAGCGCGGACTGCGCAGTGCGCAGCAGCGCGACCTCGGCGAGGGTCGGCAGAGAAGGGATGCTGTCATCCGCGTGCAGCTCGGTGCCGATGCCGGTGTCGGCGGCGAGCCGATCGAGCATGCGGCCGATGGCGTCGGCCAGCGGCGATCCCTCCAGCTCGAGGGGCATGAGCGCGTTCACGATGCGGCGGATGTCGCCCAGGCCCTCGGCGGACAGCGCGCCGATCTGCTCGAGGGAGCGTGTGCGCTCCTCGTCGGAGTCGCTCTCGAGCGCGGCGCGCGCGATCATCCCGACAGAGGAGACGTTCTGGGCGACGGTGTCGTGGATGTCGCGCGACAGCCGGGCGCGCTCCGCGCTGGCCCCCGACTCGCGCTGCGTGCGGGCGAGCTCGTCCTGGAGTGCCGCCATCTCGTCCTGCGCCTCGACGAGCGAGGCGATCAGCCGGCGGCGCTCCTCGCCGTCGCGGACGAGCTCGAGATAGCCGCGCGAGATGCCGAGCGCGAAGACGCCGCCGACCAGCGGGCCGATGACGTCCGCATACGTCGTCTCCCCGGTATGCAGGATCGGCGCGGCCACCACGACCGCGAACACCACCACGCTGAGGAGGATCGCCCAGCGCATCCGGAGGACGAAGCCCGCGAGCAGCCAGAGCGGGAAGGCCAGCCACACGAACTCCGGCGACACGGCGACGGCGCCGAACCAGATGAGCGTCAGGCCGACGAGCCACCACGACGCGAGGCGGCGATCGGACGACCGCTCGCTCAGGATCAGGCCGCCGAAGTACCATCCGGCGAAGATCACCGACACGGCGATGGCCCACGGCAGCGGAGTGCCGTCGGCGGTCGCACGGATCGCGCCGACCACGACGAGCACGACCGTGATCACGGACTGCCCGATGCGGATCGATCCGAGGAGCCCGGCCCACGACCTCGGCCGCCGTCCCCCGGCGCCGGCGCCCCGGTCGGCGGTCGCCGGCTCGAGCGAAGGGGATTGCTGCGGCATCCTCCGATCATCCTCCCGTGGGCTCGTGCGATCCTGGGAGGACAGTCCACCCGGTGCGCGCGACGGGCGCATCAACCGAATTGGCGATGCGGACGCACCGACGGGGTCAGCGGGCGAGCGCGTCCCAGTCGACCTCGAGCATGCGCGGCCGCCTGCGGGAGATCCTCGCCCGGAGCACGGTTCCCGGGGCCGGCCAGTAGCGGCGGTCGAGCACGACCTCGGTCGACAGGGGCTCGGGCGGCAGGTCGGGCGCCTCGAGGACGACCTCCATCGCACAGGTCTGGTAGCGCGAGCGCCCGCGCGGCTCCGACAGCGAGACGATCCTCATCGTGCCGCGATGCGCATCGGCCATCGGGAAGCCGCCCATGCGCTCGAGCGCCTCGGCGGCGCCCTCCTCCCAGTCCTCCATGGGGGAAGCGTAGCGGCACGCGTTCGAGCTCAGGCGGGATCGACCAGGCGGTACACCGACACATGGCTCGTGGACTCCGCCGTGAAGGCACCGCGGTCCCAGCCCGCCCACCGCGACTCGAGCTCGAAGCCCGCGAGCCGCGCCATGAGGTCGAGCTCGCTCGGCCAGATGTAGCGGTGCGGCGAGCGCCCGATCTGCGCTTCGCGGCTGCCCGTCACGTCGGGATCGAACCTGACGTGGTGCGAGATGAGCAGCTGCTGGAGCGTGTCGATGGTGTCGACCAGAAGGTAGCCCGGATCGCTCACCTCCACCGTGCCCCGATGCCCCGGCGCGAGCGCGCGCAGCTGCGGCACCCAGAGCTCGATCACGAAACGGCCGCCGGGAGCGAGGTGCCTCGCGGCATTGCGGAAGCACGCGACCTGCTCGTCCTGTGTGAGCAGGTTGGAGATGGTGTTGAAGACGAGGTAGGCGAGCGTGAAGCCGCGCCCCGCGTCAGCACGGGCCATGTCGCCCTCGATCACGGGGATCGCCTCCGCGTCGGCCTTCTCTCGCAGGCGCGCGATCATCGCGGTCGACAGCTCGATCCCGGTGACATCCACCCCGGTCGCCGCCAGCGGGATCGCGACGCGACCGGTGCCGATCGCGAACTCGACGGCGCGCCCGCCGTCGGCGAGCTCGGCGAGCACCTCGACGGTGGGCCCGAGCACCTCCTCGGCGAACATGCCCTCGCCGGGGGTGTCGTAGCGCCGGGCGGCGTCCTCATCCCAGATCCGCTGCTGGTCGACCATCCCGACATCCTTCCGGGATGCCGGAGCCCGGTCAACGGCCGCACCGGATGAGGCGGTTACACGCCATGTCGCTCATCCGCCGCCCCGGTCGATTGACCCCCCGTGGCGCGGCGCGGGAGATTCGGACGCGAGTGCGGAGATTCGGGAAGGCCCTTTCCGCACTCGAGGGGCGTCGCCGTGACGCCCGTCCCGACGTCCCCCCGTCTAGGAGCACGATGAGCACACGCACGAAACTGGTCGGCGCCGCGTCAGCGGCACTGATCTCCACCGCGATGATGATCGCGCCGATCGGCACCGCAGCCGCGGCGCCCGCGCCGCCGCCCGAACAGGGTTCGTCGGCGCCGGACCCGGACGGCCCGTACGCCGAGGCGCGGGAGGCGATCGCCGACCTCCGCGATCCCTTCACCGCCGCCACCACCCGGTCGGGGGGCGAGAAGGAGCTGTACGAGCCTGCGTCGAAGGACGGCTTCCAGCCGATGGACTCGATCGGATCCACGGACGATGCCACCGACAAGCTCGGCGAGGCCGACACCAGGCTGCTCCAGCAGGCCCAAGCCGAGGAGGCGAGCACCGTCACCGTCATGATGCTCGCCGGCAAGGGGGCCGCCGACGACGTCATCGCCGCGGTTCGGGATGCCGGCGGCACCGTCGGCTCGGTGACCGAGAAGCTGGGCTACGTGCGAGCCACCGTGCCCACCGACAGCGTGGCCGACCTCGCCGGGATGTCGACCGTGAAGGCGATCGACCTCAACCGCACGTACCGCGTCCCTGCGCCCGAGGTGGGAACGGCTGAGACCGCCGTGCTGTCGTCGCGTCACGCCGGCCCGAGCGCGCCGAGCGCGCCGAGCGCGAAGACCCCCGCCGAGAACCCGTACATGCCGATCGACGAGACCCGCGCCGCCGCGTTCGTCAAGGAGAACCCGAAGTGGGACGGTCGGGGCACCGTCGTCGGTGTGCTGGACACGGGCATCGACGTCGGGCACCCGGCGCTGCAGAAGACGACGGACGGCAAGCCGAAGATCGTCGACTGGGTCACCGCGACCGACCCCGTTCAGGACGGCGACGGAACGTGGGTCGAGCTGTCGGCGACCCGGACCGGGCCGTCGTTCACCTACGGGGGCCGCACCTGGACCGCGCCGGCCGGTGACTTCCTGATCGGCTCCTTCTACGAGTACGCGACGCTGTACAGCGACTTCGCGGGCGATCTGAACGGCAACGGCGACGTCTGGGACACCTACGCGGTGCTCTACGAGCCCTCGACCCACAAGATGTGGGTGGATGCCGACAACGACCAGGACTTCACCGACGCGCCGGCGATGGCGCCCTACGGCGTCGACCGCCAGGTGGGCTACTTCGGCGCCGATGACGCCGCCACGCCGGAGAACGAACGGATTCCGTTCGTGGTGGAGTACCGCGAGGACGTCGACCTCGGCTACGGCGACGGCTCGACCGGCACGTTCGTCAACATCGGGCTGCCCGCCGGCGAGCACGGAACGCACGTGGCAGGCATCGTCGCCGCGACCTCGATGTTCGGCGGCAAGATGCACGGTGCCGCGCCCGGTGCGCAGATCGTCTCCGCCCGCGCCTGCACGTTCGAAGGGGGCTGCACGCAGGCAGCGCTGACCGAGGGCATGATCGATCTGGTCGTCAACCGGAACGTCGACGTCGTGAACCTGTCGATCGGAGGGCTGCCGGCCCTCAACGACGGGTCGGACGTGATCGCGCAGCTGTACGACCAGCTCATCGACGCGTACGACGTGCAGATCATCGTCGCCGCCGGCAACGACGGCCTCGGCAGCAACACCGTCAGCTCGCCCTCTGTGTCGAGCGAGGCCATCTCCGTCGCGGCGTCGGTCAGTTCGCGCACGTGGTGGGCGAACTACGGCTCGAAGGTGTCGACCGAGCTGGGGATCTTCGGGTTCTCCTCCCGCGGCCCCGCTGAGAACGGCGCTCTGGCTCCCCAGATCTCCGCCCCCGGCTCGGCGGTCGCGCCGATCCCGATGTGGCTGGCCGGACAGGCGGTGCCCGAGACGGGCTACCAGCTGCCCGCCGGATACGGGATGCTCAACGGCACCTCCATGGCGGCGCCGCAGGTGGCAGGCTCCGCGGCCCTCCTCCTGTCCGCCGCCAAGGCGACGTCGGTGCCGGTCTCCGCAGCAGGGCTGAAGACGGCCCTGATCGGTACCGCGGACCTGATCCGCGGCGTGTCCACGACGGCGCAGGGCGCCGGCGTGATCGACACGGTCGCCGCCTGGAAGGAACTGGCCCGAAAGGTCTCGGTCAACACCCTCGAGGTCTCCGCGCCGGTGTGCAGCTCGCTCTCCGGCCTCCTCGAGACGCCCCACGCCGGGGCCGGGGTCTACAACCGGTGCCTCCCGACCGAGGGCGGTCAGGTCACCGGTTCCAAGAAGACCTACGAGGTCGGCATCACGCGCACGAGCGGCAGCAGCAAGAGCGTCGCCCACCGTGTCGGCTGGATCGGCAATGACGGAACCTTCAGCGCCCGCTCGAGCCTGCCCCTCCAGAAGGGCAGGGAGACCGACATCACCGTCACCGCGACGGCGAAGAAGTCCGGCATCCACAGCGCGATCATGACGATCGACGACCCGTCCACGGCAGGCATCGACCAGTTCGTTCCGGTCACCGTCCTCGCCACGAAGGCGCTGGCGCGCCCCGACTACTCGGTGACGGGCTCGGGCACGCTTCCGCGCGGTGGGAGCACGTCGCTCCTCGTCCCGGTCCCCGAGGGCGTCGAGGCGCTGCAGATGACGCTCGAGGGCGTCGTCGACGGCAGCCAGGTGCGAATCCTTCCGATCGACCCCGACGGCGTGCCCGCGGATTCGAACGCGAGCAACCACTGCTACACGGACTACGCCGATCCCGCGAGCTGCGATGCCACCGCACGGGCGGTGTACCGGCCCAAGCCGGGCATCTGGGAGTTCGTCATCGAGGCGCGTCGCACCTCGGGCACCGATGCCAACAGGTACTCGGCGGAGATCTCGCTGCAGGGCATGTCGGTGGCACCGGGATCGACCACGCTCGATTCGGTGACGATGAACGAGCCCACCGACGTCAGCATGGCGGGCACGAACACCTTCGGTCCGGTAGACGCCCACGTCGCGACCGGTGAGATCGGAACGGTCGCCAACCTGTTCTCGACGGTCGCCCAGGGTGAGACGACGGCCAACCAGCTGTACGTCCCGCGCGACACCACGAGGCTCGATGTGAGCCTCACTCCGAGGGAGGCCGCGGACCTGGACTTCTACGTCGTGTTCAACGGCATGCCCGTCGGACAGAGCGCCACGACCGGGGACTCGGCCGAGCGCATCGTCATCGACAACCCCGACCCCGGTACGTACTACATCGTCGTCGCCGGTGTCAGTGTCGCCGGCGAAGGCGTGACGTTCGACTACCACCAGGAGATGTTCTCGAAGGGCCAGGGCACCGTCACGCCCAAGTCCGACGCGACGTACGACCTCTCCGCGGGCGAATCCATGCCGGTCGACGGAGCGCTGACCGTCAGCGCCCGCCAGCTGACGGGCGAGCCGATGGTCGGGCGCGTGCGGGTGGCGAACGAACACGGCACGATCATCGGCGCTGCGAGCGTCGCGATCACCACCGTCGACGTTCCCCAGCTCGACCTCGTCACCTGGGCTCCGCCGTTCGTCGGCGCCGGGCTCACCGACGATGGCCTCGTGGCGGGCGACCGGCAGTTCGAGAGCCGGATGACGCCGACCACCTGGACCGAGGAGGGCGGGTTCGTGAACCTGGCCGTCGACGGCGAGCAGTGGGGTTCGGCCCTCGGGGTCAACGAGGAGCGGACCGCGGTCGGGGTCGTCACGGACGCCGACTGGAACTTCGTCCCGTCGATGTGGGCGGCCGACGGCTCTCTCACGATGATCGGCGTGCCGGACTGGCGTCCGTACACCGGCGGTTTCGCGACCGCGGTGAACGACGGCGGCATCGTCACCGGGTTCGCCGAACTCCTCGAGAAGGATGCCGAGGGCACGTGGCACAGCTACAACGACGCGTTCGCACGCACGCCCGACGGCGCGTTCCGCGCGCTCGAGCACCTCTCTGACGTCCCGTCGGAGACGCAGCCGCGTGCCATCAACGCCGCGGGGGTGATCGTCGGAAGCTCGCTCACCGCCGATCACGTACCGAACGCGGTGATGTGGGATGCCGCCACCGGCGCGGTGCGCGACCTCGGCACGCTTCCCGAGCAGGGGTGGGCGATGGCCATGGACGTCAATGCGTCCGGCACCGTCGTCGGCACGAGCGGTCATGACGGATTCGTGTGGACCGAGGCGGGCGGGATGAAGCGTCTCGCCGACTACGGGTACGACGCGACCGCGGAGAAGGTGTCCGATGACGGCTGGGTGCTCGGCACGGTCGAGCTCGCGCCGTACTACGCGATCTCGGCGCTGTGGGACCCCCAGGGGCGACTCTGGGACGTCTCGGGCATGGTCCCCATCGAGGAGGGCGGCTGGTTCATGCCGACCTACAGCTTCGACATCAACAACGAGCACCAGGTGATGCTCTACGGCGAGGGCGGAGCGAACGGGGCGGAGTCCAGCACGGTGCTGCTGAGCATCCCCGCCGCGCTGCGCGACTAGTCGGGGTCACCGCGTCCCGTCGAGCCGGTCACGACCGGTTCGGCGGGACGCGGTGTTTCGTCCGGGTGACGCACATCGTCTCGCGACGCCGCCGTTGGGGGCCGAAGGGAGGCCGAGCGAGACGACTACTGGAAGTCGCCGCCGGGGGCCATGTCGGTGAAGCGCGAGAAGTGCCCCTGGAATGCGACCGTGATGGTATCGGTGGGACCGTTGCGGTGCTTGGCGACGATGAGGTCGGCCTCGCCCGCGCGCGGGCTCTCCTTCTCGTATGCCGCCTCGCGGTGCAGGAGCACGACCATGTCGGCGTCCTGCTCGATCGAGCCGGATTCACGGAGGTCGGAGAGCGCCGGCTTCTTGTCGGCACGCTGCTCAGGGCCGCGGTTCAGCTGTGACAGGGCGATGACCGGGCACTGGAGCTCCTTCGCGAGGAGCTTGAGGGCACGCGAGAACTCCGAGACCTCCTGCTGGCGCGACTCGACGCGCTTGCCGCTCGTCATGAGCTGCAGATAGTCGATGACGACCATCTTCAGTCCGACCTTCTGCTTGAGACGCCGGCACTTCGCGCGGATCTCGACGAGTGTCATGTTCGGGCTGTCGTCGATGTAGAGCGGGGCGTCGTTGATGCGGCCGCGCGTCGCGGCGATCGTCGTCCAGTCACGCGAGTCGAGCGTGCCCTTGCGCATGGCCTGCAGAGGAATGGAGCCCTCTGCGCTCATCAGACGCATCGCGATCTCGCTGCGCCCCATCTCCAGCGAGAAGACGATGGTCGGCATGTTGTTCTTGATCGCGGCGGCGCGTGCGAAGTCGAGGGCGAGCGTCGACTTACCCATCGCGGGTCGCGCCGCGATGATGATCATCTGGCCGGGGTGCAGACCGTTGGTGAGCTGGTCGAGACCGGAGAACCCGGTCGGGATGCCCGTCATCTGACCGTCTCGACCGCGGGCGGCCTCGATCTCCTCCACGGCGGCGTCTACGGCGATCGTGAGCGGAACGTAGTCTTCGGCGGCCTCGGCGCCGGTGACCGAGTAGATCTCGGCCTGGGCGTTGTTGACGAGGTCGAGCGCCTCGCCCTGGCCGGAGTAGCCCATCTGCACGATGCGTGTGCCGGCGTCGACGAGCCGGCGCAGCAGGGCGCGCTCCGAGACGATCGACGCGTAGTAGCCGGCATTGGCCGCTGTCGGCACGATCGACGTGAGGGTGTGGAGGTAGTCGGCCCCTCCGGCGCGCTGCAGCTCACCGGACTTGATGAGCTCGTCGGTGACCGCGACGACATCGGTCGGCTCGCCGTGCGAGTAGAGGGTGAGGATCGCCTCGAAGATGAGCTCGTGCTTGGGGATGTAGAAGTCGGGACCCCGGAGCGTCTCGATGACGTCGGCGACGGCATCCTTCGAGAGAAGCATGCCTCCGAGGGCGCTCTGCTCGGCGAGCAGGTCATGCGGAGGAGTGCGTTCGAACTCGCGCGGTCCGCCCATGCGCTCTTCGGAGATGTCGGCGATCGACATAGGTGCAGGATCCTCCACGTCGTTCGATTGCGTCACGGCGGCTCGCCGAGGACGTTGCACAGGCTCGGCCGGGAAGACAGAAGGCGACCGCCGATCTGCCGACGCGATGCGGCGCCGATCCGCCCATCTTCTGGTCGCAGACGCTCGATGCCAACCCTCGAAGGGCCGAACCCCACGGTAGGCAGGGCCCCCGACACCTGCAACAGTGCCTGTGGATAACTATGTGGAAAGTCTGCGAGAAACGCCGACAGACCTGTGAACAACACCTGTGGAGAACTACGTGAGTTTCCCTCAGTGCGACTTCAGTATTGCCCTTTGATCAGCCTTTACCGGTTCCACAGCCTGTGGAGGGCGATGTGGTTGAAGTCCCGCTTGAAGGTTGCGTGTTCGGAGGGTGCCTGTGCACAATTCCGCGGCGCCCCGGTGGCACCGACTCGAGACCCGGGGGTTCGCCACGACGTCTGGACACCCGCGTGGGAGAGCGCTAGCCTGTCAGTCCAGGCACCCTCAGCGCATCCGTTCGGATTGCGTGGCGTTGTTCGTCGTGGGAGGTGAACGTGGAGATCGCAACCTCGCAGTCGTTGTCGAGGATCTGGCGACTGGCCCTTGTCGGGGCCGCAACCGCGTTCGCCTGGATCGTCCTCTCCCTGCTGCTGGGGCTCGGCTCCGGGCACGCGCACGCCGAGGACGGCGCAGACGACAGCAAGGGTCTGCTGGGTGCCGTCACCTCCGTCGTCGACGACACGGCCACCGCCGTGACCGACACGGTGACCACGGTGACGGGGTCGGTCACGGATGTCGGGAACACCGTGGTCGACGCCACCCCCGCCCCCGTCCAGGAGCCCGTTCGCGAGGTCGTGAAGACGGTGAGCAAAGCGGTCACCGCAGTCACCGAGCCGGTGGCCGACGCCGCAGACGACGGCGTGGTCGGCAATGTCGCCGAGCCGATCGTCGAGGTCGTCACGCAAGTGCCGATCGTCGGCGACATCGTCACCGGCGTCGGTGCCGACGACGCGGTCGCCGACATCGCCGGCACGGTCGACGAGACCCTCGGCGGACTCACCGGAGCCGTGGCCGACGCCGGCTCCTCGATCGGGGCGCCCTCCACGGGCACTCCCGGACTGCCGCCGGTCCTGCCCGGAATCCCGAGCCTTCCCGGTGCCGAGATCCCCGGCACCGAGAGCGCACCCGGTTCGGCGAACCCCGCGCCCGGCGACGCGGCCGGTGGTCCGACCGACGGCGTGGCCGTCGTCGCGTCCTCGGCAGCGGCCTCGGCATCCGCTCTTCCCGTCTTCGAGGGTGCGTACGAGCCCGGCTCCGCCCCCTCCGCCTCCGCTGTGTCCTCCGCCACGCCGTCCGACGCGCGTGGACCCTTCACTCCGGCGGGGGGACTCTGCCCGCCGACCGCATCTTCCTCGGGACCCGGTGGTACGGGTCTCGGCGCCTGGGCGCTCGTCGCCCTCGGTCCGTTCGCCGCTCTCCGTGCCTGGGTGCGTCGTGCCGGACCGGAGGACGAGCACGCGCCACCGGCGCCCGCAGGATCCACCGACGTCTCCCCTGACTGATCGGCTCGCCGTCGCCTTCTCAAGGCGGCAGAGCAGAGCGTCAGCGCACCCTCACGCGCTGCGCCACATCAGTCAACTTAAGGGGAAAACATCATGCGCACTTACGTCAAGCGCGCCCTTCTGGGCACGCTCCTCGCCGGCGGCATCACGCTGCTCGGCGCGACGGTCGCGAACGCGGCCGAGACGACGGGGGAGGATGGGCTGCTCTCGGGCACCCAGGCCGTCCTCGACGTCACACTCCCGGTGACGATCAGCGGAACCTCGCTCTCGGTCATCGGCGACTCCGCGAGCGAAGGGGCGTCGGCGCCCGCTCCGGCGGCCGCGGCCCCGGCCCCGACTGCGGCGGCCGCGGCTCCGACCACGAGCGGCCAGGACGGGGCTGCGTCTGGGACCCAGGCCCTCGTCTCGGTAGCCGTTCCGGTGACGGTAGCGGGCAATTCGATCTCCGTCGTCGGCGACTCCTCGTCGGCGGATGCCGCCACCTCGGCCCCCGCGCCCTCCGGCGCGGCGACGAGCCCGGCATCGACCTCGGGTGACGACGGCGTGCTGTCCGGCACGCAGGGTCTCGTGTCGGCGGCCGTTCCGATCACGGTCAGCGGCAATGCGATCTCCGTCGCCGGCGACAGCGCGAGCGAGGATGCCTCGACCGCACCGGCCGCGCAAGCGGACACCGGATCGGCATCCGGTGCGGCGACCGACGGCGAGGACTCGATCCTCGGCGGCACCCAGGTCGTGGCCCCGGTCACGGCCCCGGTCACGGCATCCGGCAACGCCATCTCGGTCCTCGGCGACAGCACCACCGAAGGCGCCACCGCGGCACCCTCGACCGGCACGTCCGGCGTCACCGTCGGCGAGACCGACGGCACGGACGGCACCCTCGGCGGCACCCAGGTCGTGGCTCCGGTCACGGCCCCGGTCACGGCGGTCGGCAACGCCGTCTCGGTCGTCGGCGACAGCTCGACCGAAGGTGCAGCCACCGGCTCCACCGCCGGTGCGGGCGGCGCCGGCGGGGAGACCGACGGCACCGACTCGGTCGTCGGCGGCACTCAGGTGCTCGCCCCCGTCGTCGCTCCGATCACCGCCGGCGGCAACGCCGTCTCGGTCGTCGGCGACAGCTCGAGCGAGAATGCCGGCACCGGCGGCGCCGGCGGTTCGGGCGGCGTGCTTGCGGGATCGACCGACGGTGCCGGCGGCATCGCCGGCGGGACTCAGGTGCTCGCCCCGGTCACCGCGCCGGTCTCGGCGGTCGGCAACGCGATCTCGGTCGTCGGCGACAGCTCGTCGACGGGGACCGCCGGAGCGCCCGCCGGCAGCGGCGGCGCCGGTGGTTCCACGTCGGGTGCCGACTCGATCCTCGGGGGGACCCAGATCCTCGCGCCGATCGAGCTTCCCCTCACCGTCGGCGGCAACGCCGTCTCGGTGATCGGCGACACCACGACGCAGGCGCCGGTCGCGCCCACCGAGCCGGTCGACCCGACCGACCCGACGGATCCCACGGACCCGACCGACCCCACCGATCCGACGGACCCCACGGACCCGACGGACCCCACGGACCCCACGGACCCCACGGACCCGACGGATCCCACAGACCCGACCGACCCGACCGACCCCAGCGGTTCGGGCTCGTCGTCGGACGGTGACGACGTGACCGGCTCGCCGGCCGGCGCCGGCGCCACCGTGCTTGCCGTGACGGGAGGGATGGGCGCGATGCCCGCGCTGCTTATGGGGCTCATGCTCCTGGCAGCCGGCGCATTCGCGTTCGTGTCGCGGCGACGCTCCGCGTGAGCCGTGGTCGGAGGTTCCCCCAGAGTGCCTCCGACCGCGCTCCTGCGTGAGCGTGGCGGGGGGGCCGTTCCCCACCGGCCCTCCCGCTTCCCCCACCCCTCGCCTCTCGCTCCCGGGACGGCCGCCGTGCCTGGACCGGCCGTCCCGTGACCTGAGGCCCAGAGACAAGGCGGATGCCGCGACCCGGGGGGCTCGCGGCATCCGTCTTCATGCTTGCCCGGCGATGCTTCTGCGCACACCGGAGACGACGGATGCCGCGGACCCGAAGGTCCGCGGCATCCGTTCTCGAATCGCTGCCTTACTTGGCGGCGACCACCTGAAGGGTGATCACGGCGGTGAGGTCGTCGCGCAGACGGACCGTCGCCTCGTGCTCGCCCACCGACTTGATCGGCGAGGTGATGTGAATCTTGCGCTTGTCGAGGTCGCCCAGGCCTGCGGCCTTGACGGCGTCTGCGACGGCCTCGGTCTTCACCGAGCCGAAGAGGCGACCCTCGGCGCCGGCCTTGACCGACAGCTTGACCTTGTTGGTCTCGAGCGCGTTCTTGAGGGCCACGGCCTCTTCGTGGTCGTGGATCGCGCGGGACTCGCGGGCGGCGCGGATCGACGCCACCTGCTTCTCGCCACCGCGGGTCCAGGCCACAGCGAAGCCCTGGGGGATGAGGTAGTTGCGGGCGAACCCGTTCTTGACCTCGACAACGTCTCCGGCGCTTCCGAGCCCGGCGACCTCATTCGTGAGAATCAGCTTTGCCATTGGGTGCTCCTTAGCGGCCAGCGCCGGCGTAGGGCAGGAGCGCCATTTCGCGCGCGTTCTTGATCGCCTTGGCGATCAGACGCTGCTCCTGCACCGAGACACCGGTGATACGACGGGCGCGGATCTTGCCACGCTCCGAGATGAACTTGCGAAGAGTCGCGACGTCCTTGTAGTCGATGAGACCGACACGGATCGCCTTCGCGGGGGCAGCGTTCTTCGCGCCCTTCCGCGGCTTCCGGCGATCGCCGGTTGCCTTTCCAGCCATGGGTGTTTCCTTACTGAGATGTGAGATTCACCGGATGCCGAGGCATCCGATATGTCTTAGAACGGGGTGTCGTCGCCGTAGGTGCCGGGCGCGCTCCACGCGTCGGCGCCGCCGGCGTTGCCGCCCGCGTTCGCCGAACCGGGGGTCGACCACGGCTCGTCGGCGACCTGCGCCTGACCACCGCGAGACTGACCGCCGCCGCCTGCGGCACGCGTGACCTGAGCGGTCGCGTAGCGCAGCGAGGGGCCGATCTCGTCGACCTCGAGCTCGATCGCGGTGCGCTTCTCGCCCTCGCGCGTCTCGTAGGAGCGCTGCTTGAGGCGACCGGTCGCGATGACGCGGGAGCCCTTCGTCAGCGAGCCCGCGACGTGCTCGGCGAACTCGCGCCACACCGACGCGCGGAGGAACAGCGCTTCGCCGTCCTTCCACTCGTTGGCGGCGCGGTCGAAGTTGCGCGGCGTCGAAGCGATCGTGAAGTTCGCGACGGGGAGACCGTTCTGCGTGTAGCGCAGCTCGGGATCAGCCGTGAGGTTGCCCACGACGGTGATGATCGTCTCGCCGGCCATCGTCGTTACGCGTCCTGCTTGACGGGCTTCGCGGGGCGGGCGGCCTTGCGGGCAGCCTTCTCCTCGGCACGCTGCTTCTCGGACGCGATCATGGCGATCGCCTCTTCGGCGCGGAGGACCTTGGTGCGCATGATCTGCTCGCTGAGGTTCAGCTGGCGATCGAGCTCCTGAGTGGTCTCGCTCGTGGCGGTGAAGTTGACGACGGCGTAGATGCCCTCGGTCTTCTTCTGGATCTCGTAGGCGAGACGGCGGCGACCCCAGATGTCGATGTTCTCAATCGAGCCACCATCATTGGTGATGACCTTGAGGAACTTGTCGAGATTCGGGGCGACCTGGCGCTCATCGATCTCAGGGTTCAGAATGACCATGAGTTCGTACTGGTGCGTCACTAACCCACCTCCTTCGGACTTGAACGGCTGTCGGGCATTTCCCGGCAGCAGGAGGGTGTGGTGCACGTCATCCGGCTTCTCGCGCACAGGGGCGCATGCGGACAACCCTCCAATGGTACCGGATGCCTGGTCACGCGGCTAATCGTCCTCAGCGGAAGGCGCCGATGCCGGTGAGATGCTGCCCGAGGATCAGAGTGTGCACCTCGTCGGTGCCCTCGTAGGTGCGGACCGACTCGAGGTTCGCGGCATGGCGGATCGGCGAGTGCTCGAGCAGCACGCCGTCTCCTCCGAGGATGGTGCGGGCCTCGCGCGCGATGGCGATCGCCTCCCGCACGCTGTTGAGCTTGCCCAGCGAGACCTGCGTGGGCGTGAGGGTGCCGGCATCCTTCGCCCGCCCCAGGTGGAGGGCGAGCAGCGCGCCCTTCTGAAGCTCGACCACCATGTTCACGAGCTTCTGCTGCGTCAGCTGGAACGACGCGATCGGCACTCCGAACTGCTCGCGCCGCAGCGCGTGGCGCAGTGCCGCCTCGTAGCTGTCGCGTCCGGCGCCGAGCGCGCCCCAGACGATCCCGTACCGCGCCTCGTTCAGCGCCGAGAACGGACCCTTCAGGCCCCGGGCGTCGGGGAGGAGAGCGGATGCCGGCAGCCGCACCTCGTCGAAGTGCAGCTCCGTCTGGATCGAGGCCCGCATCGAGCCCTTCGGCTCGAGCACCCTCGCGTGAAACCCCGATGCATCCGTCGGCACGACGAATCCCCGCACCCCGTCGTCGGTCTGCGCCCAGACCACGGCGACCTGCGCGATCGTCGCGAGCCCGATCCAGCGCTTCGCGCCCGACAGCACCCAGTCGCCGCCGTCGCGTCGGGCGAACGTCGTCATGCTCGAGGGGTCGGAGCCGGCACCGGGCTCCGTCAGGGCGAAGCATCCGATCGCCGAGCCCGTGGCCATGCGCGGGAGCCACTCCTGCTTCTGCTCCTCGGAGCCCCACCGGTGGATCGAGCCCATGGCGAGGGACCCCTGCACGGAGACGAACGTGCGCAGGCCCGAGTCGCCGGCTTCGAGTTCGAGCGCCGCGAGCCCGTACTCGACGGCGGTGCGGCCGGGGCATCCATACCCCTCCAGGGTCATGCCGAGAACGCCGAGCTCACCGAACGCCGGCACGAGCTCGACGGGGAAGTGCGCGCGGTCGAACCAGCCGCCGATGTGCGGACGGATCTCCGAGTCGACGAAGGCGCGCACGCGGTCGCGCACGGCGCGCTCTTCGGGACTGAGCAGACCATCGATGCCGAGGACGTCGGATGCCGCGCGCAGCGCGTCGAGGTCGTCGGGGTCCCGCTGCGACATCGGCCACTCCTTCGTTCGAGCCGTCCCGACCGATTCTGCCCCGATTGCGGCCCGAGCCTGTGTCACAACTCCGCCTGAGACGGCGGGTTCGGGCGGCCGGGCCGCGGAATCCCGCGAGCCGGCGTGCGCGCACTGCACGTCGAGACTGAATCGTGGACGCCTTCGGCCCGAGCCCGCGGCGCCGGTAGCGTGGGCGCATGGAGTGGACTGCCGACGTCGGTGCCGGGGACTGGATCCGCGAGCGGCTCGACGACCCGTGGCTCGGGACGATCCACGACATGGTGCCGCGCGGGTTCCCCTTCTACACGCGCATCTTCCATCCGGCGACGCGCTCGAAGCCCATCGGCGCGGACTGGCCACCCCTGCCGTACGAACCGAACCGGCGGGCGTGGGAGGCATTCGCCGAGAAGCAGGTCGAGGTCGAGACCGTCCCGGCACGGTGGGGCGACGCGGCGGCCGCCTTCGGCACCGAGATGCACGCCGGTGCGCAGTGGGGAGCGCTCGTGCGCGCCCGCGGCACGGACTGGGACCCGAACGCCTGGCGGCAGTCGCAGTCGCCCGACGGCTGGCAGTTCGACGCGCCTTCGGAGGGGCAGCTCGACGCGGCCGAACTGAGCGTCGTCGCCGAGATCGCCGCCGCGCACACGACGACCCCGACCGACGGATTCGTCGGGCTGTGGGAGGGATGGGGCGGCCTCGTCGGGGCCATGGGCTGGGGACCGTCGCGCGCGCTTCTCACCGTGACCGATGACGAGACCCCGGATGCCGCGACCGCCCAGCACCTCGAGTTCCTCGCGCACTCGACGCGCGACGTGTTCAACGACGTCTTCCGTCCGCCGACCTGGCAGCCCGGCATCCTGTCGGACGAGATCTCGCGCGGGCCGCGCCTGCAGCTGCCGAACCGGGACTACGTCCTGTTCCGCGGCGGAGCGGCAGACCTCGCCCGCGAGGACTGGATCCTCCGCGCGCCGTGGCGCGACACGAAGATGGAGGAGCACGGCTTCGCTCCGAGCGCCGAGTCGCCCAGCCTGATCTGGCCCGCCGACCGTGCGTGGGTGGTCGTGAGCGAGATCGACTGGGACTCCACGATCGTCGCCGGGTCGTCCGAGCTGCAGCACGCCCTGTGCACCGACCCTCGCATCGAGGCGCTCGGGATCCGCGAGGGGGCCTCGCTGCAGTGGGACGCCGACGAGGTCAACCGATGAGCGGGATGCCTTCGCCCGCGTACCCGTTCGACGCCCGGCCTCTCGTCGAGCCCGTCGATCCCGCCGCCGCCCGCGCGTTCACCCACCAGCTGCAGATGGGCGGCCGCCTGCCGTCGGGGTTCACCGGTTCGACCGTGGTCGGCATCGTCGTGATGGCGATCGCCGTGGTGATGTTCGCGTCTGTGTTCCTGACGGTGGCGTTCAGCGTGGTCGACGCGGGCGCCGGCGGGTTCGGGATGCTGGTCGGCCTCGCGCCGCTCCTCATCGTCGGGGTGGTCGTGGCGGTGGTGGCCGTGGCCTTCGTCGCGGGCACCCGCGCCAGCGCGCAGCGGATGTACCGGCTCGACCGCTTCGCCCGCGCGAACGGGATGAGCTACGAACCGCGGCTCGACAGCCCCGGCCTTCCCGGGATGATCTTCGGCGTCGGCGACGCACGCCAGTCCACCGACCTCGTGCGCGGCGATCGCCCGCGCTTCGTCGAATTCGCCAACTACCGGTACACGACCGGATCGGGCAAGAACCGCACCACCCACACGTGGGGCTACGTGGCGGTACGGCTCGACGCCCCGCTGCCGCACATCGTGCTCGATGCGACCGGCAACAACGGCCTCTTCGGGTCGAACCTGCCGGCGACCTTCGACAAGGACCAGCGCCTCGGGCTCGAAGGCGACTTCGACAGGTACTTCTCGCTTTCCTGCCCCGAAGGCTACGAGCCCGACGCCCTGTACCTCTTCACGCCCGACATCATGGCGCGATTCATCGACAACGCGGCCGCGCTCGACGTCGAGATCGTGGACGACTGGCTGTTCCTGTACTCCAAACGCGACTTCTCGACGCTCGACCCGGCGACCTGGGCGTGGCTGTTCTCCGTCGTCGGCGCCCTGCTCGACAAGTTCGCGCAGTGGGCGCGCTGGCGCGATGACCGGTTGCGCGCGCAGGCGGCGGCTATGACGAATGCCCCGGCCCCGGCCGATGCCGTCGCGGCGGCGAGCGCCGGGAGCGAGGCATCCGCTGTCCCGTTCGTCGCACCCCTCGATCCGCTGCGGCCGCCGCCCGGGGTCGCGCCCCAGGGACGCCGGCTCCGGCGCGGCGTGCCGTGGGTCTCGATCCTCCTGATCGGCGGGGTCGCGCTGTTCTGGATCCTCAGTCAGACCGGAGTTCTCGGCCTGTTCTTCCGCTGACGCCGCCGCCGTCCCGGCAAGGGCATCAGCCCGCCGGCTTCAGCCCGAAGTGGACGAGCTCGGCCTCGTCGAGCATGCGCGATCGGATGATGAACCGATTGCCGGTCGGGCCATCGACCGAGAAGCCCGCACCGCGCCCCGGCACGACGTCGATGGTGAGGTGCGTGTACTTCCAGTACTCGAATTGCGCCACCGAGATGTAGACCTCGATCGGCTCGTCGAGACCCACGTCGACGGCGCCGAGGTGCACGTCGCTCGGGCCCGTGATGAACATCCCGACGGGATAGCACATGGGCGCGCTGCCGTCGCAGCAGCCGCCGGACTGGTGGAACATCAGTGGTCCGTGCTGCACGGTGAGGTCGCGCAGGAGGGATGCCGCGGCATCCGTCACCGCGACGCGCCGCGGTGTCTGAGTGGTGGTCATCGCCTCACCGTCTCTCGTTGGTCCGGGCCCGTTTCGTCTCGCTCCGCTCGCTCGACGCCCCGGGGTGGACGGGGGATGACCCGGGCGGAGTCTGGGGAGCTCCGCCCGGGTCCGGGATGCCGCGCGCCGCCCCCGGGGACCCGCGGCCGTGGTCGGCTCAGAAGAAGCCCATCGCCCCCTCGGCGTACGAGACGAGGAGGTTCTTCGTCTGCTGGTAGTGGTCGAGCATCTTGAGGTGGTTCTCGCGGCCGATGCCGGACTGCTTGTACCCGCCGAACGCGGCGTGCGCGGGGTACTGGTGGTACGTGTTCGTCCAGACGCGGCCGGCCTCGATGGCACGGCCCGCGCGGTACGCGATGTCGCCGGAGCGGCTCCACACGCCGGCGCCGAGCCCGTACAGGGTGTCGTTCGCGGTCGAGATCGCGTCGTCGAAGTCCTCGAACGACGTGACCGACACGACCGGACCGAAGATCTCCTCCTGGAAGATCCGCATGTCGTTGGTGCCCTCGAACACCGTCGGCGCGACGTAGTAGCCCTCGCTGAGGTCGCCGCCGAGATCGACGCGCTCACCGCCGGCGAGCAGCTTCGCGCCGCCCTGCTTCCCGATGTCGATGTAGCTCAGGATCTTCTCGAGCTGGTCGTTGGATGCCTGCGCACCGATCATCGTCGCCGGGTCGAGCGGGTTGCCCTGCACGATCTTCGCCACGCGGTCGAGGCCGTCGCCGAGGAACCGGTCGTAGATCGACCGCTGGATCAGCGCCCGGGACGGGCACGTGCACACCTCGCCCTGGTTCAGCGAGAAGAGCGTGAAGCCCTCGAGGGCCTTGTCGTAGTACGCGTCGCCGGTGTCGCGCGCGACGTCCTCGAAGAAGACGTTGGCGCTCTTCCCGCCGAGTTCGAGTGTCACCGGGATGAGGTTCTGCGACGCGTACTGCATGATCAGGCGCCCGGTCGTCGTTTCGCCCGTGAACGCGACCTTGCGGATCCGCTTGTGCTGTGCGAGTGGCGCGCCGGCCTCGATGCCGAATCCGTTGACGATGTTCACGACGCCGGCCGGGAGCAGATCGCCGATGATCTCGAACAGGAAGAGGATCGACGCCGGCGTCTGCTCGGCCGGCTTCAGCACGACGCAGTTGCCGGCCGCGAGCGCCGGGGCGAGCTTCCACGTGGCCATCAGGATCGGGAAGTTCCAGGGGATGATCTGCCCGACCACGCCGAGCGGCTCGTGGAAGTGGTACGCCACGGTGTCTTCGTCGATCTGGCTGAGAGACCCTTCCTGGCCGCGCAGCACGCCCGCGAAGTAGCGGAAGTGGTCGACGGCGAGCGGGATGTCGGCCGCCAGCGTCTCGCGGACCGGCTTGCCGTTCTCCCAGGTCTCGGCGACCGCGATCTTCTCGAGGTTCTCCTCGATGCGGTCGGCGATCCTGTTGAGGATGACGGAGCGCTCGGCCGGTGTGGTCCGCTTCCAGGACTCGAACGCCTGCCACGCGACATCCACCGCGCGGTCGATGTCCTCCACCGTGCCTCGCCCGACTTCGGTGAACGGCTTGCCGTTGACCGGCGAGATGTTCTCGAAGTACTGCCCCTTGATCGGCTCGACGAACTCGCCGCCGATGTAGTGGCCGTAGCGGGGACGGTAGTCGGCGACCGAGCCGCGCTGCCCGGGGGCCGCGTAGATGCTCGAGACGCCCTCTTCGACGATGGTCATGATGGTCTCCTTCGACGCTGTCGCGACATCCGTCGTCGCGTTGCGTCGAAGCTAGGCCGTTCGACGTTGCACGATGTTGCGCGCCGCAGCCAACGGCGGTCGAGAGCGCACGAATGACGCATTCGCTTCGCCGCGAACGGGCGTTCGCGCACTCTCGACCGCCTCACTCGGCCTGGAGCTTCTCGATGCGCGCGACGAGGCCGGCGCGCTTCGGAGACCGGGGTGGCAGCATCGACAGGCAGAGCCTCAGCAGGTCGACGTCGACGGATCCGGCATCCGTCTCCGCGAACGCGAGGAGCACCTCGACGGATGCCTCGGCCATCAGCGCCTCGCGCAGGGCGGTGCGCACGGTGTCGCGGAACGCTTCGATCCCGGGGGCGACCGAGTCGGGCAGCACGTCGCCGCGGTACGCCGCAAGGGCGACGCGATGCGCCCCGCGGTCGAGGAGCGAGAGCACCTGGTGGGCATCGGTCTCCACCTCGACGCCCAGCCGGTACGGCCGGGACTCGGGCACGAGCGCGGGAGCGACACGCTCCAGCACCTTGCGCAGGCGCACCATCTCGGCGCGGAGCGTGACGGTCGCCTCCACGTCGCCGTAGACGAGCTCGCCGAGTCTCTCGGCGGAGAGCCCCTGCCGATGGACGGCGAGCATGAGCAGCAGCTCGGCATGCCGCGGCCCGAGCTCGGATACGGTCTCGGCATCGTCGCCCGCGACCTCGAGCAGCGCGCGGTCGCGGCCGAGGACGCGCAGGGTGGCTCGGGTCGCCTCCACGCGGCGCGTCCGGCGGCGAGCGGGCGGCGCGGGGTCGGCGCGAGCGCGGAGCCGCGCGACCAGGAGCTCGCCCTCGATGGCGCGGGCCGTGGCATCCACGAGCAGCTGAGCCTGCGGGGTGACCGCCTCGATGCCGCCGGTCACGTCGATCACGCCGAGGAGGCGCCGCGTCTCGGGGTCGTGGACGGGAGCCGCGGTGCACGACCACGGCTGGACGAGACGGTTGAAGTGCTCGGCACCGCGGATCTGCACGGATCGGTCGAGCGCGATCGCCGTCCCGGGCGCCGACGTGCCGACCGCGCGCTCCGACCAGTTCGCCCCCTCCACGAACCCCATGTCGCCGGTGAGGGTGCGCACCCTCCGATCACCCTCGACCCACAGCAGGCGCCCGGCGGCGTCACCCACCGCCACGGCGACGCCGGAGTCGTCGGATCCGCCCGGCAGGAGCAGGCCGCGGACCATCTCGATCACCCCGGCGAGCGGGTGAAGGCGGCGGTACTCGTCGAGGGCGTCGGCGTCGAGGTCGAGCGGGGGCAGGGCCTCCGCTCCCACGAGGCTCTCGAGCGAGCGGCGCCACGACTCCCGGACCAGAGCACGCACGTCGGCGAGGCGCTCGTCCCCCGCGTTGCCGGCGAGGAGCTCCTCGTGCGCGCGCTCGATCAGCAGGCGGGAGGTCTCGGGCGACACCTCGCGCCGCTGCGACCACGGCGATGACATGGAGGCTCCGATCGACGTCGGTGGAGCGTGCGTCCAGTGTAGGTGCGGGACCTCACGCCCGGGCGGCCCACCAGTCGACGAGGCGTCGTGCGGCCTCGTCCTCGCCGACGATCCCCTCGTCGAGGCGCAGGTCGAGCAGGAACCGGTACGCCTCGCCGACCTCCCGGCCGGGACCGATGCCCAGCAGTTCCTGGATCCGGTTGCCGTCGAGCTCGGGCCGAATGGCGGCGAGCTCCTCGTCGGCCGACAGTTCGGCGATCCGGCGCTCGATGTCGTCGTAGGCGCGCGCGAGCCGCCCCGCCTTCTTCGCGTTGCGCGTCGTCACGTCGGCGCGGGTGAGGATGTGCAGGCGCTCGAGCTCGTCACCGGCGTCGCGCACGTAGCGTCGCACGGCCGAGTCGGTCCACGCGCCCTCGGAGTAGCCGAAGAAGCGCAGGTGCAGCTCGATCAGGCGGGTCACCGACGACATCGTGTCGGAGTCGAACCGCAGCGCCTGCAGCCGCTTTCGCGCGAGCCGCGCTCCCTTGATGTCGTGATGGTAGAAGGTGACGCCCCCGCCCGGTTCGAGCTTGCGGGTCGCGGGCTTGCCGATGTCGTGGAGAAGGGCGGCGATCCGCAAGGGGACGTCGGGCGCGGCATCCGGATTCCTGGACGCCTCGAGGTCGATCGTCTGCTTCAGCACGGTGAGCGAGTGCTCGTACACGTCCTTGTGGTGGTGGTGCTCGTCGACCTCGAGCTTCAGTGCCGGGATCTCGGGGAGGAACTGGTCGATGAGCCCGGTCTCGACGAGGAGTCGGATGCCCCGCACCGGGTCGTCGGTCTGCAGCAGGCGCACGAGCTCGCCCTGGATGCGCTCGGGGCTGACGATCGACAGGGTCGCGCGCAGCGAGGCCATCGCCTCGACCGTGGCGAAGTCGACCTCGAACCCGAGCTGCGACGAGAAGCGCGCCGCGCGGAGCATCCGGAGCGGATCGTCGCCGAAGCTCACCGACGGGTCGGCGGGGGTGCGAAGGCGCTGGGCGACTAGGTCCTCGACGCCGCCGGTCGGGTCGACGAGCGTGCGGCCCGGAACGCGCAGGGCCATCGAGTTCACGGTGAAATCGCGCCGCACGAGGTCTCCCTCGAGCGTGTCGCCGAACTCGACCGTCGGCTTGCGGGTGACGCCGTCGTAGCTGTCGGCGCGGTAGGTCGTGATCTCGACCTGCTCGCCGGCGACCTTCGCCCCGATGGTGCCGAAGGCGCGTCCGATGTCCCACTGGGCGGTGCTGATCGGCTTGACGATCCGCAGGATCCGGTCGGGCAGCGCGTCGGTGGTGAAGTCGAGGTCGTTGACCGCACGCCCGAGCAGCGCGTCGCGCACCGGGCCGCCGACGATCGCGAGGTCGTGGCCCGCCGCGGCGAAGGCGTCGGCGAGCGTGGAGACGACGGGAGACTCGGCGAGCGCGCCGAGGCGCGCGATGCCCTCGGCCATGTTGAGCATGCTTCGAGCCTACCGAGCCGTCCTTGCTCCGAACGTCGACGCGGTCTGGCGTCAGACGATGCGGAGGAAGCCGGTGAAGGCCAGTTCGCGCACCCGCGGCACGAGGTCGGCGCGGAGGGCCGCGGCATCCACCCCCAGCAGCTGGGCGATCGCATCGATCAGCGCTCCTGCCGGAAGGTCGCCGTCGCACGCCCCGACCAGCGCGGCGAGGCCGGGATCGACCCCGAGCGCGCGACCGAAGCCGCCGCCCTGACGCAGCTCGATCACGGTGGGATCCTCCTGCCCGGGGACGTGGTGACGGGCTTCGGTCACGTCGGGCGCGACGGCGAACACGGATGCTGCGACCCCGTCGTCGTCGAGTGCGGCGAGCCGGTCGTGGGCGGCGAGGGCGTCGGCCAGGTGCGCGCCGATGCCGTCGCCGGGCAGCGCCTGGTGCAGCAGCTCGTACCGGGCGAGGGTCGGCGCCCCGCTCGCCGGACGACGGAGCAGGAGGTAGCCGAAGCCCACCTCCGACACGTCCCGGGAGGTGAAGTCGTCGAGCCATGCGTCGATCAGTCGCGCGAAGCCGGGCGTCCCGGGAAGGGTCCCGCCGTCGCGCACCCAGAGCTCTGCGTACGACAGCGGGTCGAGGCTCTCGCGCTCCACCACCCAGGCGTCGAGCGGCACCGATGACGACTCCACCCACTCGCGGACACGGTCGAGCCCCGCCGTTCCGGCTCGCGTCTCCCAGTTCCCGAGCAGCTGGGCGACCCCTCCGGGTTCGAGATGCTCGCCCACGCCGCGCACGAACGCCGCGACGACGTCGTCGCCCTCCATCCCGCCGTCGCGGTACTCGTACGCCGGCACGTCGTCGACCCGCGGGGTGATGACGAACGGCGGATTCGACACGATGCGATCGAACCGCTCGCCGGCGACCGGATCGAACAGGCTGCCGAGGCGCACCTCGATGCCGTCCACCCCGTTGAGCAGAGCGTTGAGGCGAGTGAACCCGAGCGCCCGCTGCGAGATGTCGGTCGCGACCACCCGTTCGACGCTGCGCCGCGCCCGCAGCGCCTGGATGCCGCAACCCGCGCCGATGTCGAGGCCGCGGATCGCCGGCGTCGGCAGCTGCAGCGCGGCGAGCGTGAGGGATGCCCCGCCCACCCCGAGCACGTGATCCTCGGGCAGGGGTCCGCCGAGCGCGGCCTCGTCGAGGTCGCTCGCGATCCACCACACGCTCCCGCCGTCGGCGGCTCCCGCGTCTGCGTACGACTGGGGCCGCACCACTGCGAGGGGACGCACGTCGTCGCCGGCGGCGACGGCCAGACCGAGGCGCACGAGTCCGTCCGGCGCGGTGCGGGGAAGCGCGCGGGCGACGGATGCCGCGGGCTGAGGCATCCCGAGCATGAAGAGCCGGCCGAGCACGGCGAGTGCGCCGCCTCGACCGCCCAGTGCCCGATCTGCGGGCGCGCGGAGGCCGCGCGCGATGGCGTCGTCGGCTGCGGCGCCCCAGGCGCTTCGCAGCGCCTCGGGCGTGTATCCGGCGTCGCGCAGATCATCGGCGAGGCCCCGGCAGAGGGCGGCATCGGGTTCGGGGAGCACGCGTCCATTCAACCCTGCGCCGCCGCGCGGCGTCCGGGTACCGGGACCTCGGAGGGTCGAACCGTAGAATCTGACACGATCGTGCGGTCCGGACATCGCACAGGAGCGAACCACACAGCATGACCGTGACCCCCTCGGGATGGCCAGCCCGTCGCCGCGCCCCACGCGCCGCCGCGGCTGTCGTGGCGATCCTGACGACGATCGCCGCCCTCGTCGTCCCCGCGACGGCGCTCGCCGACACGACGACGCCCACGCCCACGCCCACGCCTCCGATCCCCGCCGGGACGACCGCGTTCACACTGGCTCCGATCTCGAACGGCATCGTCCGCCCGGGTGAGGCCCTGGCTGTGTCGCTGACGCTCCAGAACGAGACGGATGCCCCGACCCCGCCCGCGACCGCGACCTTGTCGCTCGGGCGGACCCCTCTCGCCGACCGGTCGGCGCTGACGGCCTGGCTCGACGGCGAGACGGCGGGTGTGCGCACCGAAGCGGTCACCACCGCGGCGATGGAATCGGTTCCCGCGAGCGCCGAGACCGTGACGTCAGCGCGCGTCGACGCCGCCGATCCCGCCCTCGCCGGGCTCGCACCCGGCGTCTATCCGCTCAGCGCCACGTACGAGTCGACCACCGGCAGGGTGACCTCGACCAGTGCGATCATCGTCCCACCGGCCGGCGACGACGACATCGGCATCGGCGTGCTCGTCCCCATCACGGCCAGCCCGATCGCCGAGGGCCTTCTCACCGCCGCCCAACTGACGACGCTGACCGCCCCCGGCGGTGCGCTCACCGCGCAGCTCGACGGCGTAACGGGCACGGCGGCGATCCTCGCGGTCGACCCGGCGATCCCGGCATCCATCCGCGTCCTCGGCACCGCCGCACCCGAGTCGGCGACCGCGTGGCTCGCCGCCCTCGAGGCTCTCCCCAACTCGCGCTTCGCCCTGCAGTTCGGCGACGCGGATGTCGCGGCCCAGCTCGAGGCCGGTGCCACGCGGCCCCTCGCGCCGACATCGCTCACCGCCTACATGGACCCCGTCGACTTCGTGCCCGACGCCGACCCCACGCCCGCCCCGACGCCCACCGCCGACGTCGACCCCGACGTCCCGGTGTATCCGACGACGGCCGAGCTGCTCGACGTCGGGCCCGGCGCGCGCGGCGGACTGTACTGGCCGGCGGCCGGCACCGCCGGACCCGGGGTCCTCGACGACCTCGGCACGATCCGCGTCGACGATCAGGCTTCGCTGACCGTTCTCTCCTCGGCATCGACCGCCGCGGGCGCCGCAGGCGAGACCGTGGCTGCGCACGGACGGGCCGGCGACGCCGAGCTCCTGGTCTACGACGCCGACGTGTCGGCCGCGCTCGAGTCCGCGTCGAGCCTGGAGGAGCTCTCCCTGCGCGGAGCCGCCCTCGCCGAGGCCACCGCCTACCTCGCCTTCGCCACGCAGGAGACGGACGGCGCCCCCCTCCTCGTCAGCATCGGCCGCAATCCCGAGCGATCCCGCGTGGCCATCGGCACCACGGTCAGCGCCGCATCGACCGCTCCGAACGTGACGCCGTTCACGCTGGGCGGGCTCGCGAACTCCGCGGTCACCGACGTCGAGATCGAGGACGCCCCGGAGGAGACCGCGCGGGCGGACGTGGCATCCGCGCTCTTCACCGACGAGGCCGAGCTCGCACGCTTCGCGACGATCCTCGACGACACGAGCCTCATCACCGGACCCGAGCGCGCCGAGATCCTGCAGCTCCTGGGCCTCGGCTGGCTCGGCGACGATGCCGCGTGGACGGCCGCGGTCGGCGAGCATCGCACGGGCACCCGGGCCACGCTCGACGCGGTGGGCCTCGTGCCCTCGAGCACGGTCAACCTCTACGGCTCGAACGCCGGAATGCAGTTCTGGGTGCGCAACGACCTGCCGTATCCCGTGAACCTCGTGCTGTACGTGACCCCCGACGATCTCCGGCTCGACGTCCAGCGCGCGAACCCGGTGGTGGCACAGGCGAGCAGCAACAGTCGCGTCGAAGTGCCCGTGCAGGCGCGCGTCGGCAACGGCGAGGTCACGCTCGACCTGCAGCTGCGCAGCCGCGCGAGCGTGGCGATCGGCGACCCCGAGTCGGTCGACGTCAACGTCCGCGCCGAATGGGAGACGTTCGGCCTGACCGCCCTCGCCATCGTCGTCGGAGGCTTGCTGCTCCTCGGAATCGTGCGCACGGTGCTGCGCATCCGCGCGCGTCGCCGGGGCGCGGATGCCGCAGCCGAACCGGCCACGGAGGCGACGTCGGAGCCGAAGACCCACGCCGAAGCCGACGCCGAGACGCCGCCCATCACCGATACGGAGGATCACGAGTGAGCATCGGCAGGGCGAGCGTCCTTATCGGCGCCGGCACCATCGTCTCGCGCGTCACGGGCCTGGTCCGCACGATCGTGCTCGTCGCCGCCATCGGCTCCGTCGGCAGCCGCGCGGCCGACGCCTTCACAATCGCCAACCAGCTGCCGAACAACATCTACGCGATCATCTCGACCGGCATCCTGACGGCAGTCATCGTGCCGCAGATCGTCAAGGCGAGCTCGGACCCCGACGGTGGCCGGCAGTTCATCTCCAAGCTCTTCACGCTCGGCACGGTGATCCTCGTCGGCACGACCGCGGTGGCCATGTTGCTCGCCCCCTGGCTCATTCAGCTCTACGCCGACAAGTTCACGCCCGACCAGCTCGCGCTGTCGACGGCGTTCGCGTACTGGTGCCTGCCTCAGCTGTTCTTCTACGGGCTCTATGCCCTCGTCGGTGAAACGCTGAACGCGCGCCGCGTGTTCGGTCCGTACACGTGGGCGCCGATCGTCAACAACATCGTCTCGATCATCGGCTTCGGCATCTTCATCGCGCTGTTCGGATCGGACCTCACGAAGGTCGACCAGTGGGACTCGACGATGATCGCGGTGCTCGGCGGCACTGCCACCCTCGGGATCGTCGTGCAGTCGATCGTCCTTCTCGCGTTCTGGCGCCGTTCCGGCATCCGTCTGCGTCCCGATTTCCGCTGGAAGGGAGTGGGGCTCAGCCATATCGGCCGCCTCGCCGGGTGGACGTTCCTCATGGTCGTCGCCGGCCAGCTCGCCGGCCTCGTGCAGACGCGGATCGTGTCGGCGGCGTCCGGTGACGGGGCATCGGTGACCGTGATGGCGAACGCATGGCTCATCTTCATGCTCCCCTACTCGATCATCGTGCTGTCGATCGGGACGCCCTACTTCACCCAGCTGAGTGAGCATGCCGCGGCCGGACGAGACGACGACGTCCGCGGCGACGTCGGCCGCAGCATCCGCATCCTCGGCCTGTTCATCGTGGTCGCCACCGCCGCCCTGCTCGTGGCGGCGGTGCCGGCTTCGCGCATCTTCACCAACACCGCGGACGACGCCGTCGCCGCCGCCGGTGTGCTCGTGTGCTATCTCGTGGCCCTCATCCCGCTCGCCGTGCTGTTCGTCATCCAGCGCACGTTCTACGCGTACGACGACACCCGCACGCCGTTCTTCTTCACCCTGATGCAGTGCACGATCGTCGTGCTCACCGCCCTGCTCGCCTCGTGGGCGGTGGCCGCCGACAGCATCGCGCTGTCCCAGCTGGCCGCCGCCGTCGCACTCGGCCAGTCCGTCGCGAGCGTCATCCAGGTGATCGTGGCGACGTGGCTGCTCCAGCGCCGGCTGGGCGGCCTGCGGATCGGGTCGTGGATGCTGGCCCTCGGCCGGTTCGCGCTGGCCGCCGTCCCCGCGGCCGGCGCCGGCTGGCTCACGTTCCAGCTGCTCGGCGGCGTCGACGGCTGGACGGTGTCGGACAAACTGCTCGGCGCGCTCGGCGCCGCCGTCATCGGCTCGGTCGTGCTGGTCGTGTATGTCGGATTCCTGGCGCTGCTGCGCGCGCCCGAGCTGTCGACGGCGGTCGGCCTCGTCAAGCGGTTCCTGCCCGGCGGACGCTGAGCACCGGCGGTCTGCGGCGGGCCGACACCGACCCTGTCGGAGGAATGCTCCGCGGCTACCATGTGTTGAGTAATGCGGGGCTGAGGGCCCCGAGACAGAAGGGGTCGCAGTGCGTCACGTCATCATCATCGGTTCGGGTCCTGCGGGATACACGGCGGCCATCTATGCCGCACGCGCCAACCTCGAGCCGCTCGTCGTGGCGAGCTCGGTCGAAGCCGGCGGCGACCTGATGACCACCACCGACGTCGAGAACTTCCCGGGCTTCCCCGAGGGCATCCAGGGTCCCGATCTCATGACGAAGATGCAGGAGCAGGCCGAGCGCTTCGGCGCCGAGGTGCTCTTCGACGACGTCGTCTCGCTCGACCTCGACGGTGCCGTGAAGAAGATCGTGCTCGGCAGCGGCAAGGAGTACGACGCCCGCTCGATCGTGTACGCCACCGGATCCGCGCACCGCAAGATCGGCATCGAGGGCGAAGAGCGACTGTCTGGCCGCGGCGTCTCCTACTGCGCCACCTGCGACGGCTTCTTCTTCCGTGAGCGTGTGATCGCCGTCGTCGGCGGCGGCGACTCCGCGATGGAGGAGGCGACCTTCCTCACCAAGTTCGCGTCGAAGGTCTACGTCATCCACCGCCGCGACGAGCTGCGCGCCTCCAAGATCATGCAGGAGCGCGCGTTCGCGAACGAGAAGATCGAGTTCGTCTGGAACAGCGAGGTCGTGGACGTTCTCGGAGAGGATGCCGTGACCGGCGTCGTGCTCGAGAACACGGTCGACGGCACGCGCAGCGACCTCGCCCTCGACGGCCTCTTCGTCGCGATCGGCAACGACCCCCGCACCCACCTCGTGCACGACAAGCTCGACCTCACGCCCGAGGGCACGATCTGGGTCGACGGCCGTTCGTCGCGGACTTCGGTCGCAGGCGTCTTCGCGGCCGGTGACGTGATCGACCCGACCTACCGGCAGGCCGTGACCGCGGCCGGCAGCGGCACCGTCGCAGCCCTCGACGTGGAGCACTACCTCGCGTCGCTCGGCGAGGCGGGCGCGCCCGACGTCGTCGGAGACCAGATCGAAGGACTGCCCGAGGTCACCGGCGAGTCCGAGGCCGACGCGGCCTGATCCCCTCGTGCGGCCCTCGGAACATTCCGGCGGTGCCGTGCGTTCCACACAGCGACAGACTTTCCCATCGAAGGAGACAAGATGACCGCCAAGGCGACGACGTCGGCCACGTTCGAGCAGGATGTGCTTCAGGCCGAGGGCCCCGTGCTCGTGGACTTCTGGGCGGAGTGGTGCGGCCCGTGTCGCATGGTCTCGCCCGTTCTCGACGAGATCCAGTCGGAGCACCCCGACAAGATCACGATCCTCAAGCTCAACGTCGACGAGAACCCCGACCTGGCCATGAAGTACCAGATCACCTCCATCCCCGCGATGAAGGTGTTCAACAAGGGCGAGGTCGAGACGACGATCATCGGCGCCAAGCCGAAGTTCGCCCTCGAGAAGGATCTCGCCGCGTACATCGCGTAAGCGCTCCACGGACGCAACCCCCGCTGGTCTAGGACTTAAATCCCTGACCAGCGGGGTTTTCTGTTGCATGCCGGTCGCGGCATCCATTCTCAGGCGACCTTTTTTCGGGGAGGATGTCGATCGCGGGCTTCGTCGTTCGACGCACGAAGTGAAGGGGCCGGAGCGGCTCTCACGGGCCGGAGGCTCGCAACGACAAGGAGCAGAAGATGCGTTACATGCTGATCATGCAGGTGGAGCCCGAAGCAGCCGCGCGGGCGGCCGAAGAGCTCGACATCGAACAGGTCATCGCGGCGATGGGCGCCTACAACGAGGAACTGCAGAAGGCCGGAGTCTTCCTCTCGGCCGAGGGTCTCTCCGATGCGAGCGAGGGGTTCCGGGTCGACTTCACGTCCGTGCCCCCGGCGGTCACCGACGGACCGTTCGCCGAGGCTCGCGAGGTGTTCACGGGGTACTGGATCCTCGAGGTCGCCAGCCGTGAAGAGGCCGAGCACTGGGCCAAGAAGTGCCCGCTCGGGCCGGGGGTCGCGCTCGAGGTCCGCCGCGTCAACGAGCTGAGCGACTTCGACATGCCCGACAACGAGTGGATCTCGAAGGAGCAGGAGTGGCGCGCGGCAAACGCCTGAGCGTTCACGCGTGACATCAGGACGCAGCATCCACACGCACCGTCGCATCCCAGCGACGGTGCGTGTTGGCTTCGCCCAGCAGACGCCAGACCGCGTGCGTCAGGGGCGGGTACTCGAGCGCGATCTGGCGCAGCACGCGGTAGTGGCGCGCCGCGTTCGGACGCGAACCGCCGTTCTCCTCGATGTTCTCAGCCCGCAGTGTGAAGACGACGAGCTCGTCGACGGTGGGCAGATCGTCCATGAAGTCCCACGGGTCTTCTCCGGCGCGCAGGCGCTCCGCGATGACGACGGCGAGCTCATCGGATGCCTCGGCACGCAGAAGCTCGAGGCTGGCCCGTCGCCGGGGGAGCTGGTCTGCGTTCGCCACCCATCCAGGGTACGACGCCCCGCCGACGCGACGACGCGCTCCACGCCTACGCTGGCTCCATGACCTCGGCCGACACCCATGCGCTTCGCGCGGTGGAGGCCGTGTGGCGCGCGGAATCCGCGCGGATCGTCGCCGCACTGACCCGCCAGACGGGCGACTTCGCCTGGGCGGAGGATCTCGCGCAGGATGCGCTGGTCGAGGCCGTCGCGAAGTGGCCCGGCAGCGGCATCCCCGACAATCCCGGGGCCTGGCTGCTCGCGGTGGCCAAGCGGCGCGCGATCGACGGATGGCGACGTCGCGAGCGGCTCGCGCAGCGTGAGCCGCTGTTCGTGGCCGACGTCGCGGAGGCCGAGCGGCACGATGCCGTCCCCGAGCTCGGCGATCCCGACCGCATCGACGACGACGTCCTGCGGCTCGTGTTCGTCGCCTGCCACCCCGTGCTGCCGGCACAGGCCCGTCTCGCCTTGACCCTGCGCACGGTTTCGGGGCTCACGACCGAGGAGATCGCCCGGGTGCTCCTCATGACGGTGCCCACCGTCCAGCAGCGCATCGTGCGCGCGAAGCGTTCTCTGACCGAAGCGCACGTGCCTTTCGAGGTGCCCGACCGCGTTGAACGCCCTGCCCGGCTCGCGAGCGTCCTCCAGGTGATCTATCTGCTCTTCACCGAGGGATACGCCGCAGCTGCGGGTGAGCGGCCGGTGCGGCCGGACGTCGCGCGCGAGGCCGTGCGGCTCGCCCGTCAGCTGCGAGCGCTCATGCCCGGTGAGCCCGAGGTCGACGCGCTCATCGCGCTCATGGAGTTCCAGTCGTCGCGCTTCGCCGCACGGATCGACGCGGACGGACTGCCTCTCACCCTCGCCGAACAGGACCGGCAGCGCTGGGATCGCTCCGCCATCGCGCGCGGACGCGCGGCGATGCGGAGAGCGGATGCCTCAGCCCGCGGCCTGGGGTACTACGGCCTCCAGGCTGCCATCGCGGAATGCCACGCGGTGGCACCGTCGTTCGAGTCCACCGACTGGAGACTGATCGTGCGCCTGTACGACGCCCTCGAATCGCTGGCCCCGTCCGCGGTCGTGCGACTCAACCGCGCCGTGGCCGTGTCGATGTCGGATGGGCCGGAGGGGGCGATGGAGATCGTCGACGCACTCGAGCCCGAACTGACCGGGTTTCGGCCGCTGCACGCGGTTCGAGCCGAGCTGCTCGAACGCCTGGGACGGACGGAGGCCGCGGCCGCGGAGTTCACCGTCGCCGCGGGGCTGCCCGGAAACGAGGCCGAGACCGCCGTGCTCCTGCGTCGTGCCGAGGCGCTCGCGCCAGACGGGTCTCAGGCCGCGCCGTAGCCTGACTCGCCGAGCTCCTCGAGAATGCGATTGAGATCCTGGATGCTGGCGAAATCTATGCTGATCTGGCCTTTTCTTGCTGTCAGCGAGATTCGGACGCGTGTGTTGAGCCGGTCTCCCAGGCGCTCGGCCACCTCGTCGAGGTGTGCACGACGGGCGCCGGCCTGCGGCTTCGCAGCGCGATTGCCCCCGGCATCCGGCATCTTCGCGGCAGCCTCGGCTGCACGCACCGAGAGGTCTTCATTCACGATCTTGTCGGACAGGCGCTGCATCGCCTCGGGGGTCTCGAGCGAGAGAATGGCCCGGGCGTGGCCGGCGGTGAGCACGCCGGCGGCGACGCGCTGCTGCACCGGAACCGGGAGCTTCAACAGACGAATGGTGTTGCTGATCTGCGGACGCGAGCGGCCGATGCGGGTGGCCAGCTCCTCCTGCGTGATGCCGAAGTCCTCGAGGAGCTGCTGGTACGCGGATGCCTCTTCGAGCGGGTTGAGCTCGGAACGGTGGAGGTTCTCGAGGAGCGCGTCGCGGAGAAGGTGCTCGTCCGCGGTCTCACGGATGACGGCGGGGATCGAGGTGAGTCCCGCTTCACGCGCCGCGCGGGTGCGGCGCTCGCCCATGATCAGCTCGTAGTCGCCGTCCTCGTTCGCGCGGACGACGACGGGCTGAAGGACACCGAACTCGCGGACACTGTGAACCAGTTCTGCGAGATCTTCGGGGTTGAAGTGCGTGCGCGGCTGGCGCGGGTTCGGAACGATCGAGTGCGGGTCGATGTGCGCGAGGCGCGCGCCGGGGACCTGGATGAGTTCATCGGTCGTCGCCTCGGCCACGGCGATGTCCTCCGCCGTGACGACACGGGGGAAGAAGACATCGGAGGGGCGGTCCTCGGCGGGCTCCGTCGTCGGGATGAGCGCCCCGATCCCCCGTCCCAATCCTGTGCGTTTGGCCATCAGGCACCCCCTTCGATGTTCGATTCGACGTTCACTGCGGCGCGGTCGGCGTCGCGGCGGATGATCTCGACGGCTGCCTCGCGATACGCGATCGCACCAGCCGACTGCCCATCGTAGGCGATGACCGTCTGCCCGAAGCTCGGGGCTTCTGAGACGCGGACGGATCGCGGGATGACGGTTTCGAGCACTTCCTTCGCGAAGTGCTCGCGCACCTCCTCGGCCACCTGCTGTGCGAGGCGCGTACGCCCGTCGTACATCGTGAGCAGGATCGTGGAGAGGGTCAGCGCCGGATTCAGGTGCTTCTGGATCATCCGCACGGTGCCGAGGAGCTGACTGAGGCCCTCGAGTGCGTAGTACTCGCACTGGATCGGGATGAGCAGCTCGGCAGCCGCGGTGAACGCGTTGATCGTGAGGAGCCCGAGCGACGGCGGGCAGTCGATGAGCACGAAGTCGATGTGCTCCTCGAGGTTCGCGAGGTACTCGTCGAGTGCGGTGCGCAGCCGGTGCTCACGGGCGACCTGCGAGACGAGCTCGATCTCCGCGCCCGCGAGGTGGATCGTGCTCGGCGCGCACAGCAGGTTAGGGGACTCCGGGCTGACCTGCACGATGTCGGCAAGCGGGAACTCGTCGATCAGAACGTCGTAGACGCTCGGAACGTCGGCGGTGTGCGGCACACCGAGCGCAGTCGAAGCGTTCCCCTGCGGGTCGAGGTCGATGACCAGAACGCGAGCACCGACCGCGGCCATGGCGGCCGCGATGTTCACCGTGGTCGTCGTCTTGCCGACGCCGCCCTTCTGGTTCGAGACGGTCAACACGCGAGTCCGGCCCGTGAGGCGGACGTCAGCGGCCTCGAGAGCGCGGCGTCGGGCAGACAGGTCGGCGAGTTCACGCGCGAGAGGGGTGTCGTCGAACGAGAAGGATGCCGCGGCCGCCGCCTCGTCGGGCTGTTTCACGTGAAACACTCTCCCTTTCGCGAGCCGATCACAACGCCCTCCACTCTATCTCGCCCCCACCGACGATCCCGTCCGAAGTGCCTCGCTCGGGCAGTTCGCTGCCAATCCGCCCGCCGCCCGCGCGAGCGGCGGCGCCCACGGGTCGACCGCCCACGAGCGTCCAAGCCCACGGGGCGACCGCTCACGGCCGGCGGTGCGCCGCCCGTCTGCGCATCGCGGACTGACCACGGGCAGCCGTCGAACAGTCACGCCGTCGTGACGGGCGACGGCCGGCAACCCCCGTAGTGCGCAGGCGCCCGGCGGTGGAACGCCGTGGCCGCGGCCACCCTCCACCGCGGAGGTCCGACTCGCCTGATCCGCGTGAGACGAAGCTTGCCTACTCCACATCGTCGCGCGGTAGGCAGCGCCCGTCACACGTGAATCGAGACAACAGGCCGTTTCACGTGAAACATGAGGACCCTCACTTTGTGGCAACGTGACCCGCGCGCCGACTGCTCGGGGGTTACACCATGGACAGCCATGTAGCCGCGCGGTTGTCCACTGGTGCACCAACCGAGGATAGGAACACCTCACCGAGGCCCATCATCTTCCGGGCGCTCTGTAGAGCTGCAGCCCGCCGACGGAGTTCGGTCGAGATGTCTCCTTGACGCGCGAGAGGATCACTGTCGCGCCCTGCCCAGTCGTGCCAGAGCCCGGTCGTTCGCAACAGGCTCGCGATCATTCGACCCACATCGTCGCGTGACCCGCGCGGGCTTCGCGGGCGCCCCTTATGGGGGCGGGCCGTGGCGAATCTGCGCAGTGCGATGACCCGTGGATCTGACCTCCCCGAACAAGCGACCATCGGCTTGTCCGCTGGCGCCTGCATCGACCGGTTCGTCACCAGCGGTGTGATGTTTCACGTGAAACTCTCCCGCGAGCGCCGTCCCAGTCACGAGCGCCGCGCATTCCGGCGCGAGGGACCGCCCGAGCCTGGAACCACCCAGGTCGCCGACTCTCCCTCGGATGGTCGTGATTCAACCTGGACGCACTTCGACACCCGGCCGCGCCGACCAGGATTCACCCCGACGCATCGGGGTGGGGAAGGGCATGCGACACCCGAACCGCCGAGCCAGAGGCCACCCGCGTGCCCGCATCGCGGCGGGCTGACGCCCCTCGACCACGCGGATGGGAGGACTCGTCGCCACCGTACGCACGGGACCGCGCGTCGGAGTAACCACGTCTGGGGTGTTGTCCTTGACCGAGCGGCAACGTGATCCGCAATCCGCCGTCCGCACCCGCCTGCACCTCCCGCGCGAACGCCCGCCGTCGATGGAGCAACGGATCATCCATGCCGCCAGGTCGGGACACGACACTTCACAGGCCTTCGCAGCACTGCACACGAACACCAGCACGAGTACCCGCACGAACGCGAGCACGAGCAGCCGCAGCACGACCACGACCACGACCACGACCACGACCACGACCACGACCACGATCACGATCACGATCACGATCACGATCACGATCACGAGATGTTTCACGTGAAACATGCAGCGCGCGCGGACCAGCGAGTCGGGCCCGCACGCGGACATGCACTACCGCTCAGCGCGAACACAACCATGTCCAGCGCGCGTCCAATTGCTAGCCCCCGCGCTCCTTCGTCTTGCGACGTCTGGTGCGCGCGTCTCCGATTCGGAGGAGACGACAGAGTCCGTCAATCGCGAGAATCATCAGCATGTGACCAGCATGGTCGCGTGCTGATCAGCCCGATCTGACACATCGTGCTTTCGGGGAGGGCTTGCGCACGTGGCGTGTTGGGGAGGAGGGGCCGCACCGAAACGGAGTGTTTCACGTGAAACATGCGCGTGCTTGCGTCCCGTTCCTCACACCCTCATCGAGCCCAACCACGCGACGGTCGAACTCCACCCGATTCGAACCGACGGCTCGGGGGCGCCGCACACACCCGCCTGCCCACCCTTGCAGCGCTCCAGTCTTCGATCGCTACGTGGTCCTCGTCGCGGAAGTACAGCACCATGACGAAGGCCCGACTGGTCACGAAACCTGCGTCAGGAAGCCTCGGCCGTCGACCGTTCGGGCTCGCTGTGCGCTCGAATCCACCGACCCGCGAGGTTAGCCGCGATAGAGCTCGGCGCGACGCCGGCCCGGGGGCGACTCGTCCTGTGGCAGCCCGAAGATGACGAGAGCTCGAAGCTGCGCCCGTCCGGCAGTGGGTGCCCTCAGGCATCAGCGGTTCGGGCATCCGTGTGCCGTGGCATTCCCCCGTGGGGTGATCGTCAGCACTCACCGGCGTTCGGCGCGCACCATCGTCGAGTGCCTGCGGAGCCACGCCATCGCACGCGTGCCGTGACCCACGCCGGGCGCGAGCGCCGAGCACCTCGTGCGGAGAACTGAGGGTGGCGGACTTGGCCACGCATCGTGATCATCTCGGTGGTGACGCGTCCGCATCAGTACGGAGCCATCGTCGGGGAGGTATGGCCGTTCGCCATCACTCCCGCGCGACCCGACCTCGAGGCCGAGCGTGGCTCATGGGCCGGGGGTGAGGCGCCGAGTCAGCGAACCGTCGCGCGCACCACGCGGGAGGGCTCCGCAAGCAGTCCTTCACCGACCATCTCGATGCGTGCGTTCGTCACACGGAACTTGCGGAGCTGCTTCTCGGCGGCCTCGATCTCGTTGGACGCACTCGCGCCCTTGAGGAGGATCAACTCACCGCCGTCGCGAACCAGGGGAGCGGTGATCGGCACGAGCGTGCGCAGCGCGCTGACCGCACGAGCAGTCACCGCGTCCAGCGCGGCACCGCCTTTCCAGTCCTCGGCGCGGGCACGAACGACCTCGACATTCGACAGACCCAACGCGTCGACCTGCTCGGATAGCCAGGTGACGCGGCGCTCCATCGGCTCGATCAGAACCCATTCGACGTCCGGACGGGCAATGGCGAGGACGAGCCCCGGCAGCCCGGCACCTGACCCGACGTCACCGACACGGCCCGGGGAGAACAGCGGGGCGATGACCGCGCTGTTCAAGATGTGACGCGACCAGAGCCGCGGGGGTTCGAGCGGCCCGATGAGGCCTCGCTCTTCGCCGTGCTGCCCAAGCGCATCGGTGAACCGCCGCGCAAGGTCGATCCTGTCGCCGAAGATCACTTCGGCGACAGCGGGCTCGGTCTCGATCTCGATCATCGGTGTTTCACGTGAAACGTCACGTCACGCACGACGAATGACCGTGTGGCGGTCGGCGCCCTCGCCGTACGACTCGGAGATGAACCCGCGCTCCGACACGATGTCGTGCACGAGCTTGCGCTCGTAGCTGGACATCGCGGGGAGCGAGGCCTGCGATGCGCCCTCTTCGAGCCTGTCGATCGCGCGGTCCACGAGGGTCGCGAGCTGACGCTGACGCGTGTCGCGCGAGCCGCCGACGTCGAGGATGAGACGCGAGAACCGACCTGTGCGGTTCTGCACCGCGATGCGCGTGATCTCCTGCAGCGCCTGAACCGTGTCGGGGTCGGCGATCAGCGACACGGAGCCGCCTTCGGGCGCCTCCACCGAGACGTAAGCGCGGCCGGCACGGACATCGAGGTCGAGATCCCCGTCGATGTCGGCGATGTCGAGCAGACCCTCGAGGAAGTCGGCGGCGATGTCGCCCTCCTGCTCGAGCTGCTCCACGGTCGCGGGCTCGCGCTCGGCGGGCACCACATCGGTGGGGGCGTAGTCGGGCGTAGTCGTCATGGTGTCCTCAGGGTGCGTCGGGTCGTCATGGGCGGAGGCGAAGAGGGGGTCAGGATGCCGCGCCCGCGGCATCTGCCGACGGGTCACCGCCACCGGGCTTCTTCTGCGCCTGCTTCTTGGCGCGCTGCTTGTTCACCGGCTGCTGACGCTTCGGGGTGGCTGCGCGAGCCTTCTCGGCCTCTTCGTACAGGCGCTGCTGCTCGGCGAGGTACTTCTCCATGGGAACGACCTTGCCCGACGAGTCGATGGCCTTGCCCTTGCGTGCGAGGCGCTCTTCGCGAGCCTTCGCCGCCTCCGAGCCCGGGGTGGGCATCTCACGGATGACGAGGAACTGCTGGCCCATCGTCCACAGATTCGACACGAACCAGTAGATGACGACACCGAGCGGGAAGAAGACGCCCGAGAACACGAAGGCGAACGGCAGGACGTAGAGCATGATCTTCTGCATCTGGTACGCCTGGCCGGTCTTGGCCTCGGGGGAGAGGTTCTTCGAGATGATCTGCAGCTGGGTGAAGAACTGCGACGCGATCATCAGGACGACGAGGGTCGCGAGGATCGCGATCGCTGCGGTGTTGCCGGTGTTGACGGCGTCGATGAGCGTCTCGTGCAGCGACGCGACACCGAAGAGCTTCGCGTTGTAGAACTCCTGGGTGAGCTCCGCGTTGAGTAGTCCCACACCGCCGATGCCCGCCGAGGCATGCTTGGTCACGTCGTTGAGCACGCTGAACAGCGCGAAGAAGATCGGCATCTGCACGAGCAATGGCAGGCAGCTCGAGACCGGGGTGGTGCCGTGCTTCTTGTACAGGGCCATCGTCTCTCGGCTCATCGCCTCGCGAGAGAGCTGATCACGCTTGCCCTTGTACTTCTCTTGAACTTTTCGCAGTTCAGGAGCAATTTCCATCATCTTGCGCTGGCTCTTGATCTGCTTGACGAAGAGCGGGATGAGCGCAGAGCGGACGACGATCACGAGGCCGACGATCGACAGCACCCACGTGATGCCGTCTCCCGGAGGAAGGCCGATCGCGGTGAAGAACCAGTGCCATGCGACGAGCACGGCTTCGACGGCCCACTTGAGGGGCCAGAGGATGATCCCGATGAGATCGAACCCGCCGCTCGGCTGCGCGGCGGGGGTGGAGGCCAGCAAGAGATCCATGCGGAGGATCAGTCCTTTCCAGTGGGTGCAGGCACGACGAACCCGTGCGGGGTCAGTCCGTGCCGGAAGTGCTTGTGCGCCGGGACGTCGTCGACGCCGCCCACGGCCCACGGGTGACAGCGGGCGAGCCGGGCGGCCGTGAGAGCGGCTCCCTTGACGGCGCCGTGCTGCTGGACCGCGCCGACGGCGTATGCCGAACACGACGGGTAGTACTTGCAGACGTCCCCGTAAGTCGGAGAGATCGTCGCGCGGTAGCCGTGCAAGAGGGCGAGGACGGCATTGCGGGGGAGCAGCGGAAGTGCTCGGAGAGAACCGGATGCCTCGAACCGCGCGTCGCCGAGCGCGTACGCCGGCAGGACGCTCACGCCGCCCTCCGTGCGAGGCAGCCGGCGACCTCGTCGCGCAGTTCGCTGAACGGGATGGTCGCGGCGCTCGGAAGGGCGCGGATCACGATGTCGTTCCCGGGACGAAGGGTGGGGAGCACCTCGGCGCAGAGCGCCTTCAGGCGTCGGCGGACGGTGTTCCGTACAACGGCACCGCCGACCTGGCGGCTGACGATGAAACCGAACCGCGCCGGGCCATCGGCCACGGCGGGATTCACATAAGTCACGGTGTGCGCACCGGCGCACCGACGACCCCGACGGACGACGGCCTTGTACTCCGCTCCGCGGGTGAGTCGGTTCGGCCTCGCCAGCACCGCTCGGGGATCAGGCCGAGAGCTCGGTGCGGCCCTTGCCGCGACGAGCCGAAAGGATGGCGCGGCCGGCGCGGGTGCGCATGCGGGCACGGAAGCCGTGCTTCTTGGCGCGACGGCGGTTGTTGGGCTGGAAGGTGCGCTTGCTCATGGGGATCGCTTCCGGATCGGGTGTCACCGGGAGTCTGAGACCGGAGACGCTACGTACAAAGGGACTGCCGCGAGGGCATAAGTCAACCGATTTAGGGTACGCCGGACCGCCTGAGAACTCAAACCGAGCGACGGGGACGTGGCATTATGCCCGGGTCGCGGCATCCATCCTGGCAACGACACACCCACCCGATCTACAGTGGAGTTTGCTCCCGGGACGCCCGCTGACTAGCGTGGCTCCGGCAGTTATCCACAGGCCCGGCTCACTCATTCCGGGGCCTCCGGTGGAATCATCAACAACCCGGGGGGGCCATGTCACCGCACGAGAATCCAGATGTTCCGGTCTGGACGGCGGTGCTCGATGCGCTCGTGGGGGACGAGCGGATCACCCCGCAGCTCCACGGGTTCCTCAGCCTCGCGGTGCCGCAGGGCGTCATGGGCGGAACCCTGTACCTCGACGTTCCGAACGACCTCACCGCAGCGCAGTTCACCAAGCGCATGCGCACGCCGATCATGGAAGCCCTGGCTCAGGTGCCCCAGGACGACGTGAACCGCGCCACCACGTTCCGGGTTGTCGTGAATCCCGATCTCGCCGATGCGCACCTCACGGCGCCCATCCCGGTCCAGAGCCAGGGCGCGGCGAGCGCGGCGCCCGCGCCCGCCCCGATCAGCCGTCAGCCCCGCGAAGACACAGCCGAGGCGGCATCGTCGGGCTCGCGCAGCGACACGCGGCTGAACCCCAAGTACACGTTCGACAACTTCGTCATCGGACAGTCGAATCGGTTCGCTCACGCGGCGGCGGTCGCCGTGGCAGAGGCGCCGGCGAAGGCGTACAACCCGCTCTTCATCTACGGCGACTCCGGTCTCGGCAAGACGCACCTCCTGCATGCGATCGGCGACTACGCGCTCAGCCTCTACGCCGGCATCCGCGTCCGCTACGTGTCGAGCGAGGAGTTCACGAACGACTTCATCAACTCGATCGCGAACAACCGCGGGTCGGCGTTCCAGGCGCGCTACCGCGATGTGGACATCCTCCTGATCGACGACATCCAGTTCCTGCAGGGTCGCGCCGAGACCCAGGAAGCCTTCTTCCACACGTTCAATACGCTGCACGACCACGACAAGCAGGTCGTGATCACCAGCGATGTGCCCCCCAAGCACCTGACCGGGTTCGAGGACCGCATGCGAAGCCGGTTCGAGTGGGGCCTCATCACGGACGTTCAGGCGCCCGACCTCGAGACGCGCATCGCGATCCTCCGCAAGAAGGCGCAGAGCGAGCGTCTGCACATTCCCGACGAGGTGCTCGAGTACATCGCCACCGTGGTGTCGTCGAACATCCGCGAGCTCGAGGGCGCCCTGATCCGCGTCTCCGCGTTCGCGAGCCTCAACCGCTCGACGCTCGACATGTCGCTCGCGCAGACCGTGCTGCGTGACATCGTGGATCAGGACGACGCCAACGTCATCTCGCCGACCGACATCATCACGGCGACCGCGGCCTACTTCAAGCTCACTGTCGACGACCTGTACGGCTCCAGCCGTTCACAGTCCGTGGCGACCGCCCGCCAGATCGCCATGTACCTGTGCCGTGAGCGCACGAGCCTGTCGCTCCCGAAGATCGGCCAGTTGTTCGGCAACCGCGACCACACCACGGTCATGTACGCCTACAAGAAGATCAGCGACCTCATGAAGGAGCGTCGCTCCATCTACAACCAGGTGTCCGAGATCACCACTCAGCTGGGCCGCAACGGCCGCTGACCGCTCGTGCGGACATATGCCGCAAGAAGTGCTTGACACATGCTCCGGGCGGGGCCATTATTTCCGTTCTTCACAGTGTGGAAAACCTGTGGATAACTCTCCGACCCTGCGGAAACATTGTGGGTGCGGAGCCGGAGCCTGTGGATGGATGTCGAAAACGGGCCGCCGCCGCCGACACCTTCCTGAGCTGGTTCCGCAGCTGCTCCACAACTCACAAAGATGTGATTCCGGTGTCCCGACAGGGATCGGCCGAGTTGTCCACAGTTTCCACAGCCGTTAACACCATGACAAGAAGTATTTGAAGATTCCCCGTCCGATCACCTTGACGGTGGAAAGACCGGTGGACGGGATGCCGCATCCCATCGGGACTAGCATCGACACGGCCTGCCACTAGCATGGGAGGCCCAACCGCAGTCGAGGGAGCATTCGTGAAGTTCCACGTCAATCGCGATGTGTTCAGCGAAGCCGTGTCATTCGTCGTCAAGCTCCTGCCGCAGCGAAACCCGCAGCCGATCCTGGCGGGGGTGCTGATCGAGGCATCCGATGCAGGACTGTCACTCGCGGCGTTCGACTACGAGGCGTCCGCGCGGACCACGATCGAGGCGACCGTCGACGAGCCGGGCACGATCCTGGTCCACGGCCGGCTGCTCTCCGAGATCGCGAGCCGCCTGCCCAATGCGCCCATCCAGGTCGAGGTCGACGAAGACGGCGGGATCCTGCTCACCTGCGGCTCCGCCAGGTTCACACTCGCCTCGATGCCGGTGCAGGAGTACCCCGCCATCCCCGAGGTCACCGGCGACTCCGGGCTCGTGCCGGCGGAAGACTTCGCGACGGCGATCGCACAGGTCGCCTTCGCCGCTTCGCGCGACGACGTGACCCCCGTCCTCACCGGAGTGCAGCTCGAGGTGTCGGGCACGGGCCTGAGCCTCGTCGCCACCGACCGCTACCGTGTGGCGCTCCGCGAGATCCCGTGGGATGGCGGCGGAACCTCGTCCGACGAGCCCACGACGGCCCTCGTCCCGGCCCGCACGCTCACCGAGGTCGGCAAGACGTTCGCCCACGGCGGCGACATCTCGATCGCGTTCTCAGGATCGGGAGACCGCGAGATCATCGCGTTCACCGCGGGCAACAAGACGGTCACCTCCCTGCTCATCAAGGGCAACTTCCCGCCCGTGCGGCGGCTGTTCCCCGAGGCCACCGAGCACCACGCGGTCGTCAACACCGCCGAGCTGGCCGAAGCGGTGCGACGCGTGTCTCTCGTGCTCGACCGGTCCGCCCCGCTGCGGTTCACCTTCACGACCGACAGCGTGTCGATGGATGCCTCGGGCACCGAGCAGGCACGTGCGACCGAGTCGGTCGACTCGAACCTGGTCGGCGAGGACGTCACGCTGGGTCTCAATCCTCAGTACCTGCTCGAGTCGCTGAGTGCGGTCAAGAGCGAGTTCGCCCGCATCACGTTCACCTCGAGCGACAACGCGAACAAGCTGAGCCCCGTGCTCATCACGCCGCAGACGTCGGTCGACAAGGCCGGCGCGGACTCGTTCCGCTACCTGCTGCAGCCGAACCTGCTCCTCCGCTGACGGCGATCCGGCCGGAGTCCGCGGCCGTCATTAGGCTTGACCGGTGATCGTGGAGCAGCTGAGTCTCGTGGACTTCCGCAACTACGCGGTCGCCGAGGTCTCGCTGGGTCGGGGTCCGAACGTCTTCGTCGGCCGCAACGGGCAGGGCAAGACCAATCTGGCTGAGGCCATCGGCTATTTCGCGACCCTCGGGTCTCATCGCGTGTCGAACGACGCACCGATGGTGCGCGACGGAGCGGATGCCGCGATCATCCGGGCGAGACTCGCCCACGGCGACCGGCAGGTGCTCCTCGAGGTCCAACTCAATCGCCAGGGTTCGAACAAGGCCCGGGTCAACGGCGCACCCGTGAAGCCGGCAGAACTTCCCCGCTACGCGCAGGTCGTGCTGTTCGCCCCCGAAGACCTGCAGATCGTCCGCGGCGATCCGTCGGCACGTCGACGGTTCGCCGACCAGCTTCTCGTGCAGCGTTCCCCTCGGATGGCCGGGGTACTGGCCGATTACGATCGCGTCCTCAGACAGCGCACCGCCCTGCTGAAGTCGGCGAAGGCGCGCGGAATCCGCGGTGACGCGCTGACGACCCTCGACGTCTGGGACGACAAGCTCGTGGCGCTGGGCACCGAGCTCATCGAGGCCCGCCTCGGACTCGCCGCCGATCTGGCGGCACCCCTGGCGGCGGCGTACACGGCCATCGCGGGCGCCGACCACCGCCCCGAGGCCGAGTGGGCACTGTCGGTGTCGGGCTCCGATCCCGAAGAGGGCACCGATGCTCCGGTGGCCGAGGCATCCGGGTCCCGCATCGCGGATCTCTTCCGCCAGGCGCTCGCCGCCCGTCGCAGCGCAGAGCTCGACCGCGGACTGACGTTGGTCGGCCCGCACCGCGACGACCTCGTCCTCCGCGTCCGGGGCCTTCCCGTGAAGGGATACGCGTCGCACGGCGAATCGTGGTCGGTCGCCCTCGCGCTGCGCCTCGCCTCGGCGGAGCTCCTTCGTGCGGAGTCCCGCCTCGGCGACCCCGTCCTGATCCTCGACGACGTCTTCGCCGAACTCGACACCGATCGTCGCGCGCGGCTCGCCCAGCTCGCCGGCGGCTACGAGCAGGTGGTCGTGACCGCCGCGGTGGAGGAGGATGTCCCCGCGGCACTTCGCGCGCGCATCGTGCGTGTCGAGGGCGGCACGATCGTGGAGGCGGAGGATGCCTGATCCCGGCGCGCGTCAGGGGGACGCGGCATCCGTTCCGTCGGTACCGGCACAAGCGATCCCGGAGACCGTCGCGACGTACCTCCGCCTGCGCGGACTCGAGCCGTCCGCGCGGTCGTATCGCAAGCGCCGCCGACGCGCCGACGACGATGAGAACGCCCCGTTCACGCCCGGGCGCGACCCCCGCGGCGTCGCCGATGTGCTTTCGGCGCTCACCCGAGAAGCGGGCTGGGACAAGGAGCTCGCCCGAGAGGACGTCGTCCGCGCGTGGTCCGACGTCGCCGGCGAGGACACCGCGGGGCACACCCGGCCGGTCGCGTTCTCGGAGGGCACGCTGACCGTTCAGGCGGACTCCACGGCATGGGCCAAGCAGCTGCAGCTGATGCGCGCGCACATCCTGTCGGAGATCGTCCGGCGGTTCCCCGACGCCGGCGTCGACGCGATCCGCTTCATCGGGCCGGACGTCCCCTCCTGGAAATGGGGTCCCAGAACGATTCCAGGGCGTGGCCCGCGCGATACCTACGGCTGATCCACGTCAGATATCGTCCGGAACGATTTCCGTTCGCCACAGGGGCGCAGAACCCCTGAACCGAGGCCTTTACTTGATAGACTGTCAGTGCCCGCACCGAACGATCTGGAGCGCCCTGACTTATGACGTCCGTGAACCCCGACAGCGTTCCCGAAGAACCCGACGCACGATCCGCTGAGACGGTTCCGAACGAGTACGGGGCCGACGCCATCCAGGTGCTCGAGGGCCTCGAAGCGGTGCGCAAGCGACCCGGTATGTACATCGGCTCCACCGGTGCGCGCGGCCTCCACCACCTCGTGCAGGAGATCGTCGACAACTCCGTCGACGAGGCGCTGGCGGGGTTCTGCGACACGATCGACGTGACGATCCTGGTCGACGGCGGTGTGCGCGTGATCGACAACGGCCGCGGCATCCCCGTGGGCATGCATCGCACCGAGGGCAAGTCGACCGTCGAGGTCGTCCTCACCGTGCTCCACGCCGGCGGAAAGTTCGGCGGTGGCGGCTATGCGGTCTCGGGCGGACTGCACGGCGTCGGCTCGTCGGTGGTGAACGCGCTGTCGACCCGCCTCGAGGTCGAGGTCAAGCGCGAGGACCACGTGTGGCGTCAGTCGTACCGCGACGGCGGCCAGCCCGTGTCCCCGCTCGAGAAGGGCGAGAAGAGCAGCGAGACCGGAACGACGATCACGTTCTGGCCCGACGCCACGATCTTCGACACCGTCGACTTCGACTACGACACCCTCCGCACGCGCTTCCAGCAGATGGCGTTCCTCAACAAGGGGCTGCGGATCACCCTCCGCGACGAGCGCCCCGAGGGCCTCGTCGACGTGACCGAGCCCGGCGAGACCGACAAGGGCCTGCAGCAGCGGCATGACAGCTTCCTCTACGAGCGGGGCCTCGTCGACTACGTCGAGCACCTCAACAAGGTGCGCCACGCGGATGTCGTCAACGACGAGATCATCGACTTCGAGTCGGAGGACACCGACCGCAAGATCGCCCTCGAGCTCGCGATGCAGTGGACCACGAGCTACACCGAGAACGTGTTCACCTACGCGAACACGATCAACACGCACGAGGGCGGCACCCACGAAGAGGGCTTCCGCGCCGCGCTGACGACGCTGGTCAACAAGTACGCGCGCGCGAACAACCTGCTCAAGGAGAAGGACGACAACCTGACGGGTGAAGACATCCGCGAGGGGCTCACGGCCGTGCTGTCGGTCAAGCTCTCCGAGCCTCAGTTCGAGGGTCAGACGAAGACCAAGCTCGGCAACACGGAGGCGAAGGCGTTCGTGCAGAAGGTCGTCGGCGATCAGCTCGGCGACTGGTTCGACCGCAACCCGGTGCAGGCGAAGAACGTGATCCGCAAGGCGATCGACGCCGCGACCGCGCGTCTCGCCGCCCGCAAGGCGCGTGAGACCGCCCGCCGGAAGAGCGTCTTCGAGTCGGCCGCGATGCCTGACAAGCTGAAGGACTGCACGAGCAAGGACCCGTCGATCAGTGAGATCTTCCTCGTCGAGGGAGACTCGGCCGGCGGCTCGGCCGTGCAGGGACGCGACCCGCACACCCAGGCGATCCTGGCGCTGCGAGGGAAGATCCTCAACGTCGAGCGTGCACGGCTGGACCGCGCGCTCGGCAACAAGGAAGTCCAGGCGATGATCCAGGCCTTCGGCACGGGTATCGGCGAGGACTTCGACATCGAGAAGGCGCGGTACCACAAGATCGTGCTGATGGCCGATGCCGACGTGGACGGCCAGCACATCACGACCCTGCTGCTCACCCTGCTGTTCCGCTACATGCGCGGTCTCATCGAGGCCGGTTTCGTCTACCTCGCGCAGCCGCCGCTCTACCGTCTCAAGTGGTCGAATGCGCCGCACGAGTACGTCTACAGCGACCGTGAGCGTGACGCACTGCTCACCGATGGCGCAGCCGGCGGCAAGCGGATCCCGAAGGACAACGGCATCCAGCGCTACAAGGGTCTCGGCGAGATGAACGACAAGGAGCTCTGGGAGACGACGATGGACCCCGAGACCCGCACCCTCAAGCAGGTGACGATCGACGACGCCGCCGCGGCGGACGAGATCTTCACGATCCTGATGGGCGAGGACGTCGAGTCCCGCCGCGGGTTCATCCAGCGCAACGCCAAAGACGTCCGCTTCCTCGACATCTGAACAACATCGATCGCCGAGCACGTGCCGGCGATCGAGCGCCGCGTGCCCTTGACGACGTCGAGGACCGCACAACGGAGACACACGAATGACTGACGAAGACCGCCCCGCCGCTCCCGCGCACAACCACGGTCACATCGACCAGGTAGACCTGCAGTCGGAGATGCAGCGCAGCTACCTCGACTACGCGATGAGCGTCATCGTCGGTCGCGCGCTCCCGCGCGTCGAGGACGGCCTCAAGCCGGTCCACCGTCGCGTCATCTACGGCATGTACGACGGCGGCTTCCGTCCCGACAAGTCGTTCTCGAAGTGCGCCCGCGTCGTCGGCGAGGTGATGGGCCACTATCACCCGCACGGTGACGCGCCCATCTATGACGCCCTCGTGCGCCTCGTCCAGCCGTGGTCGCTGCGGTACCCGCTCGCCCAGGGTCAGGGCAACTTCGGATCCCCCGGCAACCAGGGCGCGGCCGCCCCCCGGTACACCGAGACCAAGATGGCCCAGCTCGCGCTCGAGATGGTGCGCGACATCGAGGAAGACACCGTCGACTTCCAGGACAACTACGACGGCCAGACCCAGGAGCCCGTCGTGCTCCCGGCGCGGTTCCCGAACCTTCTGGTGAACGGCTCCGTCGGCATCGCGGTCGGCATGGCGACCAACATCCCGCCGCACAACCTCCGCGAGGTCTCCAGCGGTGCCCTGTGGGCGCTCGAGAACCCGGATGCCACCCGCGAAGAGCTCCTCGAGGCGCTCATGGAGCGCATCCCCGGGCCCGACTTCCCGACCCACGCGCAGATCCTCGGCACCAAGGGGATCAAGGATGCCTACCGCACGGGTCGCGGCTCGATCACGATGCGCGCCGTCGTCAATGTCGAGGAGATCCAAGGCCGGACCTGCCTCGTGATCACCGAGCTCCCGTACCAGGTGAACCCCGACAACGTCGCGGTCAAGATCAGCGACCTCGCCCGTGAGGGCAAGATCACGGGCATCGCCGACATCCGCGACGAGTCGTCCGGACGAACGGGTCAGCGACTCGTCATCGTCCTGAAGCGGGATGCCGTCGCCAAGGTCGTGCTCAACAACCTGTACAAGCACACTCAGCTGCAGGAGAACTTCGGCGCGAACATGCTCGCGATCGTCGACGGCGTGCCGCGCACGCTGCCTCTCGACGGCTTCATCTCGTATTGGATCGACCACCAGATCGAGGTGATCGTCCGCCGCACGCGCTTCCGCCTCCGCAAGGCCGAGGAGCGCATGCACATCCTGCGCGGCTACCTCAAGGCGCTCGATGCGCTCGACGAGGTCATCGCGCTGATCCGTCGGTCGCCCACCGTCGACGACGCCCGCGACGGGCTGAAGTCGCTCCTCGACATCGACGACATCCAGGCCGATGCCATCCTCACGATGCAGCTCCGTCGCCTCGCGGCTCTCGAACGCCAGAAGATCATCGACGAGGCGAACGAGCTCGAGCTTCAGATCGCCGACTTCCAGGCGATCCTGGCCGACCCCATCCGCCAGCGCACCATCATCCGCGACGAGCTGACGGGCATCGTCGACAAGTTCGGCGATGATCGGCGTACGCAGATCCTGCCGGGCTTCGACGGCGACATGTCGATCGAAGACCTCATCCCCGAAGAGGAGATGGTCGTCACCGTCACCCGCGACGGATACATCAAGCGCACGCGCAGCGACAACTACCGGCAGCAGCATCGCGGCGGCAAGGGTGTCAAGGGCGCGCAGCTGCGGGCCGACGACGTGGTCGAGCACTTCTTCGTCACCACTACGCACCACTGGCTGCTCTTCTTCACGACCAAGGGGCGCGTGTATCGCGCCAAGACCTATGAGGTCCCCGAGGCCGGGCGCGATGCCAAGGGTCAGCACGTCGCCAACCTGCTCGCGCTGCAGCCGGGCGAGGAGATCGCGCAGATCCTCGACATCCGCGACTACAAGGTGGCGACGTACCTGGTGCTCGCCACTCGCAACGGTCTCGTGAAGAAGACGCGACTCGAGGAGTACGACACGAACCGCCAGGGCGGGATCATCGCGATCAAGCTGCGCGGCGACGCCGCCGACGATTCGCCCGACGGCGACGCCGGCGAGGGATCCGACGAGCTCGTCAGCGCGCTCATGGTCGACGAGGGCGACGACATCCTTCTGATCAGCCGCCGCGGCATGTCGCTCCGCTTCTCGGCGACCGACGGCGCGCTGCGGCCCATGGGCCGGTCGACCTCGGGCGTGAAGGGCATGGACTTCCGTGAGGGCGACAGCCTGCTGTCGGCATCCGTCGCTCAGGACGACGAGTACGTGTTCGTCGTCACCGAGGGCGGGTACGCGAAGCGCACCGCCGTCGACCAGTACCGGGTGCAGAACCGTGGCGGACTGGGCATCAAGGTGGCCAAGCTGAACGAGGATCGGGGTGTACTCGCGGGCGGTCTGATCGTCTCCGAGGACGACGAGGTCCTTGTGGTTCTTGCCAGCGGCAAGGTGGTACGCTCTGCCGTGGCCGAGGTCCCAGCCAAGGGCCGCGACACCATGGGTGTCGTGTTCGCCCGGGCCGCCGACGAGGATCGCATCATCGCGATCGCGCGGAACGGAGAGCGGGGCCTGGCCGAGAACGCAGAGGCCGCCGACGAGGAGTCCGGCACCCCCGAGGCCTCGCCCGAGACCCCCGAAGAGAGTACTGACGCATGAGCACGGTAGCCGACAAGCTGGCCAAGAAGTCCAGTCACAAGACGAGCGCGAAGCAGGTCCGCCTGCGTCTGGTCTACGTCGACTTCTGGTCGGCCGTGAAGCTCTCGTTCCTCGCCGCGATCGCGCTGGCGGTCGTCACGGTGGTGTCGTTCGTCCTGGTCTTCCTCGTGGTGCAGACCACGGGTCTGATCGCACGCGCCGACGACTTCTTCGGCAACTTCACCGACGGCACGATCCTGCTGTCGCAGTTCGTGAGCCTGCCGCAGGTGCTCGCCTTCTCGGCGATCGTCGCGATCCTCAACCTCGTGGTCGTCACCGTCCTCGGCGCCGTCCTCGCGGGCATCTACAACCTCGCGGTGAAGGTGACCGGCGGACTGCTCGTCGGCTTCACCTCCAACTGATCCGTCACACCACGGTGGTGCCCAGCAGGGTGCCGATGAGCCAGGTGGCGGTCAGCGCGAGCGCGCCGCCGATCATGAGTCTTGCGGCCGCTCGGACCTTCGAGGCTCCGCCGAGATACGCGGAGACGGTGCCGGTTATCGCGAGTGCGGCGAGCACCGCGACGAAGGTGACGGGCACCCGCCACTCCGGCGGCGGAAGAAGGATCGCGATCAGCGGCAGCAGTGCGCCGAGCGTGAAGGCGATCGCCGACGACAGGGCGGCATGCCAGGGGTTCACCAGGTCGTCCTGATCGATGTGCAGCTCGACCTCGAGGTGAGCCGACAGCGCATCGTGGGCGGTGAGCTCCTCCGCGACGCGGCGCGCGGTCGCGTCGGACAGGCCACGTGCCCGGTAGAGCTGCGTCAGCTCGTCGAGCTCCTCCTCGGGCATCTCGCTGAGCTCCCGCGACTCCTTCGCGATGAGCGCGCGCTCGCTGTCGCGCTGGCTGCTGACCGACACGTACTCCCCGAGCGCCATCGAGACGGCGCCGCCGACGAGGCCGGCGATGCCCGCGGTGAACAGGGCCGCGGTGGCGGTGGTGGCTCCGGCTACGCCGACCACGAGTGCGGCGACCGAGACGATGCCGTCGTTCGCTCCCAGCACCCCGGCCCTGAGCCAGTTGAGTCGCTGGCCGAGGCGGGCGCCGTGCGGTTCCCCGGGGTGTGTGCTCGCGTGCATGCCCCCAGTCAAGCAACCAGTGCGGGTGCGCGGGCGCAGGCGCGTCGGGCACGGTCGACGACGAGCGGATGCCGCGGCCCCTCGATTCGTGAAATGCGCGCACGTCGGGTAAAGTCTTGGAGGTTGATCGACGCGAAAGCGTCGCAGCAGGCGGGGCTATAGCTCAGGCGGTTAGAGCGCTTCACTGATAATGAAGAGGTCCCAGGTTCAAGTCCTGGTAGCCCCACAACACAGCCCCGGGGCCTTAGCTCAGTTGGTAGAGCGCCTGCTTTGCAAGCAGGATGTCAGGAGTTCGAATCTCCTAGGCTCCACAGCGAGAAGAGGATCGATCCATCCGGATCGGTCCTCTTCGCTTTCTCAGCCCTTCATGATCGTGTCGGCGATGCAGCACAGGGCGTCTGCCGTCCTCGTGTCCGAGGACGGACCGCCGATAGGGTGAAGCATGGATCTGCGCGTCGCGGCATACGCCGTCGTCATCGACGCCGACGACCGAATCCTCCTCGCCCACTGGAACGAGGGCCGTCGTGCGGCCTGGACGATGCCCGGCGGAGGGCTCGAACCCGGTGAGGAGCCGGAACGTGCCGCCCGCCGCGAGGTTCGCGAGGAGACCGGCTTCAAGGTGGCGATCGACGGGCTGCTCGGCATCCACTCGCGCGTCATCCCGCCCGGCCGGCGCCTCACGCCCGGAGTGACCGATCCGCTGCACACGCTGCGAATCGTCTACCGAGCGCACGTCGTCGGGGGGAAGCTCCGCAACGAGATCGGCGGCTCCACCGACCGGGCGCAGTGGTTCGCACTCGCCGAGGTGCCGAAGCTGCAGCGGGTCAAACTCGTCGACATCGCCCTCGAGATGGCGCAGGCTCCGTAGAACGGATGCCGCTACCCCGCGGGCTGCGAGATGTCGGCGACGGTCGCGCCGTAGGCGGCGATGAAGTCGTCGGCTTCGACGAACAGGCTGTAGCCGTGAGCACCCGCCCCCATCGCGATGCGCCGGCCGACGATCTGCTCGTCGGCGTAGACCGGCCAATCGTGGGAGCTGCCGATCGGCACGATCGTCCCCCGTTCGTATCCGGTCGCGTCGAGCGCGCGCTGCTGATCGGGCAGCTGGAGCTTGTTCACGCCGACGACCGCACGAAGCTTCGGCCAGGAGATCGCCCGGTCACCCGGCACAAGTGCGAACAGGAACGTGTCGTCACTGCGCTTGACGACCAGCGTCTTGACGATCCCCGCGGCCGGGATCCCGAGGATCTCGGCCGCCTCGGCGAGACTGTTCGCGACGGGCCGCTCGCGAACCTCGATGTCGAGATCGCGAGCGGATGCCGCATCCTTCACCCGATCGAGGGGATCAGGCATCCGGTGCGCGGAGCGGGTCGTCGGCCACCCACAGCTCATCGTCGGCGCGCAGGGTCTGCCATGCCGCATACAGCACGCCGAGCGCCGCGGCGACGCCGAGGATGATCGCGATGACGCCGCCGGCGCCGATGCCTCGCTTGACGGGGACCGGTGCGGACTTCGCCCAGCTGGCCGGCAGGTTGAGCCCCCGCCCGGAGGCGAGACGCGAGCGCGTGTCGTTCGCGGCATCCCACACCGACAGCGCGGAACCGACGACGGCTCCCGCGGCGGGGATCACCGTGTCGTTGACGACCTTCTTGGAGACCTTGAGTCCGCGATCGACGTATGGCGCGGCGTACGCCTCGTACCCGGCGGCCACACGAGGCTTGACCTCTTCGCGGTGGAGGTGGCCGAGCTGTCGCCCCGCCTCGCGAGCCACGCTCGCGGCTTCACCCACGAGCACCTGCTGCGTCTCCCAGAGGCTGTTCGCCTGGGTCTGGAGCTTGCGGAGTTCCTTCTTGCGCTTGCGGCTGAGGCTCACGGTGCCCTCCTGATCGAACCGGGGAAGTGGTTCGACCCATCTTGCCAGACCTGCGCGGAGGCGGGAGGGGTTGCACAGAACTCTGGAAGAATGTAGCAATGCCGATTCCCACCGCTGTCGCCACTTTCCACACCAACTACGGCGACATCGTCGTCAACCTCTTCGGTGACCACGCACCGACCACGGTCAAGAACTTCGTCGGCCTCGCCGACGGCACGGGTTCGTGGACCGACCCCGCCACGGGCAAGCCCGGTGAGGGCCCGCTCTACAAGGATGTGGTGTTCCACCGCATCATCTCCGGCTTCATGATCCAGGGCGGCGACCCGCTCGGTCAGGGCGTCGGCGGACCGGGCTACACGTTCAACGACGAGATCAGCCCCGAGCTCACCTTCACCGAGCCGTACAAGCTCGCGATGGCCAACGCCGGTCTGCGTCGCAACGCCATCACCGGTCAGGCCGAGGGCACCAACGGCTCGCAGTTCTTCATCACCGTCCCCGGCCAGGGCGGTCGCGGCCCCGAGTGGCTGCAGGGCAAGCACACGATCTTCGGCGAAGTCGCCGATGACGCCTCGAAGGCCGTCGTCGACACGATCAGCGACGTGCCGACGGCTGCGGGCGATCGGCCGATCGAGCCCGTCGTCCTGCAGTCGATCGACATCGTCGCGGCCTAGGCGCTCCGCCGCCTCGTGACCACCGACGACTTCCGTCGCAACAGCGACAACTTCTGCTACCGGCATCCCGACCGGCAGAGCTTCGTGCTCTGCCAGCGGTGCCTGCGCACCATCTGCCCCGAGTGCCAGACCCCCGCCGCCGTCGGCGTGATCTGCCCCGAGTGCATGCGCGACCAGCAGAAGAGCGTGTCTCCCGCCCAGCGGAAGGCCGAGCGTCGGTGGTCACGTCCGCGCGCCGTGACGGTCGCGGACTCCCGCCCGATCGTCACGTACGCCATCATCGGCGTGACCCTGTTCTTCTTTCTCCTGCAGCTGATCCCCGGATTCGGCTCCACTGTCACCGACGCGCTCCTGTTGTGGGCGCCGTACCTGTACCCGGGACTGACGGGGACGTTCGAGCCCTGGCGCCTGTTCACCGTCCTCCTGGTGCACGACGCATCCAGCATCTTGCATGTGGGACTGAACATGCTCGCACTCTGGATGATCGGGCGCAGCCTCGAGCCCCTGCTCGGTCGTTGGCGGTTCATCACGCTCTACCTGCTGAGCGGGCTGGGCGGGTCGGTCGCCGTCGCACTCCTCGGTTTCAGCACGCCGGTGGTCGGGGCATCCGGTGCCATCTACGGTCTGTTCGGCGCGCTGCTGATCGTCGGCCGCCACATCGGCGCCAACATCACGGGCATCGCGGTGATCCTCGGCATCAACCTCGTCATCACCTTCCTGCCGCTCGTGTTCGGCGGTGCGGTGCGCGTCTCGTGGCAGGCCCACCTCGGCGGGCTCCTCGTCGGGCTCCTCGTCGCGTTCATCTACACGCGGACGCGATCCGCGCGGCAGCGGACGCTGCAGATCTGGTTGCTCGCGGCGGTCACGGCGGGCCTCATCGGACTCCTGTTCGTGCCCGCGCTCTTTCCCGCGCTGGTGTTCGGCTGAGAGTTATCCACAGGTTCATCCACATATGGGGATGAATCACACGCGTGTAATTCACAGGTGTTAACAACGTTGTTAACAACCCCATGCAAACGAAAAGCCCCGGTCTGACCGGGGCTTTCGTTTCGAATATGGCGCGGTCTTATCGCCAGCGCGTGGTCATGAGGAAGCCGAGGAACGCGATGCCGAAGCCGATCACGAGGTTCCAGGCGCCGATGTCGGGGATCGGGTACGCCATGCCGCTCAGATAGAAGACGAGCACCCATACGAGGCCGACCAGCATGAGGCCGATCATGATCGGCTTGAACCACACCGGGTTGGGTGCGGCCTCGCCTTCTGCGCGCTCGACGAGCGAGTCGTCATCTTTGCCGGGTCGTGCCATGGCAGAAGTCTAACTGCCAGCCGGCCCTCAGCGTGCGCTGACTAGAATCCACCTGTGGAGGAAGCTCTGGCCGGCAACGCGGGGGACGCCGGGATCCGCCGTTCGCGCGCGCTCCCGAAGCGTCGCACGTCGGTCGTCGGCGTCATCGGAGAGATCCTCATCACTGCCGGCGTGATCACGCTCCTGTACGTCGTGTGGCAGCTGTGGGTCGGCGACATGATCTACGGCGCAGAGCGGAATGCGACTGGCCATGAGCTCTCGCAGGAGTGGGCCGATGCGTATCCGAGCACGAGCGAACCGGACGCCGCCGCTCCCGAGGGCGATCCTGTCACGGCCGAGCCGATCATCCTCGCCGAGCCCGCGGATGCCGAGCAGTTCGGTGTCATGCACATCCCGCGCTTCGGCTCCGACTACGCCGTGCCCATGGCCGGCGGCATCACGCGGGCCAACACACTCGACCCGATCGGGATCGGGCACTATCCCGGCACGAGCATGCCCGGTGAGGCCGGCAACTTCGCCGTCGCGGCGCACCGCACCACCTGGGGCAAGCCGTTCAACCGGATCGCCGAGCTGCGGGTCGGCGATGCGATCGTGGTCGAGACGCCGGACGGCTGGTACACCTACCGCTTCCGCACCCTCGAGTACGTCACCCCCGACGCGGTCGAGGTACTGCTGCCGGTGCCGCAGGAGCTCGACGTGCCGCCCGGCACCGCATACATCACGATGACCAGCTGCAGTCCGATGTATTCGATGGCAGAGCGCATCGTCGCGTACGGGGTGTTCGAGTCGTTCACGCCGCGGACGGCCGGGCCGCCGGCATCCCTCGACGAAGCGGCGGTCTGATGTACGCGGCGCTGTGGCGTGTCCTTCCCGGACCCTGGTGGGTGCGGGTGCTCATCCTGCTCGTCCTCGTGGCGGCAGCGCTGTACGGCCTCGTCTTCTACGCCTTCCCGTGGGTGAGCCAGTTCGTGAACCCGCAGGAAGTCACGGTCCAGTGACGTCGCGCCGATGAGCGGGTCGCGGGTCCTCGTCGTCGACAACCACGACAGCTTCGTCCACACCCTCGCCGGGTACCTGCACGAGCTCGGGGCGGACACCGATCTCGTCGAGGCCGACGCCGTGCACGACCCCGTCGGGCTGATCGCCCCGTACCGTGCCGTGCTCATCTCGCCGGGGCCGGGCGCGCCTGCGGACGCCGGCGCGTCGATCGAGGTCGTCCGCACGGCGTCGGTGGCAGGCATCCCTCTGCTCGGCGTCTGCCTCGGCCACCAGGCGATCGCCGAGGCCTTCGGCGCGAAGGTGGACCACGCCCCCGAGCTCATGCACGGCATGACCTCTCTCGTGCACCACGACGGCAGCGCGCTCTACGCGGGGCTGCCCGACCCGTTCCCCGCGACCCGGTACCACTCGCTCTCGATCGTTCCGGAGACGCTCCCGGCCGAGCTCGTCGTCACGAGTCGCACGGCCGGCGGAGTCATCATGGGCGTCGCGCACCGCACCGCCCCGATCGTCGGCGTTCAGTTCCACCCCGAGAGCGTGCTCACCGAAGGCGGGCACCGACTGCTCGGCAACTGGCTGACCACAGCGGGATTCCCGGATGCCGCGGCCCGGGGCGCGTCGCTGAGCCCACGTCGCTGAGCCCGCGTCGCTGAGCCCGCGTCGCTGAGCCCACGCCGCGATCGGCGCCCGGCAAGCGACGCCCGGCGAGCCGACGTTTCGCGGTCGGCTAGGGCCCGGAGCAGAACCCGAGCTCGATGGCGGAGTGGATCGCGACGTCGCCCGGCGGCAGGGACTGCGTCGAGACCGTCGGCGGCGCGGCCGCGGTGCAGGAGGTGTCCTCCTTGGTGGTCACGGTCAGCTCGAGCGTCTCGAGCTCGCGCTGCGCCGCCTCGACGGTGTAGCCGGTGACGTCGTTGATCGTGACCTTGCCCGAAGCGACGGTGAGGTTCACCACCGTGCCGGTCGGCACCTTGGCGCCCTCCGTCTGGTCGGTCGAGATCACCGTGCCGGACGCGAGGGCAGGATCGTTGCGCTGTGTGACCGACCCGAGGGTCAGCCCCGCGGCTTCGAGCGCATCGGTGGCCGCGGGCTGCCCCAGCCCCGTCAACGGGGGCACCGTTGCCAACTCCTGGCCGATCGACACGTACACGTCGACCTGCTGACCGGGATTGACCGACTCTCCCGCGGCGGGATCGGTGCGGATCACGATGCCCTCCGGCACGTCGGAGCTCTCCTCGTCGACACGGAAGGCGCCCAGCTCCTCGTCGAGGAGCTCCTCGTTGGCCCGATCGTAGGTCATGCCCGCGACGTCCGGAACGATGCGAGCGGTCGACGGCACCGTCTTGGTGGGCTGGACCGTGAAGACCCAGAACATCACGGAGATGAGGAGGACCGCGAGCAGCCCCACACCCGCCCAGATCCACGCGACCGGCGGACCGGCCTGCGTGCGCTTCATCGTCGTGTCGGTGCTGAGCTGGCGCAGCGATCGAGCGGTCTCGGCCGCCTGCTTCGGGTTGGGACCGTAGAGCTCGCTCGTGAGTGCGCCGACCTGACGCTTCGACGGCGAGCGCCCGTCGAGGGTCGCGTCGAGCGCCTCGCGGAATCCCGCTGCATCCTGATAGCGCTGGAAGGGGTCCTTCGCAAGGGCGCGCAGTGCGACGGCATCGAGCGACCGAGGCACGGTCTCGCGGATCTCGGACGGAGGCAGCGGCGCTTCGCTCACATGCTGGTACGCGACGGCGACCGGGGACTCCCCGCGGAACGGCGGACGACCGGCGAGGAGCTCGTACAGCACGACGCCCGCGGAGTAGAGATCGGCTCGGGCATCGACGGGTTCGCCCTTGGCCTGCTCTGGTGAGAAGTATGCCGCGGTGCCGATGATCGCGGTGGTCTCGGCCACGGTCGACGAAGTGTCCGACACCGCACGCGCGATGCCGAAGTCCATGACCTTGACCTGCCCGGCGTCGGTCACCATGACGTTGCCCGGCTTGATGTCGCGATGCACGACGCCTGCGCGGTGCGAGTACTCGAGTGCCTCCAGGATGCCGTCGACGTATCGCACGGTGTCGTCGACGGGAACCGGGCCGGCGGAGATGATGTCCTTCAGCAGGCGACCCTTGACCAGCTCCATGATGATGAAGGGCACAGGGCGGACGGTGCCGTCGGGGTTCGTGTCGGTGTCTTCGCCGGCGTCGTACACACGGACGATCGTCGGATGCGCCATCCTCGACGCGGCCTGCGCCTCGAGGCGGAATCGCGTGCGGAACGCATTGTCGCCGGCGAGCTCGCGATCGAGGATCTTGATCGCGACGGCGCGTCCCAGCGTCAGGTCGTAGCCGCGATACACGCTGGCCATGCCGCCGCGTCCGATGGGCTCGTCGATGCGATAGCGCCCCGAAAGCACGCGCGGCTCAGCTGTCACAGTCACTCCCTGCGTGGAACAAGAGCCAGACTAGCCGAGCGTGAGCGGGGAGCCGATTCCGGCGCCCCCGCTCACGCTCATCAGGGCGTGGTCTCGCCGTCTTCGCCGCCGTCGTCGCCGGCGTCGGCGGCCTGGATGGTCGCGGTCGCCTCGGGCGATGCCGGAGACGGACGCTCTCCCGAGGGACCTCCGGTGCAGGTCACCGTGTACGTGACGATGACGCTTCCGGTCGCGTTGGTCGGCACGGTCACCTGCGCGGTGCGGTCGGACGGTCCGAAGGCCGACGTGGACTGGCCGTTCGAGAAGGTGCCGTTCGTCGCGGTGAGGTTGTAGGAGCTCACGGATCCTTCGCCGGCGGGGCAGCTGTAGCCGGGCCAGCTCACCTCGAGCGTCTCACCGGGAGCGACCGTCGCGTTGTTCAACGCCGGTGCCCCGGGCGGGGGCATCTCGATCTGAGGGCCGTATGCGGTCAGGGTGATCGTGCGTCCGGTCTCGACGCGGCCGGTGGGGTCGACGTTGTACACGATGCCGACATCGTCGGCAGTCGGAGCGGCGTTGCCCGTCGCGCAGGTCGCGACGAGGTCTGCGTCGACGAGGATGGCGCTCGCGTCTTCGCACGTCTTGCCGGTGAGACCGAGGGCGCCGACATCGACCAGTTCGACCGTCGGGGTCGGGGTCGGGGTGTCGGACGGCGTCGGGCTCGGCGTATCCGAGGCGGACGGGGTGGATGGTCCGGGCTCGGGGCCGCCCTGGTTCGCGAGCAATGCCCAGATCGTTCCGCCGAGCACAAGGAGCAGCAGGATGATCAGCGCGATGAGCGGCCACGTCCAGGGGCTGCGCTTCTTCTTCTCGGCTTCGGCCTCGCCGTCGACGACCTCGCCGTCTGCCGCGGGGAGAAGCATGGTCGCGGTGCCGGTCGCGCCGCCCGCGGTGAGGATCTGCGTCATGTCGTCGCCGACGGCAGCGCCTGTGGCGATCGCGGGCACGGCCGCCGCCGCTGCGGCGACATCCCCCCGGCGCAGGGCGGTCGCGGCGCGCGCGACCGCGGCCGACGACGCGGGTCGGTCTTCGGGCTTCTTGGCGATCATCGCCATGACGAGGTTCTGGACCGGCACGGCGACCGTCGGCGGCAGCGGCGGAGGCTGCTCGTTGATCTGGGCCATCGCGATCGCGACCTGCGACTCGCCCGTGAAGGGGCGCTTGCCGGCCAGCGACTCGTACGCGACGATGCCGAGCGAGTACGTGTCGGTGGCGGGGGATGCCGGGTGCCCCGATGCCTGCTCGGGCGACAGGTACTGCACCGTGCCCATGACCTGTCCGGTGGCGGTGAGCGGCACCTGGTCGGCGATGCGGGCGATGCCGAAGTCGGTGATCTTGACGCGGCCGTCGGGTGTGATCAGGAGATTGCCGGGCTTGATGTCGCGGTGCACGAGCCCCGCCGCATGCGCCGCCTGCAGGGCCGCAGAGGTCTGAGCGACGATGTCGAGGGTCTTGTCGGTGGAGAGCGATCCGTCGCGCTCGAGGATGGTCGAAAGCGCCTCGCCGGGCACGAGCTCCATGACCAGGAACGCGCTGCCGTTCTCCTCGCCGTAGTCGAAGACGCTCGCGATGCCCTCGTGGTTCACGAGGGCCGCGTGCCGGGCCTCGGCGCGGAAGCGCTCGAGGAAGCCGGGATCGCCCATGTACTCGTCTTTGAGGATCTTGATGGCGACCGTACGTCCGATGACGTGGTCCGTCGCCTCCCACACCTCGCCCATGCCGCCGATCGCGATCCGCGAATCAAGCTCGTAGCGGCCGCCGAAGGTCACACCCTGCGTCGGTCTCATCTGCTCAGCACCGCCTCCATGACCTTCTTCGCGATCGGGGCCGCGATGGTGTTCCCGCTTCCGGACTGACCTTGCCCGCCGCCGTCCTCGACGACGACCGCCACGGCGATCTCTGGGTTGTCGGCGGGAGCGAATCCCGTGAACCACAGTGTGTACGGCTCGTCCGGCCCGTTCTCCGATGTCCCGGTCTTACCGGCCACGTCGACCCCGTCTATTCTTGCACCCGATGCCGCACCGTCACTGACATTCGCGACCATCATGGCGACCAGTTCGTCGGCGATCCCCTGGTCGAGGGCTCGACCGAACTCGGTGCTGTCGAACGTCTGCTGGACCGACAGGTCGGGACCGATGACGCGGTCCACCATCATGGGGTTCATCACGACGCCTCCGTTCGCGATTCCGGCCGACACCATCGCCATCTGCAGCGGTGTCGCGGTGACCTGACCCTGGCCGAAGCCGGTCAGAGCGGTCTGCGCGTCGTCGAGGCCGCGGGGGTAGCTCGAGGGCGTCGACACGAGCGGCAGCTCAAACGGCCGGTTGAAGCCGTACTTCTCGGCCTCTTCGCGGATCGCGGTGTCGCCCAGCTCGACGGCGAGCTCCGCGAACGGGATGTTGCAGCTCAGCCGGAGGGCGTCGGCGATCGTCACCGTGGCGCCCGGACCGCAGGTGCCCCCGCTGGCGTTGTGTACGACGCTGGAAGACTGCGGGAGCGTGTAGGTCGCGGGGTTCGGGAGTGCGGATGTCGGCGTGTAGTCCCCGGAAGCGAGCGCTGCCGACGCGACGACGAGCTTGAACGTGGATCCCGGCGGGTTGAGGTCGCCGGCGATCGAGCGATCGGAGAGGGGCTTGCCCGGGTCGGCGACCAGCGCGTCATAGGTCGCGTTGACCTCGACCGTGTTGTGCGAGGCGAGGAGGTTCGTGTCGTAGCTGGGGCTCGTGACCATCGCGAGCACACGTCCGGTGGACGGCTCGATCGCGAGGATGCCGCCCTGGAGATCGCCGAGCGCCTCGTACGCCGCTCGCTGGACGTCGGCGTCGAGGGTCAGGACGACGTTCGATCCCCGCGGCGGCTGGCCCGTGAAGAGGCGCTCGATGCGCGAGAGGAACTGCGAGCCCGCCGTGCCGCTGAGATACGAGTTCATCGCCCGCTCGATGCCGGTCGCCTGGCCGAGCGCGGGGTTGATGTAGCCCGTGACCGGCGCCCACATGTCGGCATCGGTGTAGACCCGCTGCCAGCTGTAGACGTCGTTGGAGGCCACGGACGACGCGATCGCCGCCCCGCTCGCGATGATCGAGCCGCGCTGCACCTCGTACGAGTCGTACAGGGCGCGCGTGTTGCGCGGGTTCTGCGCGAGCTCCTCGGCGTTGATCACCTGGATCCAGCTCGTCGAGCCGAACAGGGCGAGGAACATGATGAGCATCAGGATGCTCAGGCGTCTGAGCTCTTTGGTCATGAGTCGCCCCCTTCGGGCGACACGCGTGCCGGAGGCACGCTCTTCGGGGTGTGCTCTCTGGTCATGTCAGCCGATCACCACCCGCGGGCGGCTGCGGACGGCATCCGAGATCCGCAGCAGGAGCGCCACCATGATCCAGTTCGCGACGAGCGACGAGCCGCCGGCCGCGAGGAACGGCGTGGTCAGGCCGGTGAGCGGGATGATGCGCGTCACGCCGCCGACCATGATGAACACCTGCAGCGCGATCGTGAACGACAGGCCGGTCGCGAGGAGCTTGCCGAAGTCGTCCTGGCCGGCGAGACCGATGCGGATGCCGCGGCTGGTGAACACCATGTACAGACACAGGATGGCGAAGACGCCGATCAGGCCGAGCTCCTCGCCGAGCGCGGGGAGGATGTAGTCGCTCTCCGCGACCGGCGTCAGGTAAGGGCGTCCCTGGCCGAGGCCGGTGCCGATGAGCCCGCCCTGCGCCAGACCGAAGATGCCCTGGACGAGCTGATAGCTGCCGCCGTTCGCGTCGATGACCTCGGGGTTGAAGGCATCCAGCCAGTTCGTGAAACGGCCGTTGACGTACGACAGCACCTGCGACGCGATGACCGCGCCGATCGCCGCGAGCGCCACGCCGATGAGGACCCAGCTCGTCTTCCCCGTCGCGACGTAGAGCATCGCGACGAACATGCCGAAGATCAGCAGGCCCGTGCCGAGGTCGCGCTGCATGACGATGATCCCCAGCGAGACCAGCCAGATGACGACCAGCGGGCCGAGCTCGCGCGCGCGGGGCCAGGTCATGCCGAGGAATCGCGTGCCGACGGACGTCAGGCTCTCGCGCGTGCGCACGAGGTAGCCGGCGAAGAAGATCGCGAGGGCGATCTTGGCGAGCTCGCCAGGCTGGAAGGAGAAGAAGCCCAGCGACACCCAGACGTCGGCGTTCGCGTCGGTGCCGAGGCCCGGGATGATCGGCAGGATCAGCAAGCCGATGCCGACGAATCCGAAGATGTACGTGTAGCGGAAGAGCACCCGGTAGTTCTTCAGCAGCAGCACCACGAGCACCGCGCCGATCAGCGCGATGGCGGCCCACGCGAGCTGACGCGTCGAGAACGCCTCCCAGCCGTGACGCTCCATCGCGATGTCGAGGCGGTAGATCATCGCCAGGCCGAGGCCGGTCAGCAGCGTGGCGATCGGTACGACGAACGGGTCGGCGTCGCGCGCCCGCAGTCGCAGGACGATGTGCAGCGCGACCACGAGTGCCGTCAGTCCGCCGCAGTAGACGAGGAAGGTCCAGTCGATCGCGCCGATCGCCCCGAGCTGCACGAGCGCGACCGCGGATCCGTTGATCGCGAAAGCGAAGACGAGCAGCGCGAGCTCGCGGTTGCGCTGCGTCTGGGGCACGCGGATGCGGCGCAGGGCGCGCACGACCGCGGTATCGGTCGAGACCGCCTCGGTCGAGGCGCTCGTCGGACTGCCGCTCATCCGCCTCCTCCCGCGGTCTCGCTGATGGTCTGCACGATACGGCGCGCGTCTGAGAGGGAGCTCGCCGAGATGGTCTGCTCCACCGTCGCGCGCGCGAAGTCCGAGAGCGAATCGAGTGGGATCTCGGTGTCCTCGTACGGGGTCGACAGCGAGATCGGCCCGATCCCCTGCTGCACGCCCTGATAGATCACGACGGTGTCCTCGTCAGCACCGACGAAGTAGCGCGTCTGGGTCCACTGGTAGCCGATCCACATCGCGCCGGCGATGATGACGAGCACGAGGGCGAACCCGGCGATCCAGCCGATGCGCCGTCGCCGCACGCGGCGGCGATCCTCCTCGATGAGCTCCTCGAGGAACTCGGCGGCCGGCTCGAAGTGCGTGGGCTCGTTCGCCGCCTGGCGGTTGGGATGCAGCCAGCTCGTGCGGCCGGGACGGGCCGCGGGGACCTCGATCCCGACCGGGTTCGACGCGGAGCCGACGACGGTCGGCGTGCCGGAGAAGAGCGGATGCTGCCCCCCGACGTCGACGATCACGATCGTGACGTTGTCGGGGGCGCCGCCGTCGAGCGCCTGCTTCAGCAGGTTGTCGGCCGTGCGTCCGGGCGCGAGCCCGAGGGCGAGCGCCTTGGACGTGTGCGGATCGTCGACGACCCCCGAGAGTCCGTCGGAGCAGAGCAGCCAGCGATCGCCGGGCTGCGTCGGCATGATGAACGTGTCGAGCTCGGGATCGGGGTCCATGTCGCCGAGCACGCGCATGAGCACCGAACGGCGCGGGTGGTACCGCGCCTCTTCGGGGGTGATGCGGCCCGAGTCGACGAGTCGCTGCACGAAGGTGTGGTCGGTCGTGATCTGAGTGAGGGCGCCGTCGCGGAAGAGGTAGATGCGCGAGTCGCCGATGTGCGCGATGACCGCGTAGTCGTCGACCATGACGAGAGCGCTCACCGTGGTGCCCATGCCGGCGAGCTCGGGACGGAGGTGGACCGTGTCGATCAGCTCGGTCGCGGCATCCCCGATCGCATCGCGCAGCTCTTTCTCGGCGGCCGCGGTCGACTCGAACGGCCGGTCGAGGCTCTCCAGTCGTGCGATCGCGAGACTCGAGGCCACGTCGCCGCCGGCGTGGCCTCCCATGCCGTCCGCGACCACGAACAGGTTCGAGCCGGCATAGCCGGAGTCCTGGTTGTTGGAGCGCACCTTGCCGGTGTGCGAAATGGCGGCGCTCGAGCCCTGGAAGACCATAGGTGGTGGGTCCGCCCGCTACTTCCGCAGCTCGAAGGTCGTCGCGCCGACCTTGATGGGCGCGCCGACCGTGACGGGTGCCGGAGCGGTCACGCGTGCGCCGTCGTGCCAGGTGCCGTTGGTCGAGTCGAGGTCCTGGATCATCCACTGGTCGCCCCACAGGACGAGGCGGGCGTGATGGCTGGAGGTGTAGTCGTCGCGGATGACGAGCGCGGATTCGCTCGATCGCCCGATCGTGAGCGGCTCGTTGCCGAGCGGGAGCTCGATGCCCGCCTTCGGTCCGCTCGTGATCACGATGCGCGAGACGGCCGCGGCCGTCGCCGGTCCGCCCTTGGGACCCGATGCCGGCACCGCGGCCGCGGTGGGCGCGACCGGCGCGGTGGCGCCGCCCGCCCGGGATGCCGCTGCCGGCGCGGCGCCCGCGGGTGCCGCCTCCGGCATCCGCCTCACCTTCACCCCGAACAGGTCGGCGCGCAGGGAGTACACCACGGCGAAGACGAAGACCCACAGCAGCACCAGGAACCCGATCCGCAGGAGCAGGAGAGTCAGTTCACTCATGACAACGGACCTCCGTCGCGCAGGTCGTACGCCCGCGTCGCGTCGTCGGCCGACATCGTCGGCTTCGGCGGCGGTGCGGCCTGCGCGACGACGTGGAACACGATGTCGGTGCGGCCGATCGTGACCGTGGAGTCGGGCGGCAGAGCCGCCTCGGTGACTTTGCGGCCGTTCAGCTGGGTGCCGTTGGTGGAGTTCATGTCGCGGACCATCGCGCGCTCGCCGTCCCACAGGATCTCGACGTGCTTGCGGCTGGTTCCGGCGTCGGCGATCGTGATGTCGGCATCGCTCCCGCGGCCGATCACCGTGCGCCCCCGGACGAGCGGATGCCGCTTCCCGGCGATGTCGACGACGCCGCGCCACGACACCTGACCGCCCTGAGCGGTGGACGACTCGACGCGAAGGGTGCCGGTGGACACCTGGTCGTCGCGCTGCAGTGCGATCGAGACCGGGCCGGCGAAGGAGTAGCCCTGCGCCTTCGCATGCTTCTGGACGAGCGTGTCGAGCTCGTGCCCCAGGGCATCGCCGAGCGCGGCCATCTTGTCGTCGTCGGCGGGTGAGAGCCTCACGGTGAAGGTGTTCGGCGCGAGGATGCGGTCGCGGCTGACCACAGCCGCCTTCTTGTCGAGTTCGCTGCGCAGTGCGGAGGCGATCTCGACGGGCTGGATGCCGCTGCGGAAGGTCTTCGCGAACGCGCTGTTCACCGCGCGCTCGAGACCTTTCTCGAAGCTGTCAAGTAGTCCCACGGAGCTCCTCGGACGGGGGGTGCCGGTTGGTACATGCTAGTTGCACACCCTGGATCAGTCGGGGACGCTCCACCGACATTGCCAGGTTCGGGCGCGCGCTCGGTGCGTGATATCCTCGGGAAGTTGAGTTTCGCGGTGTCTTCGGATGCTGCGGCTCGCGCGAGTGGCGGAATAGGCAGACGCGCTGGCTTCAGGTGCCAGTGCCCGAAAGGGCGTGGGGGTTCAACTCCCCCCTCGCGCACAGAGGGCCCTGTTCGTAAATACAGGCCCATCTGTTCGTAAATAGAAGAGCCGGTCAGGCGAAAACTGACCGGCTCTTCTGTTCCCCGCATGGGTCACCCGTGTGACGCTTACCGTCGACGAGTTCGACCGGGAGGCAGGTGCTCAGAGTGGACACGCCACTTCAGTTCCGTGCCCGGCACCCGGACAGCGAGCCGCTTCTCAAGGACGGTCGCGCCGCCCGCGCGTTACGAGTGCTCGTCGATGCGCCGATCTGGGAGCGCCTTCAGTCAACGGAGAAGATCCCAGAGATCGTCTTGCGGCAGCTTCTTGCCGGCGACGGAATCGAGATGAGTCTCTACGGCGACGACGGCCCACCGCCAGACGCACCTCGACGGGCTGAAGATTCCTCGTGAGGCGGCGGCGAAGCGGTCGGCTGGACAGTAGTGACCGCTTCCGGGGATCCGATGGTGCCGTATGACATCACGACACCGACACGTCGGTCACCAGCGGGGCCCTATTCGCCGACCAGGTCCTCGTCGCGGGCATGGTGCTCTTGGAGGAGCAAGGCTCGGACCACGGGCAGGATGCTCTGCTTTACCGACTGCTTCACCGAGCGGCGTGACGGATTCTCTCCGCGGGACAGTACCGTCGTCGGAAGCGTGGGCCGAGCAGTCGCTCAACCGCTTGCTTCTCGGACCGGCGGAGCCGTCCCCTAGTGCCTTGACTTTGTAAGGTTTCGCCATCGACGTCCACTCACAGAGTGAGATCGGTGGATCAGTCCGTTGGAGAGTGAGCGATGAGCACGCGAGAAGACGCATTCCGCGCGCTCTTCGCTGAGCAATGGCCAGCGGTGTACAGCTACGCGCGTCGACGCGTCGGGGACGCTGGTGAGGCCGAGGAGATCGCCGCCGACGTGTTCCGCATCGCGTGGGAGAAGCAGGACCCCGCTAACCCGTTCGGGAGGCCGTGGCTGTTCCGCACCGCGATGAACCGGCTGCGAGATCACTACCGCCGCAGATCGCGGCGCGCGAAAGCCGAGGCGGCGTTGCAGCGTCGTATCGAGGAAGCTCCGGCGCGAGCCGAGGTAGAGGATCTGCTTGCGCTGCGCGTTGCGATGAAGTTCCTCTCCGAGCGCGAGCGGGAAGCCGTGCTGCTCACTTACTGGGAGGGGCTCTCTGCGGCGGAGGTCGGAGCGGTACTCGGTTGCGCACCCGGGACGGTGTGGACGCTCATGACGCGGGCGAGGGAGAAGTTGCGGGTCGCGATGCGCGACACCGCACCGGTGGAGGGAGGTCGACCGTGAACTGGGACAACGAAGACTTCGAAGCCTTCATCCGCCGCGCAAACCCCGTGCCGCCGGAGGCGGAGCCCGCGCCGACGTTGCGTCAGCTCGCGTTGCGGGATCAGATCATGCGCCCGGCAGCGCGGCGCCGTGTCCCGCGCAGCCGTGCGTGGGCGGCGTTGTGGGCGCCGCTGGCGGCACTCGCCGTCGTCATCGCTGTCGTGTTGACTGTCCCGCCAGCCGAGGAAGCACGAGCGGTCACCACCCCCAAACCACTCGATTTCCGCGACGAAGGGAAGACCTTGGAAGACGTCACTGAAACCGCGCAACGCAACCTCGCCCGATCCGGCGGACCGGTGCATCCCGAGCGGGCAGTGGAATCGACCGGCTGGTACTACCAGGTCGACGCCGTCGACTCCGACGCACCCCGCCGGGTCATCAGCCCCGAGGTCACCACGCTGGAATGGAACGAGGACCTCTCGGGGTCCACACGCACGGTGGCGGGGAAACCCTATTGGGCTGACGGCGGACAGGGTGATTTCCCGCGGTCCACTGCTACACCGGGGACACTGTTGTGGGAGGTCGACTTCGCACCAGGCGAGTTTCAGTCCCCGGTGGTCACTGCGCCTGGCGCGGGTGACACCGAGGTTCTCGCAATGCTGAGGGCCTACGGGCTTGAAAGTGAGCGCTCGGCGTTCGAGGTAATGAACGCCACAGAGACGGCACTGCAGTACTGGACCCTCACCAACGACCAGCATCAAGCACTGCTGCAGGCCATTCTGCGCACTGACGACGCGCGTCTGCTCGGTTCCGCCACCGACCGCGCCGGCAGGCCAATCGCGGGGATTGCCGCTACGCTCCCCTCTGGATCCGCCGAACTGCACCTGCTGGTCTCGCAAGACACCGGTCGCATCGTGGGAGCCGAGACCTACACCCTGGAAGCCGACCACCCATTCCCCGCCAACGCAATCGTCTCCTACAGAATCTGGGACCTATCACCGCAATGAAGCGCTTCGCCACCCTCGCCACCGCAGCCGTCCTCACCTTCGCCATCGCGTCGCCCGCGAACGCCACACCTGACGTCCACCCAGAGATCGAAGCCATGCTTGCGGAGTTGCCGGGGGGTACCGTCTTGAGTTTCGACGAGGCGTACTGGGCAGATCTGGACATGACGATGACCGTGCCCAACCCGTTTGCGCGCTCAGTAGGCAGTTGCGCCACCGGCTCCATCTGCGCCTACACGGCAATCGGGCTGAGCGGAACCAAGTTGTCGTGGGGAACTTGCGCCACTCACACGGTGCCTGGCAGTTTCGTCACTCGGTCCGTGGCCAACGCTCGCGCCGCAGGCAGCGTCGCCCAGGCTCGCAATGGCACAACGATTCTCGCGTCCGCGAGTTCTGGCACCTCGACGAACGTCACCGGCACGACGACGAACATTCGCTGCCTCGAGTAGACCCGCCGCGCTCACGGCACGTTGGAGTTACATGTCGCGACAGTGCTTGCAGAGCGGCCATCCGTTGGCGCCCTGACGTCGGTTGCGCAACGGGATCTGCTGCCCGCTGGGGCAGTTGTCGAACGTGTGGTGCACGTCCGGGTCAGTGGGATTGATGGAGTGATACGGCGGCACGCGCATGACGGCTCCTGTCGTGGATGACTGCTTCACTTTGGTAGTCGTCGACGACCGCAGATCCGTACGAACTTTCTGTACCCATCGGTGCGCCGACCGTGGTCACGCGCGACCTTCTCGAACGCCTCGAAAAGTTCGCAAAGTCTTGTGTAAGGAATACGCGGCTGCGGCGACTTCATGGATGACGCCGGCAATGGACGCCGGCCACCTCGCCGAAAGGTCACCATGCCCTTCACCCCGTCCGGCCACTCGAGCACGCACGCAACCAGCACTTCACAGCGACGAACGGGATGGGCCTCGCGTAAGCGGCGCTCGGGCAAACGCCGAAACGCGGCGCTCGGCGCGTTGTCCGGGCTCGCTCTGATCCTCGCCTCGTTGGCACCGACCACGGCATTCGCCGCCGGTCCGCAGGTGACGATGCCCGTGGCGACCAGTATGTCCGCCTCGGTAGCCGCCTCGGAGACCGGAGAGCCGGTGGAGATAGTCTCCGAGACGACCCCGACCGAGCGCCTGCTCGCGCTCCCGGACGGGACGATGCAGTACGAGGTCTCCACTGTCCCCGTCAGGGTCGCCGACGACAACGGGAACTGGGTGGACATCGACCTGAATCTCGAGAAGGCCGGCGAGTGGTGGGAACCTGCCGCATCGGCCACACCCGTTCGGTTCGGTGCTGGCGGGTCGGACATCCTCGACGAGGTCCAGACAGCTGGCGGCGAGTGGATTACGGAACGCTGGCCGCACGGACTCCTGCCCGCGCCGTTGATTGACGGCGCGACGGCGACTTACCCGCAAGTGTTTCCCGGCGTCGACCTCAAACTCACCGCGACTGACATCGGCATGGCGTCGGTGTACGTCGTAAAGTCGCCCGCCGCGGCATCGAACCTCGCTCTCGAGGATCTTCACGTCGAGATGGAGGGCGCGGACATCTCCCGGGATGCCAACGGCAATTTCGAGGCCGAAACCGAGGCCGGCGAGACCGTGGTCAGCTCAATGCCGCTGTGGTGGGATTCGTCCGATGGCGGGACGTTCCTTGAGCCGGGAGACGATCCCGCCCAGCCCGTCGAGCACAGTCACACCGATTCCAGCATCAACTTGGATGTGGCCGAGACGATTGACGGCGAACAGGTCACCTACCCGATCTTCATTGACCCGGAATGGTCCTCCGGTGAGAACGCCTCCTGGTACACCGACATCGCCTACCCCAACGCGTCCTACCTGAATGCGGCGACCCAGCGAGTGGGGAAGTTCGACATTTACGACAGCCGGATGTACATGGAGTTCCCGATCTCCGCTTTGGCTGGGAAGGACATCGTCACGGCGCAGTTGAACACGACGCAACTGCAGTTGGCAGCGTCACCGAACAACCCGTTGGAGGTGCGGCTGAGGGGATACCAGGCGCCGGGCTTCACATGGAATCAGCAGAACAACTCCCTGTGGGGTGCGCTCCTGGATACCAAGAACCCGGGCACCTGGGGCGGTCCGGCAGTCGCTGTTGGATGGAACGTCACGGCCGGCGTGAAGACACGGGTGGCTGGCGGGAGCTCAGCAGTGCAGTTCGGGTTCATTCCGCAGAACCCGAGCGCACAGTCGCGCCGGCACTTCGACAACGACGCGACGCTCATCGTCACGTACAACTCCGCGCCCAGCAACCCCACGTTGCCTAAGATCACCAGCCCAGTGCGGGACTGCGGCTCGGCCTCAAGCCCCGCCTATGTGTCCGGCACGTCCATCGTCGTCAGCGTGAGCCAAAGCGACCCAGATGCCGGCACTGTGGACACGAACTTCACGCTAGCCTCGGCTCCCGCTCTCACCGCACTTCAGACGAAGTCCTCTGGCAGTCTGGCGGACGGTCCTCGGTCGGTGACGTTCACGGGGCTTGCCGACGGTGACTACGCCTGGAGGGCGCGGGGCTGGGACGGCAGACTGAACAGTGCGGGGTATAGCGCCTGGTGCTACTTCCGGGTCGACAACCAAGCTCCGGCACTTCCGTTTGTCACGACGACGGCGAGCAGCTTCACCGTCGGACAACCGGTCTCGGTCAGCCTCGCATCAGTCGCGGATGCCGCGGGATATCAGTACTGGTTGGCGTACTCCGGGTCGACTTCGCCAGCTCAGGCCGCTCCCGTCGCAGTGTCACGCACGGCCGCGTTGCCCGACTGTCAGAAGCGCGTCGGCGGTACGAGGTTCGCATGCGCGACCGGCGCAACGCCGGTTTCTATCACCATGGCCCCAGTGGATGCCCTCTCGGTGTTGTGGGTGGCCGCGTATGACAAGGCGGGAAATGTCTCCACTGCGACACCGCTGCCGCTCTTCACGTCGGAGGGAACTCCCGCTGCGCGCGATCCGCGCGTCGACACTGGCCACGCCTGGATGACCACCTCGATGATGGACCCCCTGCCCTCGGAAATCGAGGACGCGAACTACAACACTCCGCTCCCTCTGTCCCTGCCGACCGATAGCGCGACCTGGCAGTCCGTAAACGAGTTGCGCCCTGGGTACACAGTGCCAGTGCTGCAGCCGCACGAGCCAGCCGACCCGAGTGAGGCCATGATGACTCCGGGCCCGGCCGTTGATGCGAAGGCGAGCTTCTCGCTCAGTATGTGGGTCAACCCGTGGAACACGACCTCTCCGGCGCAGCAGTACATTGCGGTGCAGTCGGGTTCAAACCGAGACGTCTCGCTTGAGCTCAAGAACGGGAAGTACTACTTCTGCGTAATGAGCGCCGCGGGAAGCGCGGACACGGCCTCGCTTGTATCGGGGTGCGCCGTCGCCCCCACGAACGCTGTACAGGACCAGTGGACCTTCCTCACCGGTGTGTGGGATGCGACGAACCAGCAACTTCGTCTGTACGTCGACGGCTCCATGGCACCTGACTCCGTCACCCCACACAAGCTCTCGACCGCGACCGGAACCTACCCCCCTGGCGAGTTCATGATTGGTCCGCCGCCCACATCGCTCCGTTTCGGCGGGCTGGTGGCTAACCCGGTCGTGGTGCCTGGCGTCATGGATTCGCGTCAGCGGGGATCACTCCGCGACTTCAGCACCCCGTTCACGTTCTGAGTCGAGAGGAAACGCGCGATCATGACGCGACGGAATCGGGGACTGCGGATCCTCATTGCTGCTCTCGTTTGCGGGGGCCTGGTTGTCACCGGGATGCAACCGGCCGCTGCAGCAGCGCTGAAGCCTCCGGTCGCCCCGAACGAGGCGCCCACGCCAGACTTCGGGGACCCTGTACCTGGCAGCACGGCCGATGAGGTGGGTGGCGGTATGGCGCCGAACTCGTCGGCGAACGTGAAGCCGGTCACCTCGCCGCCGCTGCGGCCGGCGGAGTCCGTGCGCATCGAGACGCCAGCAGAGGGCAAGGCGAAGACCCAGACACGCGGACCGAAGGGCTCCGAGGCGGGCAGGGTGGCCGGCAGCTGGCAGGAGATCGATGGTCAGCCGATTGACATCGCGGCAGCCGAAAGTGACCTGGGCACCGCGGCGGCCGTCGAGGTGCGTGTCGTCGATCCGGCCGACGTCAAAGGCGTCTCGTCCGTGCCTCTGGCCATCGAGCTTGCACGCGGTGACGAGAAGGATGACGCTGCTGTAGTCGCCGTGAGGGTCCCGACCGATGCTCTTACTGCCCAGTTCGGCGCAGATTTCGCTGGCCGGCTCTCCTGGGTCCAGGTTCCTGTCTCCGGCGACAAAGCTAAGAAGGCAGACCTGAAGAAGGCGAAACCGGTCGCCGCTGCCGCCACCGAGGGCGCAATCGTGCTTACGCCCGTCGTCTCAGGTGAACCGACGCTGCTGGTTGCTATGGCAGCGGCATCCTCGACGTCGGGCACCGGAACCTACGCCGCGACTCCGCTGAAGTCCTCGTCAACGTGGGATGTCGCGGAGCAGACCGGGGCGTTCACCTGGGCCTACGAGATGGCACTTCCACCCGCGGGCGTTGGGCCACAGCCTGCCCTAGGGCTGTCGTACAACTCACAATCCGTCGACGGGCAGACGGGCTCTACCAACAACCAGCCTTCAGCGGTTGGTGAGGGATGGGAGCTGGAAGGCAGTGCCTTCATCGAACGCCGTTTCGTCGGGTGCGCAGTTGACGACGGATCAACCGGCGCGGTTACGACATCGGGAGACCTCTGCTGGAAGACCGACAACGCGACCATCTCCATGGCCGGCCACTCCGGCCCGCTCGTCAAGGACACCACCAGCGGCAGGTGGCGTCTCGCCAACGACGACGGCACCCGGTTCGAACACCTGCAAGGCACCGCCCAAGGCTGCGCGAGCAACGGCACGGTGAACACCGACTGCTGGAAGATGACCACCACCGACGGCACGCAGTACTTCTTCGGCCTGAACCGACTCCCCGGTTGGGTGACCGGCAAGGCGGAGACGAACTCGACTTGGACCGTCCCGGTCTTCGGTAACGACCCCGGAGAGCCCTGCAAGGCATCCACGTTCGCAGCATCCTCCTGCATGCAGGCGTGGCGGTGGAACCTCGACTACGTCGTCGACGTGAGCGGCAACGCGCAGACCAGGTACTACACAGCTGAGCCCAACAAGTACGCAAAGAACGGGACGGGCGCCACGTCCTACACCCGCGGCGGTGTGCTCTCCCGCATCGAGTACGGACTCCGGTCGAACAACCTCTTCAACACCACCAGCGCCGGCTTCAAGGTCAACTTCACCTACGACGGCAAGGGCCGCTGCGCCGACGCGTCCGGCACGACCTGCACCACGATGTCGCTGACCGGCACCACGAAGCCGACCACGCCCAGCGCCTACCCTGACGTTCCCTGGGACCAGTTCTGCACCGCAACTTCCTGCTCGAGCTCTCAGAAGGCGCCCACGTTCTTCACCAATGCCCGCCTGAGCAAGGTTCAAGCCCAGGTGCTGGTCGCCGGTGCATACTCCACCACCGACACTTGGACGCTTTCTCACTCGTACCCGGCGCCCGGTGACGGCGGAAGCGCCGCGTTGTGGATGACGAAAGTGCAGCACGCAGGGTCCAAGGCGGGTCAGACAGCCATCAACGAGCCCGCCACCGAGTTCTCCGGAACTACCATGCAGAACCGCGTCTGGGTGGTAGACGGTCTGGCCCCGCTAACGAAGTGGCGCCTCAGCTCGATCAAGACGACCCTGGGCGCGGTCGTCAGCGTCAACTATGCCGCTGCCGACTGCACACCCAGCGAAGCGTCCACGCTCCTGGCAAGCCCGCAATCCAATACGCGCTGGTGCTTCCCCGAATGGTGGTCACCTGACACCACCCCGCCTATGCCCGCCAAGCTGGACCTGTTCCACAAGTACCCCGTCACATCTGTGAACGTCGACGCCCGTACCGGAAGCGCGCTGAGCAAGGTGACCAAGTCGCAGTACATCTACGGGACCCCGAAGTGGCGGTACAACGACTCGCCACTCACCCCGAAGAACAAGCGGACCTGGAACCAGTTCGCTGGCGTCGACACCGTGGAGGTGCGTGAGGGTGACCCGGCCACGCCGACGAAACAAAAGGTGACCAAGAGCTGGTACTACCAAGGGATCAACGGCGACAGGGCGAACGCTTCGGGCGGGAGCAAGACCGGCACCGTTACGGGCACCTCCATCCCTGACGAGCGCTGGTTCGCCGGGCAGTTGCACCGCCAGCAATCCCTTCTCGGTGTCGGCGGCGCTGTTCTCAACGACAGCATCTCGACTCCATGGGCGTCCGCAGTCACATCGAACGACGGCACTGTCCAAGCTCGGATGGTTCGAGTCGGTCGCACGGTAGTCACCGAGCCGGTCTCCGCCGGCGGCAACCGCACCCTCGACACACAGACCACCTATGAAGGCACGTACGGTCTTCCTACCAGCGAGTCGGTCATCCCGTCCGACGCGGACACCAAGTGCACCACCACGACGTACGCCAGCGCAAACACGACTGCTTGGATCATCGGGCTGCCGTCCGAGACGCGCACCGTTGCCAAAGCATGCGCGGATCTCGGCTCTGCTCAGTTCCCCGAGGACCTCATTAGACAGCAGCGCACGGCCTACGATGGGCTCGCCTGGGGCGCCGCTCCAACAAAGGGTCGACCCACGGCCACCGAAGCCGTCGACAAGTACGTCAGTGGACAACCGCATTGGGCCCCCGTGACCACGAGCACGTATGACGCGCTCGGCCGACCGCTCGCCGTGACAGATCAGCTCGGACGAACGAGCACCACGGCATACACGCCGGCGGCGACACTCCCATTGACCAGCACGGTTGCCACTAACACCGCTCCGTTTTCGTGGGCAATCACCACGACCTTCGAACCCACTACTGGCACTCAATCTTCGATGACAGACCCCAACGGAGCGCTCACTTCAATGACCGTTGATGCGCTCGGCCGCACGGCGAAGGTCTGGCTACCGCTTCGGCCGAAGTCCGCAAACCCGACCAGCCCCTCGATGGCGTACGAGTACACGCTGTCGCAGACAACGCCGAACGCCATCAAGACGACGACGTACAGGGCCGGCAACAATGTGACGCAGTTCGAGCTGTTCGACGGGCTCGCTCGCTCTGTTCAGACTCAGACCTCGGCATCCGGCGGCGGCTCCGTCATCAGCACCACCGCCTACGACGACCAAGGCCGCGCTTACTGGGTCGACAATCCGTACTGGACGACCTCCGTCACACCAAGCGCCGGACTGTTCGTTCCTGACAGTCAGAACGCGATTCCGTCTCAGGTCACGACGAGTTATGACGCGGCGGGCCGGATCACCAAGTCGTCGACCAACGGCCTCGGACAGTTCAAGTTCGCGACCACGACGGCCTACCTCGGTGGTGACCGTGTGGACAGCGTGCCACCGGAGGGCGGCACACCGACGAGCACATTCACGAACTCACTCGGCCAGAAGACGAAGCTCGTCCAGCATCTCTCGTCCGAGATCACGACCACCGGGCAAGCCACCATCTACGGCTACGACCACGCAGGCAACCTCACGTCGATGACCGACCCCGCGGGAAATGACTGGGGCTGGACCTACGACCTGCGAGGGTTCCGCACCAGCACTACGGACCCCGACGCGGGAACCTCCTCGGCAACATACGACAACGCAGGCAACATGCTCACCACGACCGATGCGCGCGGCCAGACCGTCGCCAGCACGTTCGACGAGCTCAACCGACGGACCGCGTCCTACGCTGGATCGGCCAGCGGTGCGATGCTCGCCTCGTGGACGTACGACACTGTGAAGAAGGGCATGGTGACCACCAGTTCTTCGTACGTCGGCTCCGTCCCCGGAACACCAGGCGACAAGTACAGCAACACCGTGGTCAGCTACGACGCCGCCGGGAACGTCACACGCTCCACGGTGTCCATACCCTCCACGGCGCCGGCGTTCGGAGGCACCACCTACACCACCACCGCCGGGTACTACGCCGACTCATCCGTGTCCGTGAGGAACGTACCCGCCATCGGTGGACTACCGGCAGAACAGATCCTCTACTCGTACGACGGGTTGGGCCGTCTCAGCAGCGTGCGCGGCAACGGCGGCATCCTCAACGGCACCGTCTACTCACCCATTGGCCAGCTCGCCCAGTTCAACCGCCTGAACCTGGGCGCAGAGGCGTACTCGAGCTACGGCTACGACTCCGTCACCGGTGCCCTTCTCACCATTAAAGACAACGCGGTCTTCGATGGCTCCGGCCACTACGTCGCAGACCGCACCTACACTCGCGACGACGCTGGCAACATCACCTCGGCCTCCACGTCGTCGGTACTGCCGACGCCACGGACCCAGAAGTATTGCTACGAATACGACGCGCTGCGGCAGCTGACCGCGGCATGGTCGCCCGCCGACCCGACACCTTGCGCGACTGCGCCGAGCGCAGCAGCACTCGGAGGACCGGCCCCCCTTTGGTTGGATTACACGTACGACGTTGAGACCGGCAACCGGACCTCCGTGACTTCGCACGCGGCAGACGGCACGACCAAGTCCGCAACGTACTCCTACCCCGCCGCAGGCAGCGCGCAACCGCACGCGGTGACGTCCCTCGCCGGTGACGCGAGCCTGGGAGCCGGCGCGTATGACACAGACGAAGCCGGCAACTTCACCGAGATGCCCGGAAAGACGCTCACCTACAACGAAACCGGGAAACTGGAGACCGTCACGATGGGCACTGAGACCCAAACTCAGATCTACGACGCCTCCGGCAACCTCCTGCTTAGGGTCAGCTCATCGGAAGGCGCCGCGCTCTTCCTCGGGGACACGGTGCTAACGAAGAAGGCGACGGGCGCGACTGTGTACGGCGTCCGTACATACGCCGGGGTGAAGGACGTCCCCGTCGCGGAGCGAAAAGCGAACACCGACGTCACCGGGTCGGTTGTGACGTGGTTGTTCGCGGACGTTGCGGGGGCAGTCGACACCCAGACAGTCGCGTCGACGGGTACGACCGTTCAGAAGTTCCGGGACCCGTTCGGGAACCCGCTCGGAGGAGCGAGCGGCTTCTGGGAGAACGGAAATGGCTACCTCAACAAGCCGGGAACAGAGAGCACTAGCCTGACGACGCTCGGAGCGCGCACGTATAGCCCGCTTCTCGGCAAGTTCCTCAGTGTCGATCCGATTACGGATGCAAGCAACCCGCAGCAGAACACCGGGTATGCGTACGGATGGAACAACCCGCTATCGGCTCCTGACCCCACCGGCCTTGCACCCAAGTTTGTGATCCCCGACAAATGCAGCGGGAACTGTGGGGGAGGGACAAGGTCCTCCAACTCATCAAAGCCGCCGGGCTATAGCCAGTCGATGGCCGCGGGATCTTGGGCGCGGGCGCAGGGTGAGAAACTACTCGCCGCGATCCCTGCGCGTAACCCTTGGACGACGGGGTGGGGCCAGCTCGAGGCAGACTTGCGAGCGCGCGCCGATGCGTACGGGTACATCAACACCGCCAACTTCCTTCAGAGCGAGCAAGGAGCACTCGTCTACGGATGGGCATCCGGTGCTTGGAAGACGAAGTCCAAGACGTTCGGACCCGACTCGCGCATCACGCAGGGTCTTCGAGATGGGACTCTCGCGTCGGTCTATCGCCAGAAGGTGAATGCCGCCCTGCGGTCGGGCGGGGAGCTTCCGGGCCCGGAATGGCAGTCGGCTGGGAAGCTGAGCCTCACAAATGCGGTCCTCTACAACGATGGATTCACCTTGGCAACTTACGGATCGGCGAGCGACGCGAACAGATCCGCGCTTGTAATCGGCTCCTATAGCCTTGACGCAGTCGTTGCACAACGTGACGGCAACGTCCTGGTGGTCCAGTACACGGCAACTAACTCGACCACGCTCGGATCCGCCGTACCTCTTCCTGGAGACGATTGGCGACCGCTTCTTGACTCCTTGCCCGGGGATACGGGGCCTTTCTCCGAAGTCACACAACACTTCACCTGGACGGAGACAATCAGGACATGGTGAATGGCCGACCGTGGATGGCTATCGGACCATTGCTAGCGCTGGGAGCGCTACTCACAAGCTGCACCTCCGGCGGTGATTACGCCTACGGGCTGAGCGAAGACGACCTCGCTGGCACCTGGAGCGCGGGCGCTGACCTCGAAGCAAGCGTTGAACTCGAGGCTGACGGAACGTTTGTGGCGACTTCGTGGCCTCGGAATGTAATGTGCTCTGGTGCAGGTGCGGAATACTCCGACGAGCTGCCGGGTGCGCCGACAATTGACTTCGAGGGTGTGTGGACGTTCAACGCCGGGCAGTCCGGAAGCAATCTGCCCGACGTCAAGCTCAGCCCGCCTGCCGAGCTGTGCCCGGACGATAGTCCGCGCGCCTACCTGTGGCGCAGCGCTGACAACAATCTCAAGTTGTGCTTCCCACTTGGCACCCTCGACCCCGACGCGTTTCGGAAGGATCGGATGCTCATCCTCGGTACCGGTGTCGACACTGGGCCAGGTTCGGACGACTCGTGCGTCTAGCTTCTTACTCTGCCAAGGGCTCAATTCCGGTCGCCGATGGGACGAGCATCTATGTCCAGTTAGCATCTGACGGTGATTCCGGCCAGTGGTGCGGATCCGCCTTCAATGACGTGGACCTCCAGTCGCTCCCGGAAGGCAAGTGGGTGACCGGTGACGGCGACCTCACAGAGCAACCGTGCGTTTGGTAGCGAGGATGCCCTTCGCCTCGGTCCGAACGGTCCGCGCTCTCTCGATTGCGTGCCTCCTATTCGGATTCGCCGCGGCGATTGCCGCCTGCGGAGTGCCCTTGGTTCCGGTGGCTCCCGAACGAGTGCCCCTTTGGATGAGAATCGAAGATGGAGTGGCTGAGTTCCTATGGTGCGGTGAGCCCACGTCGCCGCATGACTACATGAGGGTCGAGTACATCGTGTTCTCTGACCCCCGCGAGGAGGGCGTCGCGGCCGAGGGCCGTGGCACATTCACCCTAAGCAAGGGAGATCGATTCTCAACCCAATCGCCACCGGGTGAGCTTCGTTACACAACCTCGGCGCTGGTGCCGTCCCCCCAGGAGTCCGCGAGAGTCTTCGCCAGTGCGGGGGAAGCCTCCGACGACATCAGCTGGACTGCAGCATTCGAGCCAGGCACTCTCGGCGACGCCTCAGATCGGGCGTGGCTGTCACCGACCGGGGCCACCGAGTCGGACCCTTGTACGCAACCCTGAGACGGACGGATGGTCGTGCGACGAGGAAGAGTGAGCAGGTACATCGTGAAGAGATCGCTTTCGTTGGTAGCACTAACCGCCGCACTGCTCGTGTTGACCGCGTGCTCCGGGGGCAACCTCGCGTTCGGGGTGACGGCTGAACAGCTCGTTGGTACCTGGAGTGCAGGTGGCGAACTCGACACTCGACTGACACTGAGTGAGGACGGCACGCTGAGTGCCACTGACTGGCCCGCGAGCCTGGACTGCCAGGACAACGACGCCGATACTGTCGACGACTTGCCCGAATCTGAGCGCCTTGACGTCTCCGGGACGTGGGAGGCCGGAACCGACGAAGTGAGCCACGTGGTCACGCTTTGGTTGGACAACGACGTCTGCCCCCTCGGTGGCTCTATGGCCTACGTCTGGCGCAGTGTGGGCGGCGATCTCGCGATGTGTTTGAAAATCCCCCAGTCCGTGCCCGGCGATGAATTGGTGCCGGGCCAGGTGTTGAATCTCAATCTCGACGTCGACGACAGCGAGCGAGACATTGCCGCGTGCCTCTGATTACACCAAGACTCGCTCCGCCCACCGACGTCTGCCCGGACGGGACACCGCAGGCCTACCCCTGGCGCGATTCCGGGGGCGTCGTCAGTCCGTGTTTCCCTCTCTCGACGTCGGACCCCGACGGCTTCCAGCAAAACAGGACACTGATCCTTCACAGGCGCGGGAACCCGAGAACTCCTTCCGCTGAGCCGTGTGTCCGACGATGGGAGCGACCGAATGAGGACAAGAGGTCGTCGCCTCTCATCGCGCCGTGCAGCCCTCGTCGTGTTCTCCTCACGCTGGCTACGGCGGCTCTGCTGGTGGTGATGGCGGGGTGCTCTGGAACTCCGGTCACAGCGAAAGAGGCGCGTGCCAACTCTGACGCGGCACGAGCAGTCGCGGAGCGGAATCTGGCCGACGTCATCGAGTCCGCCGGGCTGCCGGGGTCCCAGCCTGTAGCGGCGGCGCGAGATGGGGTCTGCACATCGGTGGACTATTCGTACAACCCGTACGGCAAGTGGTACCTCACGACCTCCGTTCCCCTTCAAGCCGGTACGGAACAATCGACTCTCGACCGGATCGTTGCCGCGTACAAGGCGCGGGACGGCTGGAGAATCATTGGCGAAGAGCCCGGGGTGTTGGCGAGCACTGACCGTGTCCTGGCTAGCACCGGCGACGTAGTCAGTGAAAGACCGGAGGTGAGGGTGAGTATCGACCTCACCTCGCATGCTCTGCTGCTGACCTCGGAGAGTGACTGCTACCGCAAGGAGCACTCGGGCTAGCTCGAGGATCATGTTCGGATGGGGCGAGGTGACCGGAAAGAAGGCGGGATGTGGACGTCGATGCGAACGCGGTAGGCGCGCCAGCGAAGCGCGCCATGACTGTCATACGGGTCTGTCTCGGAGTGGTGATTGCCGGGCTGGTGATCAGCGGGGTGACCGCGTTCCCGCTCCGTGAAGAGCTGACCCTGGGCTCAGAACTCCTGCGCTCCATCGGTGCCGCGTCGTGGTTGCCTGGGTTGGCCGGGTGGGTGGACCGAGTTGCCGACGCGCTCGCCGCCACCGGCGAGCAGTACCCGTTCCTCGCCTACGGAACAGACTGGTTGGCGTTTGCCCACCTGCTGATAGCGGTCGCCTTCGTCGGGCCGTTTCGGGACCCGGTGCGCAACATCTGGGTTACACAATGGGGGCTCATCGCGTGCGCAGGCATCGTGCCGCTCGCGTTGATTGCCGGAACGGTGAGGGGTCTGCCGCTCGGGTGGCAGCTCATCGACATAAGCTTCGGTTTGCTGGCTGCGATCCCGCTCACAATCGCGCTGGTGCTGACTAGGCGCCTCGAGCGCCAGCGCTTGCCGGTCATCAGCGGAGTGCACGAGGTATCCGGATCCGAGACATGAATGCCGCATACGCCAGCTGCCGGTACTCGAAGGGGCACCGGTCACGCTTGACAGCGAGCGGCTCTGCGGGTGGAGGCTGCTTCGCACCTGCCTGGTTTGAGACCGGTGAAGCGGGCGCTGAGGCCCTACGTCGGCTGAGGCATGCCGGGAGCGGAGGGCCGCGCATGTGCTTCACATGTCGATTGAAGCCAGCACCGGCGGCCCCGCTGAGGGTCCAGAAAGCGTGTCAGAAAAGCCCCTAGAAGGGGACGAAAAGCGGCAACCCGAAACCCCGCCTGACCTGGAGGAAGTAGATCCGCCTGGAAAAGTTCGGGGCTTGGCGCGGAATCGGAAGTAAAGCGTGCTCGCGATCCCTTGAGACTCAAGGGGTCTGGGATTTACGAACAGAGTCACAGAGCGCAGAAGGCCCCCGGTGACGGGGGCCTTCTTCTTCGTCCGGCGGCCTACTCGAGGGTCGGCACCAGCGTGAACACGATCTCCTCGACGTCGCGCCCGGCCCCCGGTGCGAAGTCGACGTTGCGCGACACCTCGGTGAACCCGACCTTCGTCAGCACGGCGATCGATCCGGCGTTGTGGGCGGCGGCGCGCGCGAACAGCGGCCGCACCGGCTCGCGCGAGACGAGGTGGCGAAGCGCCTCGGTCGCGACGCCCCGGCCCCATGCGTGACGGGCGATCCAGAAGCTCACCTCCCGATCGCCGTCGACCGTGAAGGCTGCGGCCGTGCCGGCGAAGCCGCCGTTCTCGGTCACCACCTGGTAGAGGACCTCGGCGTCGCCGCGCTGTCGTGCGATCCACGCGTCGAACGCCTCGCGGTCGCCTGGGTCTTCGGCGGTGAAGGCCGCCATCGCCACGCCCTCGGGGTCGCGCATCATCTCGAAGACGGCGTCGAGGTCGTCGTCGTCGAGATTCCTCAGCTCGATGTGGTTCACACGCCCACCGTAGCGAGAGGCGCCGACTCAGGTGAGGCCGTGCAGCTCGCGCAGGAGAGCCTCGGCCCGCACGCCGTCGCGCCGGGTCAGGGCATCCCGGAACTCCTCGTACGTCGCGGAGCGGCCGACGGGGCACTCGATCAGCGGGCGCCAGGTCGCCACGTTGCGTCGGATGGCCAGCTCGGCCTCGCGCATGAAGCGGATGATCGCGACGTTGCCGGTGGCCTTCGTCAGCTTGGCGAAGAAGACGTGGCTCGTGCTCATCAGCCGGACGTAGTCGTCGTCGCGGGAAGCCGCGATCACGTCGCCGAGCTCGGCGACGGCGTCGTCGAGTACCTCGTCGGGGGCGTGGACGACCGCCATGCGCACGGCGTTGCCCATGAGGTATGCGACGAACTCGAGGGTGTCGGCCTGTGCCTTGCTGTTCGGCGTCGACACGCGCGTGTAGCGATGCGGCGACACCTCGACGAGTCCGACCCGCTCGAGTCGCTGCAGTGCCTCGCGCACAGGAGTCCGCGAGACACCCAGCCATTCGGCCAGGTCGTGGTCGCGCAGGCGCTCGCCGGGGGCGAGGCTTCCGTCGAGGATCGCCTCGCCGAGGCGCGTGTAGACCTCGTCGCCGAGGACGGTGCCGCGCGGGACGACCGGGGTGAGCGGAATGGCCATGAGTGGGACCAGTGTACGGCTGCCGATTCATCTGCATATACCGCTCCCCGGCCGGTGGACGAAACCGTCCGGATCGCCGCACGGAGGGGCTGATCCGGGGTGCGTCGAACAGCGTCGTCACCCTCGCCGTCACGCCGATATATCGGTAGCATGTGCGTGTCACGCTTAGGCGTGGCCTATCCGGGGGGATCCGTCGACGCCCGGGCTTCGAGCACTGCTCAGCCCGGGCGTCCGATGGGCCCGCGGAACCTCGCGGCCGGACGATGTGCAACGTTTTCGTCACCATCCGAAACCCGCATCGCGGCACCGCCCATACACCATTACCGTGGAGATGACTCGTGGCATGAGCGCGAGCACCCCAGTAGAACGGCAAGTAATGAGCACGCAGGGCACCGTCAAGTGGTTCAACTCGGAGAAGGGCTTCGGCTTCATCGCTCCTGACGAGGGCGGCGCAGACGTCTTCGCGCACTACACCGCCATCTCGGCGAGCGGCTACCGCTCGCTCGAGGAGAACCAGCGGGTCGAGTTCGAGATCGCCCAGGGCCCCAAGGGCCTGCAGGCAGAGAACATCCGCCCCATCTGAACCCGCGGGCCCTCGGGCCCGTCTCAGCGGAGCTGCGCCGCGGCACCTCCTCTGCGCCCGAGGCGTCGAGTGGATGCCGCGGCACAGTCGCGCCCGGCCAGGGGGCCGGGCGCTTTCGCGTCTCAGTCGCGATCGCCGCGCACGAGCTCGAGTCCGGCGCCGGCGAACTGGCGCAGCGTCGCGTCCGGCAGGAACGCGCGGGTGAGCCCCGCGCCGATGCGGGTGAGGTCGCTCTCGTCGCGGAAGAGCAGGTACATGGTCTCGTAGCGCGGGTGGAACTTGCTCTTGAACCGGTGGAGCGACTGGAAGCCGTAGACGGGCTCGAGCATGCCGGCGAGCCGGTCCGAAAGCGATGCGATGGATCCGGCATCCGGCGGGTACTCGTGAGCCAGCGGCGCCCCGGACAGCGACATGATCTCGGCGCCCTCCTCTGAGAACAGGCGGGCGGAGGATCCGATGAGGTACTCCATCACCGGGCCGAATCCGCCGTCGCGCCGTCGCATGAGGTCGAGCGTCCATCCGCGCACGGTGGCTTCGCCGCCACCGTCGCCGTACACCGGCAGCCACGACAGGAATCCGTCGACGTCTCCGTCCGGTGAGATCGCGAGGGCGAGGCGCACCTCGGGATCCTCCGCCTGGTCGAGCGTCCCGAGCGTGAACCCCATCTCGGGCAGCCCCTTGTCGCCGACCCACATCTCGGAGATGGCCCTCAGCTGCTGGCGGATGCCCCACGGCTCGTCGCCGAGCCGCGTCATCCGGAACGTCATCTCCTCGCGCCCCGCGCGATTGAGCGACGTGCGGACGGCGTTCCACCGCTTGCCGGTGAACTCCAGGCCCGGCAGGTCGACGATCGTGTCGTCGGCGACCACGAGGCTGCGCCACCCGGGGGGCACCGCGGCCTTCGTCGCCTCGCTCGAGCTGAAGAAGCACGGCACCAGGCCCGCGCTCTCCGCCGCGTGGATGAACTCCGACACGGACTGCGCCCGGGATGCCTCGGCCCCGAGCGGGTCGGCCAGCACGATCGCCACCCCGGCTCGTCGCTGGTACGCCAGGATGCCGCCGGCGCGGGTGCGCGCATAGCTGTTGCCGTCCCACGTGGTCATCCACGACAGCGTCCCGCCGCCGTGGGCGTGGAGCGCGGCCTTCACGTCGGCGACGGTGGGGACCGGCATCGATCCCAGCGTGCTCCGGCGTCGGGCACGGAAGGCCCCGCGCACCCAGACGAGGTAGACGAGCATGAGCAGCCACATCGCGGATTGCGCGATGGAGACGTTGAAGTCGCCGACCTGCTCATCGATCGCATCGGCCCCGACGACCGCGACCGCGACGACGAGCACGAGCCCCGTGAAGATGTTGAAGGCGGCGAGCACGATCGTCCACACCCAGGCCCACCGGCGACCGCGCCGCAGGCCGTCGGCGAGCACGGCGATCACGATGACGTCGATCGCGATGTCGATGGGCGGTCCGTCGGTCGCGGCGGTGTGGCCGAACGGCCCGTCCGTGGGGATGACGAAGGTCAGCACGTCCACGGCGAGGATCACGAACGCCGACACGAAGGCGATCAGCCGCTGCTCGCGGACCGTCGTGCGCTGCACCCGCAGCGACCGGTCGACGAAGAGGACGAGGAGCACCGCGAACGCGTGCTCGAGGTCGGCGAGGGATCCCCAGAAGAACAGCGTCACGAACGAGAAGCCCAGGACGACGAGCCACGCGCGCACGCGCCACGGCGAGACGAGCAGCCCGGCGGCGGCGGCGATGCCCGCCATCGTCCCTCCGGAGGGGCCCACATCGAGCATCGTGGACTCGACCTGCGCCCACGGCCACGGCAGGAACGCCGCCACCCACAGGAACAGCGCGCTCGCGAAGATCGCGAACAGCTGCCCGACGCCGAAGTACCCGAGGGCGGCGGCCGAGCCGCGGCGGAGCTCGAGGTACGCGAGACCCGCGAAGCTCGGGATGACGAACAGGTAGACGATCGGATGGTCGACGAAGAACGTGCCGGTGACCGGCGTCCACCAGCGGCCCTCGATGAGGGCGGGCAGGCCGTAGGCAACGGCGTCGAAGAGCGGATTCTCCGAGAAGGGGCTCCACAGCCCGCCGAACACGACGCCCACGACGAGGATCAGCGCGACGAGGGAGAGTGTCGCCGGGATGCGCGCGGCAGCGGCGACGACGGGGTGGCGCGATCGCGTGGGGGCGTCGGTCATGGGTTCACGATAGCGACGCTCCCGGGGTCAGGACGGGTCGATCCTCGCGTAGTCGGCCAGTGCCTTGGCGTCCTCGGCATCCCGCATCGCGCGCCTCGCGGAGTCGAGCGCACCCACCGGATCCTGCGCCTGACGCGCCCGCGCGAGCTCGTGCTGCGCGGAGAGGAGTCGAGTGCGCGCATCGGCTCCTCCCTTCGCGTGGGCGACGGATGCCTCGGCCTGCGCGATCGCGCTCCGGGCGGCCGCGAGCGTCCCCGGCAGGGCGGTGCGCGCCCCTCGGAGGCGCTGCTGCGCGGTGCGGGCGTCGCCGAGCGCGAGGTCGAGCCGACCACGCAGGCGGGCGATGCGGTCCACGGTCCGGGAGGGTCTGCGGTCGGCATCCGCCTCGACGACGGACAGCTCGGCCTCGATCGCCCGCAGCTCCTCCCCCAGCCTCCCGGCGTCGTCGGCGTCGAGGTGCTCGCGGATGACGCCGGCCTGGCGCAGCGCGGTGCGGGCGGCGTCGATCTCTCCGGGGACGGCCTGCGCGGCCTGGAGCACGAGCCGGTGCGACTCCTCGAGGATGCGGGCGTCGACCTCGGCCTGGCGCAGCGACCGCTCGGCCGCGCCCAGCTGCGCGAGGACGCTCTGCGACGGATCGGCGGCGCGCGCGGCGGCGGCGTCCAGCTGCCGCGCCGCCTCGTCGGCCTCCGCCAGCGCGGCGTGCGCGGCGTGCGCGGCGTCCCGCCACTCCTCGTCCGCGAAGCGGGCGGAGAGCTCCGAGACGAGTGCGTCGGGATCGCCCATCGATGCGCGCAGCTCCGCCAGGCGCTCGCGGGCGGCGTCGATCTGGGTGGCCGCCGAGACGTTCGCCGCCACCCACGCCGCATGCTCCGACCGCGCCGCCGCGATGGACCGGAGTGCGTCGGTCGTCCGCTTGTCGATGGCGGCGGCCGCGCGGCGCACCTCGTCGGGAGCGACGTCCGCCCGGCTGATCGCCCGGTACTCGTCGAACGACCGGTCGCGCGCGTGCTGTCCGTTCAGTCGCGCCCGTCGCAGCGACACCGGCGCTCCGCCGCCGTAGAGCGCTCCAGAGAGGCCCACCTCGAGGTCGAGCTCGGCCACCTCGTCGTCGAGGCGCACCAGGGCGGCTCCGGCGGCGACCCGGGCCCGCTCGGCGGCTGCCCGGGCGCGCGGCGATCGGCGGGCGCGGCGGACCGCCCACGCCGCGACCGCGACCAGGATCGCCGCCACGCCGAACACGACCACCGCGGGCACGAGCCACGCGAGGACCGAGCCGACGATCTCAGCCATCCGAGTCCTCGAAGAGCAGCAGGCGCCGGAGCTGTGCGGCGTCGTCGACCGCGGCCTGCGCACCATCGGCCTCGTGCGGCCAGCTGAATCCCCAGCGGACGAAGATCACCGGAACGCCCTGGTCAGCCCCGCCCTCGACGTCGTGGTGGCGGTCTCCGATCAGCACCGGCCGGCTCGTGTCGACGCCGGCCGACTGCAGCCGGCGCAGAGCCTCGGCGACGATGTCGGACTTGGCGCTGAGCGTCTTCTCGTCGGGCGTCGCGCCGACGATCGCGGTGAGCGAGGACGAGAGGTCGAAGTGGTCCATCAGTGCGACGACCTGCACCTCGGGCTTCGAGCTGGCCGTGGCCTGCGGTATCCCGGCGGCCGCGACATCCCGGATCAGGTCGGCGATGCCGTCGAACAGCCTCGCGCCCGTCGTGTACCCGTCGGCCTTGCCCATCGCGCGGTAGAAGGCGACGGCTTCGGATGCCTCGTCCGGCGTCATGCCGACGTTCACCTGGAACGACTCGTACATGGGCGGCCCGATCCAGTGGACCAGCTCGGCGCGGGTCGGCGGACGCTTGCCGAAGTGCTCGAGGGCGACCGTCAGCCGGCGAAGGATCCCGTCGGACGCGTCGACGATCGTGCCGTCGACATCCCACAGCACGCACGTCCAGGGAGATCGTCTCGGCATGCCTCCCACCCTATTCGGCCCCGGCACCGGCTCCGGCGAACGAAGACCCGGGTCAGAAGAGGCGCGGGGCGCCGGACTCGATGCCCTTCATGCCCTCGTAGTCGAGGGTCACGCATCGGATGCCGCGATCGGCGGCGAGCACCTTGGCCTGAGGTTTGATCTCCTGGGCGGCGAACACGCCCGTGACCGGCGCGAGGTGCGGGTCTCGGCCGAGCAGCTCGAGGTATCGCGTCAGCTGCTCCACACCGTCGATGTCGCCCCGGCGCTTGACCTCGACGGCGATCGTGCCGCCGGCCGGATCGCGCAGCAGCAGGTCGACCGGTCCGATGGCCGTGGGGAACTCGCGGCGGACGAGCGTGAGGTTGTCGCCGATCACGTCGACCTGCTCGGCGAGGAGCCGCTGGAGGTCGGCCTCGACGCCGTCCTTCTGCAGGCCGGGATCGATGCCGAGCTCGTGCGACGAGTCGTGGAGCACCTCGTAGATGCGCACGAGGAGGGCGTCGCCCGTCTTCGCGTGCGTCACGCGCCAGTGCTCGAGCACTCCCGCGGCCTGGGAGTCGGCATCCGGCTCTTCGACGTCGAGCCGGCAGGGCGGGCTCATCCAGTTCAGGGGCTTGTAGGAGCCGCCGTCGGAGTGGACCAGCAGGCTCCCGTCGCCTTTGTGGACGAGCAGGCGCGTCGCGAGGGGCAGATGGGCCGTGAGCCGTCCGGTGTAGTCGACGGAGCAGCGGGCGATGACGAGACGCACCCGAAGAGCCTAGCCCGGGGCCCTCCCCCTGGTGCGACCGCGTCGAGTCCGACTCAGCGGTGCGGGTGCCCGGCGCCGACGGTGGATCCGGCGATCGGCTTCGCGGCGGGCGACGCGATGCCGGATGCCACGGCCAGCGCGACCAGGATGTACAGCGTGTTGAGCAGACCGATCTGCTCGCTGATGAACCCGAGGATCGGCGGACCGCACAGGAACGAGATGTACCCGATCGTCGCGGCGGCGCTCACGCGGGCCGCGGCCTTGGCCGGGTCGTCGGCGGCGGCCGACATGCCGAGCGGGAACCCGAGCGAGACCCCGGCGCCCCACAGGGCGGCGGCGACGAAGACGAGCGGGATCGTCGGGGCGAGGATGAACAGCAGCAGTCCCCCGGCTGCGAGGACCGACAGCACGCGGAGGGTGTTCACGCGGCCGAAGCGGTCGACGAGGGGGCCGCCGAAGACGCGCACGACGGTCATGCTGACGGAGAAGACGGTGAGGCCGAGCGCACCGACGGCCGCGGTGGCGCCGTGTCCCTCGACCATGCCGAGGGCGAGCCAGTCGTTCGCGCCGCCCTCGGCGAACGCCATGCCGAGCATGATCACGCCGAGCGCGTAGGTGCGGGGCTCGCGCCACGCCTCGAGAGAGGTGTGGAGGCGCTCGCGCCAGTGGGGCTTGTCGGCCTCGGCCTCGGTGTCGCCCGTGATCTCCCGCGCCGGGACGTTCGCGTAGGCCGCGAACGCGATGACGACGATCACGACGGACATGACGGCGGTGTGCACGAGGACGTTGATGTGCTGGGATGCCGCGAACGCGCCGATCCCGGCGCCGATCACGGTGCCGAAGCTGAAGAACGCGTGGAAGAGGGGAAGGATCGTCTTGCTCCCCTGCTTCTCGATCGCGGCGCCCTCGACGTTCATCATCACGTCGACCGCCCCGTTGCCGAGGCCGAACATCACGAGCCCCGCCACCACGACGACGAAGCTGTGGGCGACGTCCGTGCCGACGCCGATCAGCAGCACGCCCGCCGCGAACACCATCATCGCGACGAGCATGCCCTTGCGCGCACCGAACCGGGCGAGCACCGGCGTCGCGAGTGACAGGCCGACGATGGAGGCGATGCCGGCTCCCAGCAGCATGAGGCCGATCTGGATGTTGTCGACCCCGAGGGTCTCCTTGATCGTCGGAACCCGCGACGCCCAGGTGGCGATGCTGAGGCCGCTCGCGAGGAAGATCGCGAAGATCGCCGTGCGCCAGCGCACGTACTGCGGTCGAGTGAGGACGAGTTCCATGCGCACACTTTACCGAATCGATTCGAGTGCTGTCGAATCGATTCGACGTCCGCTATCGCAACGCGCTACCATCATTCGGACATGAGCACACGCCGGGCCACCATCTCCGACGTCGCGCGCGAAGCGGGCGTCTCGCCGTCGACCGCGTCGGTCGTCTTCAGCGGCAAGACCCCGGTGTCGGACGCCACGCGCCGCCGCGTTCTCGATGCCGCCTCCGCGCTCGGCTACACCGGGCCCGACCCGCGAGCGGCGTCGCTGCGGCGCGGACGATCGGGAATCGTCGGCGTCGTGTTCGAGGAGCACCTGGGCACGGCCTTCCTCGATCCGGTGAAGACGCTCATGATGGACGGTCTGTCCGACGTGGTCGCCCCGCTCGGCGCCGGGCTGCTCCTTCTTCGCGACCACGACCCGAGCGGTGCCGGCGCATCGCTGACCACCGCTCCGCTCGACGCCGCCGTGCTCGTCGGCTGCAGCGGGCACCTCCGCGAGTCGCTCGACGCCGTCCGGGCGCGCGGCATCCCCGTCGTCGTCATCGAAGGCGACGCGGGAGAGGATGTGCCGCGCATCGGCCTCGACAACCGCGAGGCGCAGCGGCAGGCGGCGAGCCACCTCCGCGCCCTCGGTCACCGTCGTGTCGCGATCGTCGCCCTTCCGGCCCGCGCGGGGTGGGAGGCGGGCTGGATCCTCGACGGCACGGCGATCACCATCGACGTCACCCGCGAGCGACTCGCCGGCGCCAGGGACGTGTTCCCCGACGCCCAGGCCTACGCCGCGGCGGGAAGCTTCATCGACAAGGGGCTGGCGGCCGGCCGGGTGCTGTTCGCCGACCCCGCCGACCGCCCGACCGCCGTCATCGCGCAGAGCGATCTGCTGGCCGCGGGGGTGATCCGGGCTGCCGAGGAGGCGGGGCTTCGGGTTCCCGGCGACGTCAGCGTGACGGGCTTCGACGGCATCGTCGTCGACGGTCTCGCGCCCTATGAGCTCACGACGCTCGTGCAGCCCGCGGCCGAGAAGGGCCGCGCGGCCGGACGTGCCGTCGCGGCGATGCTCGACGGCGGCGACGCCGCATCGATCAGCTTCACGTGCGAGTTCCGCGAGGGCAACACGACGGCTGCCGCACCGGCCGACTGACGCCGCGACGTCAGGAGCGCTGCGGACCGAGCGGCAGTCCGCGGTCGCCGAAGTCGGCGATCGTGTACCGGCCGCAGTCGACGAGCTCGGCATCCGCCATCGTCACGCCGCCGGGCAGCGCGAACGTCACCGTCTGGTCGTCGAGGACGAGGAACGAGACCTCGCCGACGGCGAAGTCCTCGCGATTGACGAGCCACGCGTAGCCGCGCAGCTCATGGTCGACCTGCACCAGCCGAGCCGGGTCGGCCAGATGGGCCTTGGGCAGCCGCACGGTCCAGAACTGGCCGGCGCCGGTGCGGCCCGAGGCATCCGTCCATGCCACGACGCAGTCGAGATCGGCGTCGGGCGCCTGCGCGGCGGTCGTGATCCGCGGAACCGCGATCCCACCCGCGAGCACGAGCGCTCCCGCGGCCGCGATCGCCGTCACGACCGGAGCGACTCGAGGGGATGCCGCGTTCCGCACGAGCGCCGGGAGCACGACGAGCCCGAGCACCGGCCCGAACGCGATCGGCTGCAGGTACCGCGCCGCGTGAGTGCCCAGTACGACGGCGCCGATCACGACGAGCACCGGCATGAGCCAGCCGCATGCCGCCACCACCGCCGGACCCACGTCGCCGCGCCGTGCGAAAACCACCGTCGCGGCGAGGCACCAGGCGAACAGGAGCAGCCCGAGGATGATCCCGACGATTCCGCCGGGCCCGGTCCATCGCTCCGCGACGAGGCCGGCGTAGTACCCGGCCGAGGCGAGCCACTGCGACGGATCGGCGTAGCCGGCTCCGGTGTTCGCGATGAGCCGGGCCAGCGGGATCCGGCCGGCGAATCCCGCCGCGGAGCCCGCGGCCAGCGCGACGATCAGCCACCGCGCCGCGCCGCGGGAGCGCGGCGTGCGGATCGCGACGACGGCGAGAACGAGCACCACAGGGAAGACCGCCCACGCGGCGAAGAGCGGGTTGGTGAGGACGGATGCCGCGGCCACCGCTCCGGCCGTCCACGCCGGCCATCGGCGTGCGGGCGCCTCGACCCCGCGTCGGGCGACTCCGACGACCAGCACCGCGGCGACGACGGTCGCGCTGTAGTACGTGGTCGTCAGGAGCAGGGACGCCGGTTCGAGGGCATCGCGGCTCGGTGACGCCTCGGTCGCCGCCAGTACGGCGAAGGCGGTGAAGCCGAGCAGCGCGCCGGCCACCGGCGCAGGGGTGCGCGCGGCCGACCCCGCCGCTGCGCGCAGCGCGCCGTAGAGCGCGAGGAGGTTCACGACCGCTGCGAGGCCGAGCGTCGCGGCCGCTCCGAGTCCGAGGGCCGACAGCATCGCGAGGACGGCGATCTCCGGCAGGAAGAGCACGGTCGACAACGCCCAGTCCTGGGCCTGACCCGACGCGAGCGAACGCACGACGAGTGTCGTGACGAGCGAGTCGCCGTCCCGGAAGAGCAGCTCCGAGCGCGCCGACGAGGCCACGACGGCGACCGCCACGACGGCGATCGCGAGGGCGGTCGTCCACCCTGCGAGCTCCCGCGGCCAGCGGGGCGCGCGTGGGCCCGTGTCATCGGCCATCACGACGTCCACTCTCGCACGGACGGCGGGCGCGGCATCCGCTCGACCGGACGCGGCGGCCGCGTCGGCCGACAGCGCCGGTAGACTCGACCCGACACCCTGATCGCCCGAGCCGCGCGCGTGAGCCCCCGGCCGACGACCACGAGGAGGCCGCGGATGCTGCTTCTCCTCGGCGCGTTCGCGGTGGTTCCGCTGCTGCTCCCGTGGCTGGCCGGCCGCATCGGCCCCCGGGCGTTCTACGTCGCCGCGGTGCTGCCGATCGTGGCTTTCGCGTACGCCGCGGTCCTGACCCCTGCGGTGCTGTCGGGCGACACCCCGTTCGAGTCGTACGACTGGATCCCGCCGCTCGGGATCGAGCTGTCGATGCGCATGGACACGCTCGCGTGGCTCATGACCCTCATCGTCACCGGCGTCGGCGCGCTCGTCATGGTCTACTGCCGCTGGTACTTCCGCGGGAAGAGCGAGGGCCTCGGCCAGTTCTCCGCCGTCCTGCTCGCGTTCGCCGGCGCGATGTACGGCTTGGTGCTCACCGACGACCTCGTCGTGCTGGTGATGTTCTGGGAGATCACCAGCGTGCTGTCGTACCTGCTCATCGGGTACTACAACCGGCGCGCGGCGAGCCGCCGCGCCGCACTGCAGGCACTCCTGGTCACGACCCTCGGCGGTCTCGTGATGCTGATCGGCGTCGTGCTGCTCGTCGTCGACGCGGGCACGTCGAGCATCTCGACGATCCTCGCCGAGGCCCCCGCCGGTCCGATCGTCGACGCCGCGCTCGTGCTCCTGCTCGTCGGCGCGCTGAGCAAGTCCGCGATCTTCCCCTTCCACTTCTGGCTGCCCGGCGCGATGGCGGCGCCGACGCCGGTCAGCGCCTACCTCCACGCCGCGGCGATGGTGAAGGCGGGCATCTATCTCATCGCGCTGCTCGCGCCCGTCTTCGCGGTGGCGCCGACCTGGCGCCCGATCGTGATCTCGCTCGGCGTCTTCACGATGCTGCTCGGCGGGTTCCAGGCGCTGCGTGAGACCGACCTCAAGCGCATCCTCGCGTTCGGCACCGTCAGCCAGCTCGGACTCCTCGCGGTCGTCCTCGGCTACGGCACGCGAGACACCGCGCTCGCCGGGCTCGCGCTCCTGCTCAGCCACGCGCTGTTCAAGTCCGCCCTCTTCCTCGTGGTCGGCGTGATCGACCGACAGCTGTCCACCCGCGACATCGGCGAGCTCAGCGGCGTCGGCCGCCAAGCCCCCGTCATGGCGACCTTCTCGATCATCGCCGTGTGCTCGATGGTCGGCGTCTTCCCGACCATCGGCTTCGTCGCGAAGGAGGGGGCGCTCACCGCCCTCCTCGACGAGGCGCTGTCCGGTGCGCCGTGGGGCATCGTCGCGTTCGCCGGAATGGTCGTGGGATCCGTCCTCACGGCGGGCTACGGCATCCGATTCATCTGGGGCGCATTCTGGACGAAGCGGGATGACGCGCGCCGGCCGCTGCCGCCGACGAGATGGCCGGATCCGCCGATCGGATTCCTCGGCGCACCGGTGCTCCTGTCAGGGCTCACGGTGATCGCAGGATTCGCCGCGCCCCAGCTCGACGTCGCGTTCGCCGGCTACGCCGACCTGGCCCCGCTCGGCGCGGCGGAGCATCCTGCCCACCTCGCCCTCTGGCACGGCTTCGAGCCGGCGCTGTGGATCTCGCTCGCGACGATCGCGGTCGGGGCCGTCGTGTTCTGGTTCACGGCGCGCACCCGCTGGTCGAAGCGGGTGCTGCCCTTCAGCGCGGCCGACGTGTACAACGCCGCGCTCCGGGGGATCGCGCGGCTCTCGGTGATCACGACGAGCTTCACCCAGCGCGGATCGCTTCCTGTCTACGTCGGCACGATCTTCGTCGTGTTCGTCGCTGCGGAGGGAACAGCGCTGCTCGCGAGTCCCGAGTGGAAGCTCGAGCTGGACGCGTTCCACACGCCGATGCAGCTCGTGGTCGCCCCGATCATGATCATCGCCGGACTCGTCGCGGTGCGGGCGCGCAAGCGCTACACCGGCGTCGTGCTCGTCTCGGCCACCGGCCTCGGGATGGTCATGCTCTTCGCGACCAGCGGTGCGCCCGACCTCGCGCTCACCCAGATCCTCGTCGAGACGGTCACGCTCGTCGCCTTCGCCCTCGTGCTCCGCCGGATCCCCGCGCGTCTCGGCGAGCACAACGCCTCGGTGTGGCCGGTCGCGCGCGCCGTGCTCGCGGCCGCGGTCGGCGCGACGATGGCCGCCGTCGCGCTCGTCGCGACCTCCGCCCGCAGCTACAAGCCCATCTCGGAGCGGTTCCCCGAGCTCGCCTACGAACTCGGCCACGGCAAGAACGTCGTGAACGTCGCGCTCGTCGACCTGCGCGGATGGGACACGATGGGCGAGCTGTCGGTGCTCATCCTCGCCGCGACGGGCGTGGCATCCCTCGTGTTCGTCACGCACCGCTCCGATACGCTGTCGCGGTTCATCGCCCCGCTCCCGGCAGCCGCCGCGCGCACGCGGCGCCCGCTCGTCGAGACCGAGGAGGGCGTCAAGCCACGGGGCGAGGGGCGGGGTCGTATGGCGTGGCTCGTGGGCGGACAGCGCGTGCGGCCCGAGAACCGCTCGATCATGCTCGAGGTCATCGTGCGGATCCTCTTCCACACGATCATCATCGTGTCGCTCTACCTGCTGTTCGCCGGGCACAACCTCCCCGGCGGCGGCTTCGCGGGCGGTCTCGTCGCCGGCATGGCGCTGGTCATGCGCTACGTCGCCGGCGGGCGGTACGAGCTCGGCGCGGCTGCGCCGACCGACGCCGGACGCCTGCTCGGAGTCGGGATGACGATCGCCGTCGCGTGCGCGATCGTGCCCCTGTTCTTCGGCGCGGCCCCTCTCACGAGCACCTACTTCGAGGCCGACATCCCGGTGCTCGGCCACGTCGAGTTCGTGACGTCGACCCTGTTCGACGTCGGCGTCTACCTGGTCGTGATCGGGCTGGTGCTCGACGTGCTGCGCAGCCTCGGCGCCGAGGTCGACCGGCAGGCCCACGAGGCCCGCGACGGGCAGCGGCCGGGGGTGAGCGTCTCGTGAGCGTCTCCGTCGTCCTCGTCGTCGTGATGGCCGTGCTGTTCGCGTGCGGTGTCTACGCCATGCTCGAGCGCAGCCTCACTCGCGTGCTCATCGGGTTCCTGCTGCTCGGCAACGCCACGAATCTGCTGCTGCTCATCGTGATGGGCGCCCCAGGCGTGGCCCCCTTCTTCGGAGCGGCGAGCAGCCCCGAAGAGATGTCCGACCCGCTTCCGCAGGCGCTGACCCTCACGGCGATCGTCATCACCTTCGCCGTGTCGGCGTTCCTCCTCGCCCTCATCTACCGGTCGTGGCAGCTCGGTCAGGCCGACACGGTCGAGGACGACGAGGCCGACCGCGCCGTGCGCGAGGGCACCGCCGACGTCGACGAGACGATGGACGAGGAGATCGAGATCGAGGACGAGGACGACGACGCGACGACGGACTTCGTCGGGCTCGACACCTCGCCGATCACGGTGCTCGGCAGCCGCGACTTCGCCGGGCTGCGCGACGACGCCCCCGTCGACCGTCCCGCCGACCCCGGGAGCAAGGGCGGTGACGACGCATGATCTCCTTCGCCCCCGCGCTCGTCCCGCTGCTGGTGACGCTGCCGCTGCTCGGCGCGGCCATCGCGCTCATCGCCGGTCGTCACCGCCGCACCCAGGTCGTGGTGTCGGTCGCCACGCTGTCGGTCGTCTGCGTGATCGCGGCGATCCTGCTCTACGTCGTCGACACGAGCGACGAGGCCATCGCCGTCTCGGTCGGCGGCTGGCCGATCCCGTTCGGCATCGTGCTCTACGTCGACCGGCTCGCCGCGCTGCTCGTCGTGGTCTCGAGCATCGTGCTGCTCGCGGTCCTGCTCTTCTCGGTCGGCCAGGGCGCCGCCGACGGCGACGACGAGACGCCCGTCTCGATCTTCCACCCCTCGTACCTGATCCTCGCGGCAGGCATCTTCAACGCGTTCATCGCGGGCGACCTGTTCAACCTCTACGTCGGGTTCGAGATCCTTCTCGTGGCCTCGTACGTGCTGATCACCCTCGGCTCGACCGAGTCGCGCATCCGCACCGGCGTCGTCTACATCGTCGTCTCGCTGGTGTCGTCGATCCTGTTCCTCGCGTCGATCGCGATGATCTACGGCGCGCTCGGCACCGTCAACATGGTGCAGATCTCGCAGCGCATGGGCGAGCTCCCGCAGGAGACCCAGCTCGTGCTGCACCTCATGCTGCTCCTGGCGTTCAGCATCAAGGCCGCGATCTTCCCGCTGTCCTTCTGGCTGCCCGACTCGTACCCGACCGCGCCCGCACCCGTCACGGCGGTGTTCGCGGGCCTGCTGACCAAGGTCGGCGTCTACGCGATCATCCGCACCGAGACCGAGCTGTTCCTCGACAACGACGTGAACTTCCTGCTCATGGTGGTGGCGCTCGCGACGATGATCGTCGGCGTCCTCGGCGCCGTCGCGCAGGCCGAGCTCAAGCGAATCCTGTCGTTCACGCTGGTGAGCCACGTCGGGTACATGATCTTCGGTCTCGCGATCGCGACACCCGCGGCGATCGGCGCGACGATCTACTACATGGTCCACCACATCGTGGTGCAGACGACCCTCTTCCTCGCCGTCGGCCTCGTGGAGCGCCGTGCGGGCAGCACCTCCATCCTCCGGGTCAAGGGCCTCATGCGCGCGGCCCCCGTCATCGCGATCCTGTACTTCATCCCGGCGGTGAACCTCGGCGGACTGCCGCCGTTCTCGGGGTTCATCGGCAAGTTCGCACTGTTCGACGCGGCGGCCGAGGTCGGGACGCCGATCATGATGGTGCTCATCGTGGGCGGCATCCTCACCAGCCTCCTCACCCTCTACGCGCTGATGCGCGCGTGGAACCTCGCTTTCTGGCGCGAGGAGGACGACTCCGCCGAGACCGAGGCGCGCATCTCGTACCTCGGCGCATCGCCCGGGGGCGTCGACACCGAGCGCCGCGTCATCCCGAGGATCATGACCGCGTCCACCGCCGGCATGGTCGCGATCACGGTCGCGCTGACGATCTTCGCCGGCCCGCTCTACGACGTCTGCACGCGCATCGGAGCAGCGCTGCTCGAACCGGTCACGCTCGTGCAGCTGCAGGAGCAGCACGACGTGAGCACCGGCGGCTCCGAGGAGGTGCAGCCGTGACCGACATGCGCCAGACCGCCGCCGGCGGCGAGAAGAAGATGCTCCTGACGCGCGTCTGGCGTCAGCTGCCGTTCTTCGTATGGCTCATCGCGCTGTGGATGCTGCTGTGGGGCCAGTTCACGTGGGTGGCGTTCCTCACCGGCCTGGTCGCGGCGGTCGTCGTCACCCGCGTCTTCCGCCTGCCTCCGGTCGAGCTGTCGGGCCGTGTGAACCTCTGGTACGGCCTCGTCTTCGTGCTCGAGTTCATCGTCGCGCTCGTGCACGGGTCGCTGACCGTCGCCGCGCAGGTGCTGAACTTCGGACGTCAGCCCGGCACGGCGATCATCGCTGTGCCGCTCGTGACGGACGACGACCTGATCATGACGCACACCGGGGTGACGGCATCCCTGATCCCCGGCTCGCTCATCGTCGACACCGATCGCGACCGCCGCATCCTCTACCTCCACGTCATCGGCGTCCGCACCGCCCGCGATGTGGAGCGCCAGCGCGAGAGCGTGCGCAATTGGGAGCGGCGCATCGTGATGGCGGTCGGCTCGCCGGCGCAGGTGAAGCTGGTGCGAGCGGATGCCTCGGCCCGGGCAGGGGAGGACGCCTCGTGAACGTGCTGCTCATCGCCATCTACGTCGTGTTCGGCGTCGCCGCGCTGCTGACCCTGTGGCGCATCATCATCGGGCCGTCGATCCTCGACAGGGCGGTGGCATCCGATGTGCTCCTCACCGAGGTGATGTGCGTGCTCGGCGCCGAGATGGCGATCAACCACCACACCCGGTCGCTGCCGGTGCTGCTGATCATCGCCGCCGTCGGGGTGTTCGGGTCGATCTCGATCGCCCGGTTCGTCGCACGAAGGGACAACACGGAGCGATGACCATCGAACAGTGGCTCGACCTCGCCGCGCTGATCCTGATCCTGATCGGCGGCGTTCTGTGCCTCACCGCCGCGATCGGCCTGCTGCGGTTCCGCGACGTGCCGACCCGCCTGCACGCGGCCACGAAGCCGCAGGTGCTCGGGCTCGTCCTCATCTGCCTCGCGATCGCGCTGTCGCTGCGGTCGTGGCCGGTGGTGGCGTTCCTCGTGCCGATCGTGCTCATCCAGCTCGCGACCGCGCCGCTCTCGGCGCACATGGTCGGGCGCCAGGCCTACCGCAACGGCACGATCGACGAGACGGCGCTGCTCGTCGACGAGCTCGCCGATTCGCGCCGCACGCCCCCCGCCGCCGGCGGCTGACTCCCGTTCCGCGCCGCGCCCGCCCCGCGTCCCGCGCCCGCCCGTCCCGTCCCGCCCCAGCCGGTCCCGCGCCCGCCGGTCCCGTCCCGCGCCCGCCGGTCCCACGCCCCCCGGTCTCGTCCCGCGCCCGCCGGCCCCGCCCCGCACCCGCCGGTCCCACGCCCGCCCGTCCCGCCCGCGCCAGTCCGTCCCGCCCCGCGCCCGCCCGTCCCGCCCCCGCCGGACCCACGCCCGCCCGTCCCGCCCCGCGCCCGCCGGTCCCGCCCCGCGCCAGTCCGTCCCGCCCCGCGCCCGCCGGTCCCACGCCCCCCGGTCTCGTCCCGCGCCCGCCGGCCCCGCCCCGCACCCGCCGGTCCCACGCCCGCCGGTCCCGTCCCGCGCCCGCCCGTCCCGCCCCGCGCCCGCCGTCCCGCCCGCGCCCGCCCGTCCCCGGCGAGAGTGCACGAATGACGGTCCACCCAAGCACTGCACGGTCGATTGTGCGCTTTCGGGGCACTTCTGCGCGGCGCCGCGGCTTCTCCACAGGGTGCGGGCCGGCGGCCGCGTTCCCCGAAAGGCCCGCGCGGGCAGCGGCTGAGCGCCGCGGAGGGCATCGTCGATCCATGGTCGCGCTCCCGCCGTGGATGGACGGTGTTCCGTTCTCCCTCGCGCAGGGGCGCGAGGCCGGGCTGTCGGATGCCGTCATGCGACGTCGCGGGTTCGAACGTCCGCACTGGGGCGTGCGCGTGGCGGGCGCGGGCGGGCGAAGCGGCGACGACTTCGTCGACCGGTGCTGGTCGCTGCGCGTCGCCCTGCCGCCGGACGCCCTGCTGAGCCATGCCACCGCCGCGCGGCTGTGGGGGATGCCTCTTCCCCCGGGTATTCCGGATGAGTTGCACGTTCTCACGGAAGGAACCGTCGCGGTCCGCCGGCGCGGGGTCGTGGGCTGGAGGCGCAGCTCGCCGCAGGGGTCGGCCGCGATCGTCCATGGTCTGCCGGTGACCACCCCGGCCGACACCTGGGTCTCGCTCGCGACGATGACGGCGGGTCGCGGGCGCAGCGTCGGTCGCGAGTGGCTCGTCGCGACCGCGGACTTCCTGGTCTCCGGTCGGCGGACGAGGTTCGGCCGAGAGGCGGCGCTCGCCACCATGGATGATCTGGCCGCTGCCCTTCGTACGCACGGCTCACGGCGCGGTGCGGCGCTCCTCCGGTGGGCACTGCCCCGCGTGCGGACTCCGGTGGACTCTCCCCCGGAGACCCTCCTCCGACTCGGGCTGGTCCGGGAGCGGCTTCCGGAGCCCGCCGTGCAGCCCGCGGTCCTGACCGCTGCCGGCGTGCGGCATCCCGATCTCGGCTACATCGAACGGCGCGTGCTGCTGGAGTACCTCGGTGACGTCCATCGCTCCGATCGCCGCACGTGGCTGCAGGATCTGCAACGCGTGCGGCTCTTCGAAGACCAGGGGTTCAGGGTCGTGCTCGTCGGGGCCGCTGATCTCTCGAGCGACGGCCTTCGACTCCTCAGCGCCCACGTCCGGAGACTCCTGGCGTGAACGCCGACTGTGGTCGAGAGGGCATGAATCGCCGAGGCAGGAACGCCGCCGCCGTCGTTCGTGCACTCTCGCCGCCGGTCGGCCGCCGGACCGGGGGCGCGGACCGGACCGGCCGCCGGACCGGGGGCGCGGACCGGACCGGCCGCCGGACCGCGGGCGCGGACCGGGGGCGCGGACCGGGGGCGCGGACCGGACCGGGGGCGCGGACCGGGGGCGCGGACCGGGGGCGCGGACCGGGGGCGCGGACCTCGGCCGCCGGACCGGGGCGCGGACCGGGGGGGGTCAGGGCGCGGGGACGAGAGTGAGGGTGTTCGACGTCGACCGGGCCACGGCATCCCGCGAGAACGCCCACGGCGTCATCTCGGCCCGCTGCCACGTCGCCGTCTGGTCGATGTAGTTCGGGTGGAACGTGTGGCCGCTGGTGCCGGTGAAGTGGTTCCAGCGCGAGTCGTCGAAGTCGGCCAGGTCGACCACCATGCGCATCGACGGCACGGTCACGGTCGCGAAGCCCTCGTCCATCGTCCAGCCCGTCGCGTTGACGACGGACGAGCCGCCGCCGACCGGGAACGGCCCGCGGTTGAAGAGCCACTCGATGGGGGCGATACCCGACGCGCCGAACGTGTCGCTGATGAGCGGCAGCGCGTGCAGCGAGCCCCAGTTCCACTTCGCGCTGTTCTCGCCCTGCAGCTCCGCGAGCCGCGCACGGGCGTCGATCGCAGAGCGCGTCAGCATCTCCTCCTGCGAGGTCACGCCGAGGGACTCGTTCGTCCACCACTCGGACGAGGGGTCGCGCAGCAGGCTGTCGACGACGAGGAACAGGCGCGCCTGATCGGACAGCGGCACCGGGTGCTCACGGCCCTCGACGAACAGGTTGTCGGCGAGCTCGCTCCACAGCACGTTCGCGTACGCGGCGGCCGGCGAGTCGGCGTCGTTCTGGGCATCCCAGGTTCGCAGCAGGTCGAGCGCGGCATCCGTCCCCTCGTCGCCCGTCTCGATCTCGAGGTACGCGCCGGAGAGCCGCATGCCGAGGAAGAAGCCGTTGTCTGCCTGGATGTCGCGCATGTCGTCGGCCGTCAGCGAGCCGTTCGCCGACTTCCGCTGGATGAGGTCGACGATCCGCGCCGCGCGCCAGCCGTAGTCCCAGTCCCGTGTGAGGAAGTACGGATAGTCCTCGGCGACGATGGCGTTGTTCGCCGTAACGATGTAGCCCTCGTCGGGGTTGTACGAGACGGGCAGGTCCTCGAACGGGATGTAGCCCTGCCAGTCGTACGCCGAGTCCCAGCCGGGCTGCGGCATCGAGCCGTCGCCGGCACCGCGGAGCGGGAGGCTTCCGGGCGTCTGATAGCCGATGTTGCCGTCGACGTCTGCGTAGATGAGGTTCTGCGCCGGCACGGCGAACAGCTGTGCGGCGCCTCGGAAGTCGTCGAAGTCCTGCGCGCGGTTGAGGGCGAAGATCGCCGACGGCGTCGACGCCGGCGAGAGCGCCGTCCACTGCAGGCTCACCGCGTACTGGCCGGTGGGGGCGTCCGCGGACTGCTCGACGAAACCGCCGGTGCCGGTGTACGGGGCATCGGCGATGGCCGTGTAGTCGTCGGTGAGGCCGGAGATGATCGGCCCGTGGCCCGTCGAACGGATGACGAGTTCCTCGTCGGCACCGCCGGCGACCTTCAGCGTCTCCGTCCGGACGTCGAGCGGCACCAGCTCGCCGTCGCGCCAGTAGCTGTCGCCCTCGACCTTCTCGAGGTAGAGGTCGGTCACGTCGGTGGTCAGGTTGGTGAAGCCCCACGCGATGCGGGCGTTGTGGCCGATGATGACTCCGGGAACGCCCGAGAAGCCGAATCCGGCGACGTCGAACGCGCAGTCCTCCGAGACGACGCGGCACTTCAGGTTCACCTGATGCCACACGCTCGGCAGCGAGGCGCCCAGGTGCGGGTCGTTGGCCAGCAGCGGCTTCCCGCTGTCGGTGAGGTGTCCCGAGACCACCCACGAGTTCGAGCCGATGCCCTCGCCCACGCCTCCGACGAGCTCGCTCACGGCCTCGACGACGCCGTCGACCTCGGACCACTCGATCGAGGCGGTGGCGGCATCGGCCTCGCCGTCCTTGGCCACGTCGGCGACGGTGCCGACGGCCGGAACGGACGAGATCGACGGCACGATGACCGGATTCCGGTCGAACGGGTACGCGGGGTAGAGCTCCCGCATCTGGTCGGCGGTGAAGTGGGGCGCGATGACGGCGCGCTCCGTCTCCTCCTCGATGTTGGAGCGGAGGTCCCATGCCATCGCCTTGAGCCACGCGACCGAGTCGGCGGGCGTCCACGGCTCGATCTCGTAACCGTCGTTCTGGAGGCCCAGCACCGCGTACTCGAACGAGACGTCGGCACCCTGGTGCTCGGCGAGATACGCGTTCACCCCGTCGGCGTAGGACTCGTAGTAGGCGCGAGTGGTGTCGTCGAGCGCCGCGACCTCCCGCTCGGCGATCTCGCGCCAGCCGAGTGTGCGGAGGAACCGGTCGGTCGGGAGCTGTGACTCGCCGAACAGCTCCGACAGGCGACCGCTGGTCACGTGGCGACGGAAGTCCATCTCCCAGAAGCGGTCCTGCGCGTGGACGTAGCCCTGGGCGAAGAACAGGTCGTCGGCCGTGCCGGCTGTGATCGTCGGGATGCCGAGCGCGTCGCGCTGCACCGTGACCTCCTCGCCGAGCCCGCCGACGGCGACCGCACCGTCGACCTGAGGGAACGACCGCTGGATCGTGTACGCGACGAATCCGGTGGCGATGAGGGCGATCACGACGACGCCGGCGGCCACGCTGAACAGCGTGATGCCGATCCTGCGCCCTAGGGAGCGTCGCGGGGTCTCGGCCGTGTCGACGCTGTCTGCGGGCGCGGTGGAGGGCTTCGACATTGAAGGTCTTTCAGATCGGCGAGAGGGCGGAACGCGATGTCATGCGCCGCGGTCCTCGGTGTCGCGCTTTCGGGTCGCGTGCACCGTCTGGCATCGTAACCCGCCCCCGGTCAGGCGGCGAATCACCTGGGGACGGATGCCGCAGCGGGTGTCTCGTCGCGGCGACCCGCGACCCACGGCACTCGGTCCGAAGACCGGGGCGTCAGTCCGTTCCGGCGTCGTACATCGCCGATTCGGATGCCGCCTCGATCGCGTCGTCGAGGGCATCGGTGGCGGCATCCTGCGTCTCGGCGCGCTCTGTGATCTCGTCGGCCTCGCCCGCGGTCACGCGCCCGACGAGGTCGCCCGCGGCGCCGCCGATGATGCCCTGCGCGGCGTAGTGCTCGAGGCGGGCCCGCGAGTCGGCGATGTCGAGGTTGCGCATCGTCAGCTGGCCGATGCGGTCGGTCGGGCCGAACGCGGCGTCGCCCACGCGCTCCATCGAAAGCTTCTCCGGGTGATACGACAGGCCGGGCCCGGAGGTGTCGAGGATCGTGTAGTCCTCGCCCCGGCGCAGCCGCAGCGTCACCGAGCCCGTGATGGTGGAGCCGACCCACTTCTGGATGGACTCGCGGAGCATGAGGGACTGCGGCTCGAGCCAGCGGCCCTCGTACATCAGACGGCCGAGTCGGCGGCCCTGCTCGTGGTACGTGGCCAGGGTGTCCTCGTTGAGGATGCCGTTGAGCAGTCGCTCGTACGCGATGAAGAGGAGGGCCATGCCCGGCGCCTCGTAGATGCCGCGCGACTTCGCCTCGATGATGCGGTTCTCGATCTGGTCGCTCATGCCGAGGCCGTGACGGCCTCCGATGCGGTTCGCCTCGAAGACGAGCGCGACCGGATCGAACTCGACGCCGTTGAGCGCGACAGGGCGACCGGCCTCGAAGGTGACGGTGACGTCCTCGGTCTCGATCTCGACCGACGGGTTCCAGAAGCGCACGCCCATGATCGGCTCGACCGTCTCGAGCGACACGTCGAGGTGCTCGAGCGTCTTCGCCTCGTGCGTCGCGCCCCAGATGTTCGCATCGGTCGAGTACGCCTTCTCCGCGGAGTCGCGGTAGGGGAAGCCGTGCTCGATGAGCCACTCGCTCATCTCCTTGCGCCCGCCGAGCTCGGTGACGAAGTCGGCGTCGAGCCACGGCTTGTAGATGCGCAGCGCCGGGTTGGCCAGCAGGCCGTAGCGGTAGAACCGCTCGATGTCGTTCCCCTTGTAGGTGGACCCGTCGCCCCAGATGTCAACGCCGTCCTCCTTCATCGCGCGGACGAGCAGGGTGCCCGTGACGGCGCGGCCGATCGGCGTCGTGTTGAAGTAGGTGCGGCCGCCGGAGCGGATGTGGAACGCGCCGCACGCCAGGGCGCCGAAGCCCTCCTCGACGAGTGCGGGCTTGCAGTCCACGATGCGCGCGATCTCGGCGCCGTACTGCAGCGCACGATCGGGGATCGACGCGATGTCGTCCTCGTCGGGCTGACCGAGGTCGCCGGTGTAGGTGCAGGGGACGGCGCCCTTGTCGCGCATCCACGCGACGGCGACGGAGGTGTCCAGGCCCCCGGAGAAGGCGATGCCGACGCGCTCGCCGACGGGCAGTGACTGGAGGACCTTCGACATGACTCCAGTCTACTGAGGCGGTTGTCAACCCTTTTCCGCTGTGACGGCGTGGAATGGCGCCCGGGCGGTCGGTGGTCCAGAGTGGAACCATGACGATCCACGTGAACGCCGACAACTTCGCGCGCGCTGAAACCGACCGGATGTTCGCGGACATCCAGCGCGAGGCCGGCGGCGTGAACACGTTCCGGCACAACCGTGAGCCGGCGTCGATCGACGCGCAGACCGTGATCCGGCTCAACCGGGACACCCTGTACAGCTTCGCGATCGTCGACCTCTCCGACGGGGCGACGGTGGTGGTGCCGGATGCCGGCGACCGCTACCTCTCCGTGATGATCGTCGATCACGACCACTATGTCCGCGGCGTCATCCACGAGGCCGGCGAGCACGACATCGTCGCGCTGGCGCCCGACACCGACTACGTCCTCGTCGCCGCTCGCACCCTGGTCGACCCCGACGATCCCGCCGACCTGGCGAACGTCGCCGAGATCCAGGACGCGCTTCGCCTCGACGTCGGATCAGCCGTCGACTTCGTCAGCCCCGAGTACGACCCGGGGTCGCTCGACGCCACGCGCAACGCGCTGCTCGCGCTCGCCGCAGGACTGCGCTCGTTCGACCGCACGTTCGGCGCCCGCGACGAGGTCGACCCCGTCCGGCACCTCATCGGCACGGCGGCGGGCTGGGGCGGGCTGCCCGTCTCGGAGGCGTCGTATGTCGGCGTCGACCCGCAGCTTCCCGTGGGCTTCTACGACCTGACGATGCACGATGTGCCGGTCGACGCGTTCTGGTCGGTCTCGGTCTACAACGCGGCCGGATACTTCGAGCCCACCCCCGAGGCCCGCTACACGGTCAACAGCGTCACGGGCGTGCGCGACGAGGACGGCGCGGTCACCGTGCACTTCACACCTCCGGGCGGCGCGACCGAGCCGAACAGCATCCCGCTCCCCGAGGGCTGGAACTACCTGATCCGTCTCTACCGGCCGCGTCCGGCATTCGCCGACGGCGAGTGGCACGTGCCCGATCTGGTCCGTCGGCGCGACCGCGAGGCCGAGTTCGCGGCCGCGAACCCGGCCGAGGCGGAGAGCGGTCCTGAAGACGCGCCGGTCGGGGCCGACGCGGCCGCTGCCTTCGTCGTGTCCGGTGACGGTGCGGCATCCGTCGATCCCGAGGCGACCTCCCCGGACGCGTCGGAGCCCGTCGACATGCCTTCGGTCGAGCCGTCCGACCTGGCTTCCGACGAACCGTCCGATGCACCCTCCGTCGGGTCGCCCGAGGCGCCGTCCGGCGACGTGCGATCCGACGCGGACGCCCCGCCCCCCGACGAGGACTGACCCGCTCGGGTGCCCCCACGGTGCACTCCTTGCACACCAGCAACACTGGTGTCCGGTTGGGTCGGTGGCTAGGCTGACCGAACGGCGCACCGCCAGCTGGGTCAACGGGTAGTGCGCACGAGCGACCGCAACGGGGGTTCTGGTGCAGTTCACGGCGCGTCTGAGAGCGGCGGCGTTGGCTGTCGCGGCAATGCTCACCCTCTCGTTGGCCGTCTCGCCGACCGCGTTCGCCGCACCCGTCCTCCCCGACCCCGCCCCCGGCGATGTGACCGCGGTCGCCTCGCTCACCAAGGATGCGAGTGTCGACGTCATCGCGCCGGGAGAGACGTTCACCTACACGCTCACGGTGGGATGCTCGTCGATCACCGATGTCGGCTGCCGCGACGCCGTCCTCACCGACGTGGTGCCGGCGCCGTTCGTGGTCGTCGACGCCGTGGTGGGCGCGGGTGTGAACACCGCGCTCGAGCCGGCGATCTCGGGAAACACCGTCACCGTCACCTGGGTCACCGACCTCGACGGCGCCTCGGGCGATGAGGTCGGGATCCTGGATGCCACGACCGGCGTCGTCGAGATCACCGCGCAGCTTCCCGCCGACGCGTCGTACGACGCGAACGGTGTCGAGGTCTTCAACGAGGCGTACATCGAGGGCGCGAACTTCGTCGACGTGCCGGCATCCGCCGGCGTGACCCCCGTCATCCCGCTCGACCTGGCCACGACCCCCGCGAAGACGATCGCGCCCGGCTCGGCGATCGCCACCCCCGGCACCCCGGTCACCGCGACGCTCGGCGGGAGCAACGACTCGAACGCCACCGTCGACACGCTCGTGATCCAGGATCCGGCCGTCGAGACCGCGTCGCCGAACCCCTTCGAGTACCTCGGCTTCGCCGGCTTCGGCACGGTCGCGCCGCCGGCGGGCACGACGACGACGACATACGAGGTCTACGTGCCGCCGACGTGGGTGGCGGCGCCCGGCGGGGTGCTCCCTGCGGGCGTCGACGCCGAGGACGTCCGCGGCACGCGGGTCACGTTCGACGGCGAGATCCCGGCCGGCGCCACCGCGTCTGTCGAGCTCGACCTCGCCACGACCGACCTCGCCGCCGCGCAGTCGGACGGCACGGTCGTGGAGAACACCGTGTCGTCCGAGGTGGCGCTCGACGGCGAGAGCGCGACCGCCGACACGAGCGCCGACTTCACGATCCTTGCGAACGACGTCCAGGTCGGCGCGACGAAGTCGTTCGACCCGAACCTCGTGGTCGCCGGCGAGCCCAGCACAGTGACGATCGGCGCGACGAACGAGTCCACGATCCCGCTCGAGGAGCTCACGATCCGCGAGCCCGCCGTCGGCGACTTCCCCGCCGAGTACACGTTCGCGGGCGTCACGAGCCCCGTCGACTACCCCGCCGGGGCGACGTCCGGCACGATCGTCTACCACCTGATCGGCGGCGGCGAGCAGTCCGAGTCGTTCGTCGACGGGGCCGTGCCTCCTGCGACCGAGGGCGATCCGGCGCTGGTGGCCTGGTTCGAGGTGGTCTTCGAGGGCACGATCCAGCCCGGCGCCGAGACATCCGTCGTCTTCGACGTCGCGACCGATCCCGACCTCGCAGGGCTTCCCCTCACCGTGACGAACGTGGTCGGCGTGCAGGGCGAGAACCAGGGCGTCACCGGCGACGCGGATGCCTCGGCCGATCTCTACATCTACGACGAGGTCGTCGAGCCGTACATCGGCAAGCAGGTGCGCCCGTCGCAGATCCTCGCTGTGCCCGGCCAGATCGTGACGGTGTCGCTGGCGGGCGGTCTCACCGATCGCCCGAACCCGCCGGACACCACGACCGGGTCGACCGGCAACGCTCAGGTCATCGTGATCCAGGACCCTCAGGACCCGATCGAGGGCGACGTGTGGTGGAACGCGTTCGACATCACCGCGATCACGCAGACGCCCGTACCGGCGCAGTCGTCGCTCACGATCGAGTACTACGACACGACCGACGGGCAGTGGAAGGTGCTCACCGCCGGGATCGACGGCCCGCAGATCTACTCCGCGCCGATCGATCCCACGATCTCGGCCGTGGCCGGAGGCATCCGCTTCACCTACACGTACACGGGCGACGACGGCCTGGGCTTCCCGCCCGGGACGGACCTGGCCCCGAACTTCACCAGCGAGCTGCGCCCCACCGGCCGCTACACCGGAACACCGCCGTTCTCCGACGACGAGTCGACGTTCGTCCCGAACTGCGCCCAGTCGTCGGCCGAGGCGATCACCCCGGGTGTGCCCGGCGGGTCGGCCACGATGCCGACCGAGGACTGCCCCGAAGTCGAGCTCATCCCAGCCGATCCCGGCAACGCGGACCTCATCGACAAGGCGTTCGGCACGTCGAGCTCGGGCGGACTGAAGTCGGTCATCGCCCGCTCAGGCGACACGATCCCTTCGACGCTGTCGTGGTCGACCGGCGGCTACTCCGGGCTCGAGACGGTGCAGATCACCGATGTCGCGGCACCATCGGACACGCCGATCGCGGCGAGCATGTACGACGCGTTCAACCTCACGCGCGTGCAGGCGATCACCCCGGCCACGGATCCCCTCATCGTGTACGACCAGGTGCTCGAGGTGCTGCTGTGGAACGGGACCGCGTGGGTCGACGCGACGAACGACCCGTGCCCGGCGGGCTGCGTCGGGCAGTTCCCCGGCGTGAACCTCACCGCCGCGGAGCAGGCGAGCACGACCGGCGTGCGGCTGATCTTCGCCGAGAGCCCCGATCGCGCCGCTGCTTCGGCGGGCAGCCCCGACGCCCCGCCGGTCGGATCGGGCGTCGCACGGTCGTTCGGCAACACGCGTCCGGTCACCCTCGTGTGGCAGGTGCGCGACGAGCGCCGGTCCGACGGCGTGCCCGTGCTGGGCGACGTCGTCTACAACCTCGCCCAGCCGGGGGTGGTCCGCAACACCGCGCGCGCCGAGGGCTTCCCCGCCGAAGGCGACCCGATCGGCTCGGATGCCTCGGACGACGTCGTCATCGTGGATGTGCCGATCACGACGACGACCGACAAGAACTGGCAGGGCGGGCCCCTCGCGGTGCCGACCGATCCGAGCATCCCGGCCGGCCAGTATCCCTTGAGCCGGATCACGGTGACGACGCGCAACACCACGCCGGCGCGCGTGGATCAGCTCGTGATCAACGACCCCGCGCCCGGTTCGGCGACGAACCGGCGGCAGGACCCGTTCGAGGCGTTCACGTTCAACAACTTCTCCTCGATCACCGTTCCGGCCGGAACGACCTCATCCAGCGTGCGGCTCTTCTGCCCGAGCGGACAGGCGCCCGCGGACTACACCGTCGCCCAGGCGCTCGCGCTCGTCCCCGCCGCGCTGCCGTGCGACGTCACGGGCATCCAGGTGACCTTCGACGGCCGGATCGCCGCGAACGGCGCCGGAGTGGTCGCCTTCGACGTGCGGCTGCGTCCGTACTGGCGGGGCACCACCGAACGGGTGTCGGTCGCCGACTCGCCGATCTCGAACACGGCCCAGGGCATCGTCGCCGACATCGAGCCGATCGGCGCCTGCCCGCCGCCGGCGGACTCCCGCTATGCGTGCGACCAGGAGACGGCGCTGATCCAGCTGCAGGAGCCGACCTTCTCGGTCACCGCCGGCAAGTCGTTCTCTCCGGCGTCTCAGAAGGACGGCGACACCGGTCAGATCACGATGACCCTCACGGGGCAGCCCGGCGGGTCCGCGCGGCCGCGGTTCATGACGATCACGGACGAGGACCCGACGTTCTGGAACGCGATGGACTTCGCGGGAATGGCTCCCACGTGGACCCTGCCCGTCCCGGTCGGCCAGGTGCGCGCGTGCTACCTGTCAGGAGGCGATTTCAGTGCGGCGAACGTCGAGGCCGACAGCGTCGGCGGCACGTGGACGTGCCAGCCGATCACGCCGGGCTCGATGACGACCGCGACGGCGACGGCGTTCCTCGACGCCGCGCCGGACGACCTCCACGGCGTGCGCTTCACGTTCGCCCAGGCCAACGACCTCGGGTGGCAGAATCCGTCGAACCCGGTCGTCAGCGTGCCCGTGCTTCTGGAGCGCCGCACAGACCTCCGCAGCGGCGGTCCGGTGCCGACCACCCGCGCCGACCAGGTCCCGTCTCCCGGCGAGGAGGACGCGGGCATCTTCTGGAACACGGTCGAGGTCGACGGAGAGTCGGCCAACGTCGGCTCGGGGCCGCTGACCGACAGCGACACCGCCGACGCCGAGTACCGCTACCTCCATCTCGAGGCGGCGATCACCGTGACGAAGTCGCCGAACGGCGACATCCGGCCCGGCGCCGTCGTGCCGTTCACGCTCACCTTCACCAACAGCGGCGAGGCCCCGCTGCACGACCCGCTGTTCGAGGATCGCCTGCCGACGGACGAGGACGGCATCATGCTCGTGCTCGATCCCGATCGCGATCCGACGGTCTCGCCGTACGCGTTCGCGCTGACCGGCGCCGCACCCGTTCCGCCGAACGGCACCGCGCTGCCCACCGATCCGGATGAGGTCGACGTCGACGTCCTCGACGACACGATCTTCTTCCGGATGCCCGGGGGCAGCGTCCTCGAGCCGGGTCAGACGTACACGATCACGATCCAGCTCATGCTCCGGCCGGGCCTCCCCGCCGGGACGCAGGTGCAGAACTGGGCGGTCGTCAGTGTCGACGAGCCGCTGGACGACTGCGTCCCCACCACTGGACCCGACGGCGAGTGCATGGACGACGCGATCGTCTCGCCGCTCGCGGTCCCCGCGCTCAGCACGATCAAGTACGTGCGGTCGGATGTCGACCACGGCCAGCCGGGGATCCCCGAGGTGTTCTCCACCATCGAGGGCTACGAATGCGACGGCACCGCGGTCGCGGGCCGGTTCTACCGCGCGCCCTGCATCCCGGTCACACTCCCCGGCGGCACCGAGACCTGGCGGTTCCGCGTCGTGAACGCAGGCACCCTGCCCCTCGATCAGGTCGTCTCGATCGACAACCTCCCGACGCCGGGCGACCAGGGCCTCATCGTGCAGCTGCCCCGCGAGAGCGAGTGGGAGCCGACCTTCGTCGGCGCCGTCGAACTGGTGCCGACGGCCACCACGCCGGCAGGCGCCGTCCTGACCACGTACTACTCGACCTCGGCGGTGCCCTGCACGGCCGACCTGAATCCTCTCGGCGCGCCCTGCGGCGCGGGCGCGTGGCTGCCGCTCGACGGCTCCGTCGACCCGGCGCTGGTGCGCAGCCTGAAGTTCGTCGTGGAGTTCCCCGACGCCGACCCGCTGCAGCCGGCCGAGACCCTCGACATCCAGTTCCAGACCCGCACGACGCCCGAGGCGCGCGCCGCGTCGGACTTCCCGATCGCGTACAACACGGTCTCGACAGGCGGCTCCGCGATCGGTGCCACCCCGACCGTCGTTCCCGCCACCGAGGGTCGACGTGTCGGCGTCAGCCACCCGACCGGCCCGATCGAGCTGCAGAAGATCGTCTCAGGCCCCGCCGCCGAGTTCGCGCCGGACGGGTTCCCCGTGCAGCTGACATGCGAGAGCGCGGGCGTCGAGGTGCTGTCGCTGCCCGAACTGGTGCTCGTGCCCGGCGCCGATCCCGTCGTCGTCGATCGCCTGCCATGGGGGTCGGAATGCACCGCGAGCGAGGGCCAGTACGGCCAGACGTCGACGATCATCGGCACCGCGATCGTGGGCGGACCGGAGGACGAGATCGGCCTCATCTCGGTCGAGAACGTGTACGAGGTCTCGGCCCTCACCATTCGCAAGACGGTGGACGGCGGCGGCGAGGACGCCCTCGGCGATCCGGTCGTGTACGGGCCGTTCGCCTTCAGTGTCAGCTGCACGTTCGACGGCGTCGAGGTGTGGGCGACCGGCTACGACGCCGACAACCCGATGGCGGAATCGCTGACCACCGACGAGACCTGGGCGCTCGCCGGACTTCCGGTGGGCACGGAGTGCGTCGTCACCGAGGACGACACGCTCGATGCCGTGGCCACCTCGTTCGTGGTGAGCGTCGACGGCGAAGCGCAGGAGCCCGTGGAGGGAACCGAGGTGACCGTCACGGTCGTCGACGGGGCGAGTGTCGACGTCGAGGCGATCAACGAGTTCACCGCCGGGTCTCTCATCCTGGAGAAGGTCCGCGACGGTGAGGCGTGGGAGGAGTACGGGCAGGGTCCGTTCCGACTCGCGGTCGACTGCACGTTCGACACCGGCAGCGGGCCTGCCCGCGTCTGGGCCGGCTTCGTGACGCTGGATGCGGAGAACGGCTACGCATCCGAGATCGAGGACATCGCCACGGGTGCGACATGCACCGTCGCCGAGGTGACCACGGGTGGCGCGACGGCCGTCGCCGTCGAGCCCGGCGAGGTCACGATCGGCGACGCCGGGACGCCGGTCACCGTCGTCGTCACCAACACGTTCGACGCGGGCTCGATCACGGTGACCAAGGAGATCGTGGGCGACGGAGCCGACCTGTGGGGCGCGGGGCCCTTCGAGGTGACCCTCGCGTGCACGACGCCGCTCGGCCTCGCGGTCGATCTGCCCTTCGATCCGGTGCGCGAGCTCGCCGCCCCCGGCTACACGACGACGTACGAGCCGCTGCTCATCGGCCTCGACTGCACCGTCACCGAGACCGACACCGGTGGTGCGACCTCGACGATCGTCACCGACGCGCAGGGCGAGCCGATCGACGTGATCGAGGTCCCCGCCGACGACGTCGCGGTCACCGTGACCAACACGTTCGACCTCGGATCGCTCGCGGTGACGAAGACCGTCTCGGGCGGGGATGCCGCAGCCCACGAAGACGATGTGTTCGAGGTCTCGGTCGCGTGCATCTGGGACGGCCAGGAGATCGAGGTGCCCGGCGGTGCGGTGCGCCCGGTCACCGCGGCCGAGCCCGCGCTGTACGAGGACCTGCCGGTCGGAGCGGAGTGCGCGGTCACGGAGACCGATGCCGGCGACGCGGATGCGGTGACGCTGACGCCCGCCTCATCCGACGACCCGTCGACGGCGATCGTGACGATCGAGGCGGCTGCCGAGGCATCCGTCAACGTCGACAACCGGTTCGACCCGCCGCTGCCCGCGACCGGGTCCGACTCGACGCACCTCGCGGGTGTCGGAGGGATCGCGTTCCTGGTGATCGCGGCCGGCGTGCTCGCGGTCGTCGGGGCTCGCCGCCGCCGCGACGCCTGACTCACGACGAAGGGGCGGCCCCGCCGTCGCGGACCCGCCCCTTCGACGTCGGAGTCAGTCGGTCTGCGCTTCGCGCGCCTCTTCCCACTCGGCCTCGAGCTCGTCGCCGGACTCGTGGTCGAGCTCGCGCTCCTGGCCGACGCGGCGTCCCCACCAGACGACCAGCGTCGCGACGGCGAGGAAGGTCACGGAGATCGCCACGATCCAGAACGCCACGGAGCCCCATCCGCCCGGCCCGTTCGGGTTCAGGAACGGGTAGGGGTACCAGTACGGGTCGCCGCTGACGGGGTTCGTGACGAACGGTCCGCGCAGGAGCGTGTAGGCGCACCATGCGAGCGGGAAGACGATGATGCCCCAGACCGCACGCCACGGGAGCGCGCGGCGGAGCGGGCCGAAGAAGAGGTCCGCGAGCAGGAACAGCGGAGCGATGAGGTGCAGAGTCTCGTTCGACCACGGGATCGGCGCACTGCCCTGCGGCAGCTCGATGCTGCGCAGCAGCAGGTTGTAGACGATGCCTGTGATCACCATGTACGTCGTGACGCACGCGAGCGACATGGCCAGCGCCGGCGGCTCCGCCTCGGCGTGGCGTCCCTTCATGAAGAACCAGACCGCCGCCCACACCAGCACGACCGCGGCGGCGGCGTTGGAGAGGATCGTGAAGAAGCTGAAGAAGTTGGCGACGGTGGTCGCGACATCCCTCCCCAGCTCCGCAGCGGTTCCGATCGACTTCGAGAGCTGCGCGATGATCGCGGCGGCGATGAGCGCCGCCACGGCAAGACGCATGACCGACCAGGTGAGAGCCCATGCCTTCGTTCGCATGGGCCTCACGATATCGGCGGGACGACGCGACGCGCCGATAGGATGGGGTGTAACCGTCCGATAAACGGGGGAGTAGCCCATGCCAGGCATCGTGATCGTCGGAGTCCAGTGGGGAGACGAGGGCAAGGGCAAGGCCACCGATCTCCTGGGCGACCGGACCGACTGGGTCGTCAAGTTCAACGGCGGCAACAACGCCGGTCACACGGTCGTGATCGGTGACGAGAAGTACGCGCTCCACCTCCTCCCGAGCGGCATCCTCTCGCCGGGCGTGAACGCCGTCATCGGCAACGGCGTCGTGATCGACCTCGAGGTGCTCTTCGCCGAGCTCGATGCCCTGCACGCGCGGGGCGTGGACGCCTCGCGCCTGCGCGTCAGTGCGAACGCCCACATCATCACGCAGTACCACCGCACGCTCGACAAGGTCACCGAGCGCTTCCTCGGAAAGCGCCAGATCGGCACGACCGGCCGCGGCATCGGTCCCGCCTACGCCGACAAGATCAACCGGGTCGGCATCCGCGTGCAGGACCTCTTCGACGAGAACATCCTCCGCCAGAAGGTCGAGGGCGCACTCGACCAGAAGAACCACCTGCTGGTGAAGATCTTCAACCGCCGGTCGATCACCGTCGACGAGGTCGTCGACGACCTGCTGTCCTACGCCGACCGCCTGCGCCCGATGGTCGCCGACACCGGGCTGCTCCTCAACGAGGCCCTCGATTCCGGCGATGTCGTCGTCTTCGAAGGCGGGCAGGCCACCATGCTGGACGTCGACCACGGCACCTACCCGTTCGTGACGTCGTCGTCGGCGACCGCCGGCGGCGCGGCGACCGGCTCGGGCGTCGGCCCCAACCGTCTCGACCGCATCGTGGGCATCGTCAAGGCCTACACGACTCGCGTCGGCTCGGGTCCGTTCCCGACCGAGCTCTTCGACGAGAACGGCGACTTCCTCCGCTCGCGCGGATTCGAGTTCGGCACGACGACGGGTCGCCCGCGTCGCGTGGGATGGTACGACGCCCCGATCACGCGCTACGCGACCAGGATCAACGGCATCACCGACCTCGTGCTGACGAAGCTCGACATCCTGACCGGCCTCGACCAGATCCCGGTGTGCGTCGCGTACGAGGTCGACGGCGAGCGGTTCGACGAGGTCCCCGTGAACCAGTCCGACTTCCACCACGCCAAGCCGATCCTCGAGTACTTCCCGGGCTGGAAGCACGACATCTCGACCGCCCGCACGTTCGAGGAGCTTCCGCTCGAGGCCCAGGAGTACGTGCTCGCCCTCGAGGCGATGAGCGGCACCCGCATCTCGGTCATCGGCGTCGGGGCATCCCGAGACGCCGTCATCGTGCGACACGACCTCATCGACGACTGACGGTGCGCTTCCTGCTGGGCGGCTACACCGCCGACATGGACGGCTCCGCGAGCGGGATCGGGATGCTGCTCGCGGGCGCCGCAGACGACGCCTCCGCCGGCGGCTCCCTCTCCTTCGCCGGCGACGTCGCGGCGGCCGAATCCCCGTCCTGGCTGGCCGCGCATCCCTCGCTCGACGTCGTCTACGCCGCCCTCGAGGCACGCGGCGCCGTACAGGCGTTCCGTCGCACGGGCGAGGCATCCTTCGTCCCCCTCGGCGCGGCCGTGCCCGCCGGCGAGGCGACGTGCCACATCGCCGTCGCGCCCGACGGCGGCTCGCTCGTGGCGGCATGCTGGGGCGACGGTCGCGTCGTGCGCATGACACTGGATGCCGCGGGCCTGCCCTCGTCGCCCGCCATCGCGCCCGCCGCCGCCGACCCCTACGGTCCCGATGCGCCCCAGGAACGCGCCGACCTCGGACTCGGGCTCGACCTCGCCGCCGCCTCGCGCGCGCTGCGCGAGGCCGCTGGTGCGGAGTACGCACACCTCGTGCCGGCGCACGACGAGGCGCCCGCGGAGCCGGAGGCCGAGGCATCCGCTCGCCCGTCACGCGCGCACGAGACCGCTTTCCTGCCGGGCGGAGTGATCGCCACCACCGACATGGGGCTCGACCTCGTGCGGTTCTGGCACGCGACACCGAACGGGCTGCGCCCGGGTCAGCAGCTCGCCCTCCCGAAGGGCAGCGGCCCGAGGCACATGGTCTTCCACCCGAGCGGTCACCTCTACGTCGTCGCCGAGCTCTCGTGCGAGGTCTTCGCCCTCGCCCCATCCGCCGACGGCACCTGGCGCATCGTCGGCGGCGCGCCGGTGGGCGCCGGAGGCGTGCTGCCCGGAGATGCCGCCGCCGAGCTCGCCGCTTCGCGCGACGGCGAGTTCCTCTACGCCGGCGTACGCGGGAGCAACACGATCGCGACGGTCCGCGTGCGGGGCGCGGGTGAGACGCTGAGCCCCGTCGCGCTCGTCGACTCCGGCGTGAACTGGCCGAGGCACCACGTCGTCGTCCGCGACACGCTCGTCGTCGCCGGGCAGCTGTCCGACGAGATCGCGTCGCTCACACTCGACCTGCGCACCGGCGTCCCCGGACGCGTGCGGCACCGTGCGGCCGCCCCGTCGCCGACCTGCCTGCTGCCGATCGCCTGAGGCGCCGGCGATCACCCGCCGAGACGCTAGACCTTTGCGTCCTGCTTCTTGAAGAAGACCTGCTTGATGATCAGCAGGATCGATGCCGTCACCGGGATCGCGACCAGCGCTCCGATGAAGCCGAGCAGCGTGCCGCCGATGAGAGCGCCGATCACGACGAGCGAGCCGGGGATCTCGATCGCCCTGTTCATGACCTTGGGGGTCAGCACGTAGGCCTCGATCTGGATGTAGATCAAGTAGCAGATGGCGAAGATCAGCGCCGCGATCGGGCTGGTGAACAGAGCGATCACCGTCGCGACGATCCAGTAGAGCACCGGTCCGATCAACGGGATGATCGTGATCGAGAACGCCAGCACGCCCATGAGCAGCGGATACGGCAGCTGGAGGACGGCGTGCAGCAGAGTCGCGATCACCGAGTTGAAGAACGCCAGGATGACCATTCCCATGAGGTAGCCGCCGACGGAGTCGGTGATCTGGTCGGTCATGGCCCGCACACCCGGGCGACGGCGCGCCGGAGCGAACTGCATCAGCGAGTCCTTGATCGCGGGGAGCGACGCGACGAAGTACAGGGTCAGGACGACGACGATCAGGGCGCCTGAGACGGCCGTGGCGATGCCCGCACCGACCTTCAGCAGACCGCCGGAGATCGCCGCGATGTTCGCGGGATCGGTGATGAACTTCTCCAGATCGTTCACGAGCGTCGTGAGACCCGGGCCGAAGATGCCCTCGAGCCAGCTGTAGAAGTCGGACTTCTCGAAGTTGTCGATCGTGTCGGGGATGCCGGTGACGAACGCCGAGATCTGGTCGACCAGTGTCGGCACGACGAGCCACAGGAGTCCGGCGCCGATGATGGCGAAGCCCAGGAAGAGGATGGCGATCGCCCATCCTCGCTTGACGCCGTGCCTGCCCAGCCACTTGATGACCGGATCGAGGCCCAGGGCCGCGAAGGCCGCCAGCCCGATGTACACGAGGATCGTCGAGATGTTGGCGAGCGCTATTCCGAGGAGCAGCGCGACCAGCCCGCCGAGTGTCAGCAGGAGACCCACGGTGAAGGGATTGTCGAGTCGCGCCCAGAACGGGCGGCCCGGCTGATTCTCGGCGAGAGCGAGGGCCGCGGCCGTGCGGTCGCTCACCGTCGTCGTGTCGTTGGATGCGTCGGTCCCGGCCCCCGGGTCGGCTGCGAGGGGCGTCGAGGCGCCGGTGCCGCCGGCACCGGTCGACGAGGTGGCGTCAGTCATGCGTCACACTCTAGGGGCGCGCAGTCCGCCCCGACGATGGCGTCGCCGATTTCACCCGGTTCGGGCGAGGGCGCCGGCGCCGCGTCGGTGCGGTCGGCTCGGGTATCGTCGGATGGCGAGGAGGACACCCATGACCGAGGACCCGACGACGACGCTGCGGCGCCTTCGCAGCAGCATCGACAACATCGACGCCTCGCTCGTGTATCTCCTCGCCGAACGGTTCAAGGCCACGAAGCAGGTGGGTCACCTCAAAGCGGAGCACGGGATGCCGGCATCCGACCCCGCCCGCGAGGAGCAGCAGGTCGCTCGCCTGCGCCGTCTGGCCGAGGAGGCCGAGCTCGATCCGGCGTTCGCCGAGAAGTGGTTCAACTTCGTCGTCGCGGAAGTGATCCGGCACCACACCGAGGCCGCCGACAGCCGCTGACGCCGGTCGGCCCGACCCGCCGGTCACGACGACGGATGCCCCGACCCGGTCCGCGCGGGGCGGCCGTGCCGGGGCATCCGCTCACCCCCGCATGAGCACTCCCGACTACGGCACCGTGCGCCGCAGCGTCAGGTACGAGATTCCGGCGAGCACCGCGACGACCACGAGTCCCCACAGCGACATGCCGAGCGCGCCCAACTCGGCGAACCAGATGAAGACCCGCGCCCAGGCGTCGGCCTGACCGATGACGAAGAGCGCGCCGACCAGCAGCACCCCGAGCCCGACGAGCACGGTCGTGAGACCGAGCGCTCCGAACCGCTTGTAGATCGTCGCCGACCAGAACCCGACGACGAAGAACATCATGGCGAGCATGAAGTAGAACAGCCCGGCTGCGGCAGCGCCGTCCTCCCACACCCAGTCGAGCCGGAAGAAGTAGCCGTTCAACCCCCACCCGCCGGTGAGCTGCTCGACGAATCCGCCCACGACGAACACCGTCCCGAGCAGGAGCGACGCGAGGGTCGCCGTGAGGAGGGTGCCGAGGTAGAACTCCCGCCGAGTGATGCTCAGCGCCTGAGAGAACGGGAAGCTCAGCGTGAGCGCCTGGATGCCGACGAAGAGGAAGAGCCACAGCGGCGCCTGCGAGCCGCCGCCGTAGAGCGGCTCGGGCGGAATGTCGGAGGCGCGCAGGAGAGCATAGATCGCGAGCGTGATCAGCAGCGAGCCGCCGAGCACCAGGAGCGGGACCCACAGGTAGGTCTGCTTGTTGATCAGCTGGAGACGGACGACGTTGACGGTGCGGCTCATCGGAGTACTCCTTCGTCGAGTGCGGATGCCTCGTCGGCGGCATGCTGGGTGGTGCGCACGATCAGCTGCTGGAGCGAGACGGGGGCGACCTCGAGGCCGGCGGCGGCGAGGAGCTCGCGGTCGGCGAGCGTGAGAGCGCCGAGGACCGTGACGGATGCCACATTGCCCAGGTTCTCGCGATGGATGACCCGGCGGCCGCTCACGAACGCCTCGACGGCGGACGCGTCGCCGACGATGTTGGCGGCCCGGTCGCGGACGGCATCCGTCGACTCGTCCATGACGATGCGACCGCGGTCGATCACGAGCACGCGCTCGATGAGGTTCGAGACCTCGTCGATCAGGTGGCTCGAGAGGATGATCGTGCGCGGGTGCTCGGTGTAGTCCTCGAGGAGCCGGTCGTAGAAGATCTGCCGTGCGACGGCGTCGAGCCCGAGGTACGGCTCGTCGAAGAAGGTGATCTCCGCGCGCGAGGCGATTCCGATGATGACGCCGACCGCCGACAGCTGCCCCCGGGAGAGCTTCTTGATCCGGCGCTTCGCGGGGAGCTGGAACTCCTCGATGAGCCGCTCGGCGAGCTCCTGGTCCCAGTTCGGGAAGAAGAGGCGAGCGGCAGCGAACGCGTGCCGCGGCAGCGCGTCGTCGGGGTACTTCTGGCTCTCGCGCACGAAGCACATGCGCGAGAGGGCCTTCGCATTCTCGTACGGGTGCATGCCGAACACCCGGACATCGCCTTCGGTGGCGAAGTTCTGCGCGGTCAGGATCGACATGACCGTCGTCTTGCCGGCGCCGTTGCGGCCCAGCAGGCCGTAGATCGTGTCCTTCTCGATGGTGAAGCTCACGTCGTCCACCGCGACAGTGTCGCGGTAGCGCTTGGTGAGGCCGTTCACCTCGATCACGTGCGTCATCGTGCGTCTCCTTCGGGGGTGGCCGCGGCCGGGAGCGAAGCCCGGTCGCGGATGAGGGTGGTGAGATCTTCGGGGCCGAGCCCGAGCTTGCGCGCCTCTGCCAGCAGCGGCTCCACGAAGCGGTCGGCGAACGCGGCGCGCCGCTCGGCCAGGAGCTGCTCGCGCGCGCCCGGCGCAACGAACATGCCGATCCCGCGACGCTTGTAGATCACGCCCTTGTCGACGAGCATGGCGACTCCCTTCGCAGCCGTGGCGGGGTTGATGCGGTAGAAGGCGGCGAGTTCGTTCGTCGACGGAGCACGGCCCTCCTCGGGCAGGCTCCCCTCGACGATGGAGTCCTCCACGCTCTCGGCGATCTGGAGGAACAGCGCCCTGCCTTCTTCGATCACATCGACCCCGCTTCTTTGGTTAGTTACTCGACTAAGTAACCATGGAACCGAGCGGCTGTCAACACCCTCTTGCGTCGTTCCGGCGGGCCGCCCTGGCGCCGATGGCCGCCGCCCCCGAAGATGGGGGAGCCGGCGAGAGGAGGCGGGGTGGAGCATCCGATCGCTTTCGTCCTGGGCGGAGGCGGCGTGCGCGGCGCCGTGGAGATCGGGATGCTGCGCGCCCTGCTCGAGCGCGGCATCCGACCCGACCTCGTCGTGGGCACCTCGATCGGCGCGATCAACGGCGCGCTCGTCGCGCGCGATCCCACCCTCGGGGCGATCCGGCCGCTCATGGACGCATGGATGTCGCCGGAGGCGAACTCGGTCTACGGCGACTCGATCGCGGTGCAGCTGACGCGCCTGGTCAAGACCAAGACGCATCTCAACTCGCCCGCGCCGCTCCGACGCCTGCTCGAGCGCGCGCTGGGCGCCGACACGCGGTTCGAGGACCTCCCGGTGCGACTGCAGGTCGTCGCGGCGAGCGTCGAGCGGGCGGCCGAGCGCGTCTTCGACTCGGGCCCGCTCATCGACGCCATCCTCGCCTCGGCGTCGGTGCCCGGGCTGCTCCCGCCCACACGGATCGGCGACGAGCACTACATCGACGGCGGCATCGTGAACTCGATCCCGATCGAGCAGGCCGTGACCGCCGGGGCCCGCACGGTGTTCGTGCTGCAGGTCGGACGCATCGAGTCGCCCCTCGTCGCGCCGCGCACGGCGGTCGAGACGGCGCGGGTCGCGTTCGAGGTCGCTCGCAGGCACCGCTTCGCCCGCGACCTCGCCACCCTTCCCGACGGAGTCGTGCTGCACGTGCTCCCGAGCGGCGGCGGCCTCGACGGCGACGACTCGCTCCGCTCGTACCGACGCATGGACACCGTGCGCACCCGGATCGACCAGGCCTACGCGGCGAGCAGCGCCTTCCTCGAGGCGCGCGACCTCGGCGCCCCCGATCCGAGCACGGAGTCCTGATGCGCCTGCCGCCGACCTGGGTGCGCCGCATCGTGCTCGCGCCCCTCGTGATCGTCGTCGCCGTCGTGATGCTCGCACTCACCCCGGTGTGGCTCATCGTCGCGCTGGCGCTGACCTCGCTCGTCCCCGGAAGGTTCCGGCTTCCCCGTGTCCTGTGGCTCGTCACGGTCTACCTGCTGTGGGATGCCGCGCTCGTCGTCGTGCTGTTCGTGCTGTGGATCGGGTCGGGGTTCGGCCTCGCGCTGAGGTCCCCGTCGTTCGAGCGCGCGCACTACCGGCTCGGAGCATGGGCGCTGAAGGTGCTGTTCTGGGTGTTCGGGGGCGTCCTGCGCCTGACGATCACCACGACCGGCTCGGACGCCGACGACCCGTCGGAGGCCCGGAGAGCCTTCGACGCGCTGTTCACCCCGGGCACGCCGCTCGTGGTGGCCAGTCGCCATGCCGGACCCGGCGACTCGTTCATCCTGATCCACACGCTGCTCAACGGGGTCGACCGTCGACCGCGGATCGTCCTCAAGTACACGATGCAGTGGGACCCGGCCGTCGACATCCTCCTGCACCGGATCCCGACCCGGTTCATCGTGCCCTCCGGGTTCGGCCCGCGGGCGAAGGGCGGCGGGCGCGGCGTGGAGCGCGCGCTCGGCGACCTCGCCGCAGGACTCGGTCCCGAGGACGCGTTCGTGATCTTCCCCGAGGGCGGCAACTTCTCGCGCACGCGCCGCCTGAGCCGGATCGCGCGGCTGCGCGACGCGGGACGTGAGGGCCTGGCGGCGCGGGCCGAAGCGCTGGAGCACGTCATGGCTCCGCAGCCCGGCGGTGTGCACGTCGCGCTCGACGCGGCGCCGGACGCCGACGTCGTGTTCGTGGCGCACACCGGCCTGGATCGGCTCGTGACCATGCGCGACATCTGGCGGGCCCTGCCCATGGACAAGTCGATCGCGATGCGGGCCTGGCGTGTCGCACGCACGGAGATCCCGGCCGATCGCGATGCCCAGGCGTCGTGGCTGTTCGACTGGTTCGAGCGCATCGACGCGTGGATCGAGGCGCACGAGCCGGCGCCCGAGGCGGACGAGGGCGGGTCGGCCGCGTCAGGAGTGTGACTTGGGGTGGATCACGCGCCCGGGCGCAGGATCGCCGGCGTTGCGCGCAGGCACCGGCCACGGCGCGGGCTGCGGCTGGGGCGCCGGACGGGATGCCGCCGCGCCGGCGGCCGGGGAGGTCGCGGGCGCCGTGCCCGGCGTCGCGGCGGGTGGTGCCGGCGGGGCGGTCGAGACGCGAGGGGAGTCGGCATCCGTCGTCGACGCGGCGGGACCGCCGGCCGGCAGTTCGAGCGACACCTGGGACTCGAGCACCGTGATCGCCTCATCCGAGAGCGAGATGAGCCCGTCGAGCTCCTGACGCACGCGTCGGTAGGCCAGCTGCCGCTCGGCGGGGGTCGCCGCCTGGTCGATCGCGACGGTCAGCAGCTGCTTCGCGGTATCGAGGCGCTTGCGCTCGACCTCGGTGAAGCTCGAGTCCTTGATGCGACGGGCATCGCGCTCGGCGACGTCGAAGGCCACCTCGAAGTCGGCGACGGCGCTGCGGTACTCGGCGAGCTGCTCCTTCGTGAGCCGAGCCTTCGCCGAAGCGGGGCGCAGACCGTCGGCGATGCGCTTCGCCCGCAGGAACGCCGCGGTCAGCGGCTGGCGCCCGTCGCTCATGGCCGGGAACGCGATGATCTTCGCGACGTCGAGCTCGTAGTCGAGCCACCGCGCGGTCACGCCGTCGTGGGTGGCGAACAGCCGCTCGAGCTGGGTGGCCTGCGTCTCGCGCGTCGCGGGCCCGGAGCCCATGGTGACCGCCGTCGGCGCGGTGACGGGAGGGAGGGATGCCGCAGCCACCGCCTGGCCGCGAGCGGCGGCCTTCAGCTCGGCCTTGGCGTGGAGCACCTCCAGGCGGCGCTTGTGCCGTCGGCGCGCGCCGCGCTCCCAGGCGCCGCCGACCGCGCTCATCACACCGAAGAGCGGGAAGACGAGCCACCAGTAGTCCCGAAGGAACTCGAAGATCGGCTCCACCCTGTCATGCTAACGGGCCGACGGCGCAGGTGCGCCGGGCTCAAGGCGCCCTGTCAGGCGGTGGCGCGGCGTGCCGTGCCGACTGCACGCGCGAGATGAGCGCCGGGAGCCGATCGGCGAGCTCGGCGATCGCCGTCGCCGCCGCGGACACCGTCGCGGCCGCGGTCGCGGCTCCGGGATTCGGCGGCAGGGCTCCGTGGACCCCCGCCTGCCGCTCCGCATCGATCAGCGCGACTTCGAGCGCCCGCACTGCGGCGCGGTACTCCGCGAACTGCTGAGGGGTCGCGCGCTCGCGCAGGACGGGCCGCTTCGCGAGCGCGTCGCGCTGCGCCAGCAGGAAGACGACGGTGGCCGGTTGCCGCGGATCGGTCATCTTCGGGAACGCCAGCGCCTTGTCGATGTCGGTCTCGTAGGTGAGCCAGCGCGCGTTCACGGCGTCGTGCACGGCGACGAGCCGCTCGATCGGCAGCGGGTCGGTCGACGACGCCGCGCGGTACTGCGTGTAGCCGGCTTTCACGCGGGAGCGGGTCGCGCGCAGCTGAAGCGACGCCGTCTTCTCCGTCAGCCTCGCCGATTGCAGCTCGCGCTTGGCGTCGAGGGCACCCGGCGAGAACGCGCCGCGCGACTTCGCTGTGAGCGCGTCGGCCTGGGCGGTGCGCACGCGCGCCTTCGCCGCGACGAGATCGCGGTAGGCCTGCCTCTCCTCGTGGCGCGCCGCATCGAGCTCGAGCCGGCGGGCCCGTCGCGTGCGCGTGGTCAGGCCGGCGTAGGTCGCTCCTGCGGCGCCTGCGGCCGCCGGGGCGATCCACCACCAGCTCGTGACGAAGAGGAGGATCGGCTCCACCCTGCCATGGTAGCCGCGCGATGCCGCCGGCGTCCCGGGAGTCTCCTGTGCACCCGTGCGACGGGGAGCGTGCCGGCGATCAGCCGAACAGGAGGGCGAAGACCGTCGCGCCGCCGCCGACGAGGATGAGGGCGACGATCGTCACCCACGCGACGACCTTGATGCGCTTCTGCCGGGTGTCGTTCATCCCGCTGTACTCGTCTTCGTCCGCCGCCATGATCCCAATCCTAGGCCGGGAGTCGGTCAGGCGACGGGCTCGGCGACCGTTGCGCCGAAGGCGGCCGGAAGAGTGGCGTTCGAGAGGTCGCGCAGCTCGGAGAGCGGGACGGTGAACAGCCCCTGCACCTCGAGCGCCGGAGCGTCGCCGTCGGCGGCCGCGTCGGTGACGCCGATGCGGAGCACCGGGTAGCCCCGGCCCTCGCACAGGCCGCGGAACTTCACGTCGTCCTCGCGCGGAACGCTCACGATGACGCGACCCGTGGACTCCGAGAACAGGGCGGTCGCAGCATCCACACCGTCGCGCTCGATGATCTCGTTGAGCCAGACCCGCGCGCCGACGCCGAAGCGCATGACGGCCTCGGCCAGGGACTGCGCCAAGCCACCCGACGACAGGTCGTGCGCGCTCGAGACGAGCGACTGCTGGCCCGCCGCGTGCAGCAGCTCGGCGAGCTTCTTCTCCTGGCCGAGGTCGACGGCCGGCGGGCGTCCGCCGAGGTGGCCGTGGATCGTGCCCGCCCACTGCGAGCCCGAGAGCTCGGTGGCGGTCACGCCGAGGAGGTAGATGTTCTCGCCCGCGTCCTGCCAGCCGGAGGGGATGCGCCGGGCGACGTCGTCGATGATCCCGAGCACGCCGACGACCGGGGTCGGGAAGATCGGCTGGTCGCCGGTCTGGTTGTAGAACGAGACGTTGCCGCCCGTCACGGGCACGCCGAGCTCGAGGCATCCGTCGGACAGGCCGTCGACGGCCTGCGAGAACTGCCACATGACCTCGGGGTTCTCGGGCGAGCCGAAGTTCAGGCAGTCGGTGACCGCCGTCGGCACCGCGCCGGTCACGGCGACGTTGCGGTAGGCCTCGGCGAGGGCGAGCTTCGCACCCTCGTACGGATCGAGCTGGCAGAAGCGGCCGTTGCAGTCGGTGGCGATCGCGAAGCCGAGACCGGAGTGCTCGTCGACGCGGATCATGCCGGCGTCGTCGGGGAACGACAGTGCCGTGTTTCCCATGACGTAGTAGTCGTACTGGTTCGTGACCCACGACGTGTCGGCGAGGTTGGGGCTCGCGACCAGCTGGGTGAACTGACGGCGCAGCGTGTCGGGGTCGACGTCGCGCGTGAGCGCCGAGGCCGAGTCGTCGCGCAGGGCGTCGATCCAGGTCGGGTAGGCGACCGGACGCTCGTACACCGGGCCGTCGACGGCCACCGTCGAGGGATCGACGTTCACGATCTCCTCGCCGTGCCAGAAGATCTGCAGGCGGCCGTCGCCGGTGACCTCGCCCAGGACGCTGGTCTCGACATCCCATTTGCCGACCACCGCGAGGAACGCCTCGAGCTTCTCGGGAGCCACGATCGCCATCATGCGCTCCTGGCTCTCGCTCATGAGGATCTCCTCGGGCGTCAGCGTGGGGTCGCGCAGCAGCACGTTCTCGAGATCGACGCGCATGCCCGAACCGCCGTTCGCCGCGAGCTCGCTGGTCGCGCACGAGATGCCGGCCGCGCCGAGGTCCTGGATGGCCTCGACGAGCTCGTCCTTGTACAGCTCGAGGCAGCACTCGATGAGCACCTTCTCGGCGAACGGGTCGCCCACCTGCACCGCGGGGCGCTTGGTGGGGCCGCCGTCGGCGAACGTGTCGGAGGCGAGGATGGATGCTCCGCCGATGCCGTCTCCGCCGGTGCGGGCGCCGAACAGCACGACCTTGTTGCCGGCGCCGGTCGCGTTGGCGAGCTTGAGGTCCTCGTGGCGGAGGACGCCGACCGCGAGCGCGTTGACGAGGGGGTTGCCCTGGTACACGGCGTCGAAGACCGTCTCGCCGCCGATGTTGGGGAGGCCCAGGCAGTTGCCGTAGAACGAGATGCCGCTGACGACGCCGTGCACGACACGGGCCGTGTCGGGGTGGTCGATGGCGCCGAAGCGCAGCTGGTCCATGACGGCGACCGGGCGCGCGCCCATCGAGATGATGTCGCGCACGATGCCGCCCACGCCCGTCGCGGCGCCCTGGAACGGCTCGATGTAGCTGGGGTGGTTGTGCGACTCGACCTTGAAGGTGACCGCCCAGCCCTCGCCGATGTCGACGACGCCGGCGTTCTGACCCATGCCGACCATGAGGCGGGTCTTCATCTCGTCGGAGACCTTCTCGCCGAACTTGCGGAGGTAGATCTTGCTCGACTTGTAGGAGCAGTGCTCGCTCCACATGACGGAGTACATCGCCAGCTCGCCCGAGGTGGGGCGGCGGCCGAGGATCTCACGGATCTTCGCGTACTCGTCGTCCTTGAGTCCGAGAGCCGCGTACGGCTGCTCCTTCTCGGGGGTGGCGGCGGCGTTGTCGACGGTGTCGGCGGCCGGGCGTGCGGCTGCGGGCGTCGGAGAGGGGGTGGTCACGCGGCTGAGCTCCAGGAATCGGGGGTGGCCGGACCCGTCCAGTCTAGTTGCGCGCGGGAGCGCGCTGTCGCGCGCGTCAGACGCTGCGGAACTGGCTGACCATGTGGCAGTCGAACGGGTCGCGGGCGGCGAGGCCGACGCGGTTGAGGTACGCGATGACGATCGCGTACGACTCGACCAGGCTGGTCTCGGTGTACGGCACGCCGAGCGTGCGGCAGTGATCGCGGACGATCTCGCTCGCCTTGGCGAGGTGCGGGCGAGCCATGCTCGGGAAGAGGTGGTGCTCGACCTGGTAGTTCAGGCCGCCCATGAGGGCGGTCGCCCACCAGCCGCCGCGGATGTTGCGCGATGTGCGGACCTGCTTCGAGAAGAAGTCGAGCCGCGCGCCGGGCGCGATGATCGGCATGCCCTTGTGGTTGGGAGCGAAGGACGCTCCCATGTAGACGCCGAACACCGCGAGCTGCACGCCGATGAAGGCGAACGCCATGCCGACCGGCAGGAAGAGGAACAGCGGCGTGAGGAAGAGCGCGAAGCGCACGAGCACGAGCGAGATCTCGACCCAGCGGCCCTTGACCTCACCGCGGGAGAACAGGTGCTTGAAGCCCAGTGCGTGGAGGTTCAGGCCCTCGAGGGTGAGGAGCGGGAAGAACAGCCATCCCTGCTTGCGGGTGATGAGCCGGCGGAGGCCGCGTGCGGACGCGGCATCCTCTTCGGTGAAGGAGATCGTGTCGATCTCGATGTCGGGGTCGCGACCGACCTGATTCGGGTTGCCGTGGTGGCGATTGTGCTTGGTGGTCCACCACGAGAGGCTGATGCCGACGATGCCCGCCGCGAGGATCCGCCCGAGGCGGTCGTTGGCCGGGCCGGAGCTCAGGATCTGCCGGTGCGCGGCCTCGTGGGCGAGGAACGCCACCTGCGTCAGCACGATGCCGAGCGCCGCCGCCATGAGCAGCTGGTACCAGGTGTCGCCGAGCAGGATGAAGCCGGTCACGATGCCGCCGAACGCGAGGATCAGCGCTACGCCGACCGCGGCGTAGAACAGCGGAGCACGGCGCAGCAGGCCGGTCTCCTTCACGACGTTCGACACCTCGGTGTAGGCCTTGGTGATCGGCGGGAAGGACTTCGAGTCGGCGTAGGTCTGACGAACCGGTCCGAGGGTGGCCTCAAGGGCGACGGTGGCGATGATCGCGCAACTCTCTGGTCGGATGCCGACGCTGGGCCGACGCGGAGCCACAGGCGGGTGCCGATCGCTTAACTCACAGTACGCCCCGGCATATTGCCGCTCCGGAATGCACCTCGTATTCACAGGGGGTTCCGATGGCACTCACGGCCAGCGCGAGAACGGAGTCTCCGCACGATCTGCGGCTCGACGGCCCGCCGCCTACGATGGCACCGTGGACTTCTCCTTCGCCTTCACGCCCGACCTGATCGCGGTGTTCCTGACGCTGTTCGTGCTCGAGATCGTTCTCGGCGTCGACAACGTCATCTTCATCTCGATCCTCGCCTCCAAGCTCCCGAAGGAGCAGCAGGCGAAGGCGCGCAACCTGGGTCTGACGCTCGCGATGCTGATCCGTGTCGTCCTGGTGTTCTTCGCCGGCTGGATCATCACGCTGAAGGAGGACGTCTTCTTCATCGGCGACCTCGGCTTCTCGTGGAAGGATCTCATCCTCATCGCCGGCGGTCTGTTCCTCGTCTACAAGGCGGTCACGGAGATCCACCACAAGCTCGAGGGCGCCGAGGAGGAGCACGGATCGGGCAAGAAGGTCGCCCAGATCACCTTCGGCTCGGTCATCGCGCAGATCCTGCTGCTCGACATCGTCTTCTCGCTCGACTCCGTCATCACCGCCGTCGGCATGACCGAGAACATGATCGTGATCATCACCGTCGTGGTGCTGTCGTTCGGCATCATGCTCTTCGCGTCGCGCTTCATCTTCACGTTCGTGAACAAGCACCCCACGGTGAAGATGCTGGCGCTGTCGTTCCTGCTGCTCATCGGCGTGTTCCTCGTCGCGGAGGGCTTCGGCGTCCACGTCGACAAGGCGCTCATCTACATGCCGATGGCGTTCGCCGTGCTGGTCGAGGGCCTCAACCTCTGGGCGGCGTCGCGCAAGGCCAAGCGCGACAAGACCCGTCAGCACGCGGTGCAGCTGCGCCCGACGTACCCCGACGTCGACGAGTCCGTCGCCGTCGCCGCGGCCCTGTCGGGCGGGGCGAGCGGCGGTTCGGTCGGCCTGTCGAGCAAGCCGGTGGCGGGGGATGCCGCGCCCGCCGATGACGAGCGCGCCGGACTCGGCTGATCCCGACTCCGCTCCTGCGCTCGCACCGCGCTGCAGACCCGCGCTAGCGTGGCGCGCAGGAGGTGGTCCCCATCCTGAACCTCGAGTACGGCCGCGACCTCGTCGTGATCGGCCTCATCTTCGGCGCCGTCGCGTTCGTCTGGGCCGGGTGGGCGCATGAGCGGCCTCCGAAGGGCGTCGTCTGGCGGATCGTCCTCGTGCTGCTCCAGCTCGCGGGCCTCGCGCTCCTCGGCTTCGGCATCCCGATCGCGATCGAGTACTGGAACACCCCCACCGCCATCGAGTCGGCGAGCACGGCCCTCGTCTGGTACATCGTGACCTTCTGGGTCGAGGTCATCGCGATCGCCGGGTTCGCCGTCTACTTCGTGAAGTCCGGCCGCTCCGCCCTGATCGCGCCGCTCGTGCTCACGGTCGTCGGACTGCACTTCGTGCCGCTGGCCTTCGTCTTCGCCCAGTGGATCCTCCTGGTGGCGGCGGTGCTGCTCACCGCCGCGGGCGTCGCCGCGGCCTTCCTGCCGCAGAGGATCGCCGCGCCGAGCTTCTGGGCGGGCATCCTCGCCACACCGATCTTCCTGGCCCTCGGTGCGGTCTGCCTGATCGCCGGGAGCGGCGCATTGGCAGTGGCGGACGCGCTCGCCGCCTAGCGTCCGCGCGCGCCCGGCGTTTCGACGGGCTGCACGCCGCGTGGGCGTCAGACGAGCCGCGTGGCGAGGCGGGCGTCGTGGGGTGGCGATGAGGGAACATGTCACCACGATCGCCCTGCCGTCCGGGTTTCGCGCCGATCCTGACGGAATCCGCACGCGGTTTCCGGGGCCGCTCACGATCCGCTCACGCCCCGCCACGGCCGGGCTCACGCCTCGGCGTCTGCGATCAGCCGATAGCCCATGCCCGACTCGGTGAGCAGGGCTTGAGGATGCGACGGGTCTGCTTCGAGCTTCTTCCGCAACTGCGACACGTACAGACGGAGATAGCCGGTGTCGGTCACCTGATCGCTGCCCCAGATGTCCTTCAGCAGGGCCTGCCGCGTCACCAGCGAGCCTGGGTTCCGTGCGAGGAACTCCAGAATCCGCCATTCCGTGGGTGTGAGGTGCACGCGCTCACCTGCGCGCATCACCGACTTCGTCGACAGATCGATGCTCACGTCGGCGAATCGGACGACCGGCGCACCGGTCGTCGCACCGATCCGCCTCGAGAGCGCTCGGAGCCGAGCCAGGAGCTCATCGATCTGGAAAGGCTTGGTGACGTAGTCGTCCGCCCCGGCATCCAGCGCCTCCACCTTGTCGGCGGAGCCGGTGCGGCCCGACACCACGATGATGGGGGCCGTGGTCCAGCCGCGCAGCGCCTCGATCACCTGAACTCCGTCGAGCCGCGGCATCCCGAGGTCCACCATGACGATCTCGGGGTGCTCCTTCGCCGCGAGGGCGATCGCCGCGGCGCCGTCGGGCGCTGCGACGACCTCGTACCCGTGCGCGGCGAGGGTGATGCGGAGGGCACGCACCAACTGCGGGTCGTCGTCGGCGATGAGGATCTTCATCGCTGCATCCTCCCGTCGGGCATGGTCGCGTCGGCGACCGGCAGCGCGATCACCATCGTCAGCCCTCCTCCTGGGGTGTCCTCGGGGGCGAGCGTACCGCCCATCCCTTCGGTGAAGCCCTTCGACAACGCGAGTCCGAGACCCAGTCCCGTCGTGTTGTCGGTGTCGCCGAGCCGCTGGAACGGCGTGAACATGTCGTCACGGCGCTCGGGCGAGACCCCGGTGCCGTGGTCGGCGACACGGATCTCGGCGATGGCGCCCAGCCGACTCGTCGACACCCGCACGCGCAGGCCGGGCGGAGAGTGCCGGGATGCGTTGGCGAGCACGTTGACCAGTACCCGCTGCAGCAGCACCGGGTCGGCTTGCACCAAGGGGAGATCCGGATCCAGTGCCACCTCGAACCGATCCGGACCTGCTCCCAGTTCGTCGAGCGCTGCGAGCACGCTTCCGGCACTGTCGACGGGCTGCAGCGAGACGGCGAGCACACCGGCCTGCACGCGGCTGACGTCGAGCAGATCGGTGACCAGCGCCGACAGCGTCGAGAGAGACTCGTCGGCCGTCGCGAGGAGCTCGCGGCGGTCTTCGGGAGAGAGGTTCGGGTTGGCCGCACGGAGTCCGCCGACGGCGGCGACGGCGGCCGCGAGCGGGCGGCGCAGGTCGTGGCTGACGGCCGAAAGCAGAGCACTGCGCACCTGGTCGGTCTCGGCCAGCACCCCCGCCTCCCGAGCGGTCGCGGTGAGATCGGTGTGCTCGAGCGCGGCGGAGAGCTGCGCGGTCACCGCATCGACGAGGCGTCTCTCCGACGCGTCGAGCACATGTCCGTGCAGCTCGAGCATCGCCGGCGGGCCGCCGTTGCGGCGGCCGACCGTCACGGCGTCGAACCGTCCATCGCGGACGGGTTCGCCGTCGGTGGCCAGGATCGACCCGTCGGCGTCGACCAGCCGTACACCCGCCAGGCCCAGAGACTCGCGGGTGCGGCTGATGAGCGCCGGAACCGCTGAATCGCCGCGCAGCACGCTGCCCGCGACGTTGGCGAGCAGCTCCGCCTCCGCCTCGGCGCGCCGTGCCGCCCGCGCCGCCCGCGCCGCCCGGTCGACGATGAAGCTCACCAGCATCGCGATGACGACGTACAGCACGAGCGCCCACACGTTCCGCGGATCAGCGACGGTCACCGTGTAGAACGGCGGCACGAAGAAGTAGTTCAGGGTGAGTCCCGACATCACCGCTGCGAAGACCGCCGGCCAGATCCCGCCGACGAGGGCGACGAGCACGACGAGCAGCTGATACGCCAGCACGTCGCTGGTGATGGTCTCCTCGCTGCGGATCGAGACCAGGAGCCACGTCAGCAGCGGCCCGCCGACCAGTGCCAGTGCGAAGCCGAGCACCCGGCGCTTGACGCTCAGCGCCCCGCCGCTGATGCGAGGCAGCGAGAACCGGCCGCCCGCCGCGGCGTGGGTCACGATGTGAACGTCGATCTCGCCCGACTCCCGGATCACCGTCGCGCCGATGCCGGGCCCGGTCAATGCGGCGGCGAGCCGCCCTCTCCGGCTCACGCCGATCACGAGCTGTGTCGCGTTCACCGAGCGCGCGAAGTCCACCAGCGCGTGGGGGATGTCGTCGCCGACGACCTGGCGGTACGTCCCCCCGAGCGATACCACCAGTGCTCGCTGCGCGGCGAGCAATCCTGGGTCGCCCGCGCGCAGGCCGTCCTGGCCCGACACGTGTACGGCGAACAGCTCGCCGCCCGCGGAGCGGGCGGCGATGCGCGCCGCCCGGCGGATCAGCGTCTCCCCCTCGGGCCCGCCGGTGAGAGCGACGACGACGCGCTCGCGCGCCTGCCAGACACCCTCGATGCCGTGCTCGGCCCGATACGACTTCAGCGCGCTGTCGACCTCGTCGGCCAGCCACAGCAGCGCCAGCTCGCGCAGCGCCGTCAGGTTGCCGAGCCGGAAGTAGTTCGACAGGGCCGCGTCGATCCGCTCCGCCGGGTACACGAGCCCGGCCGAGAGACGGTCTCGCAGCGACTGCGGCGACAGATCGACGACCTCGACCTGGTCGGCGCTGCGGACGACGGCATCCGGAACCGTCTCGCGCTGGGCCACCCCGGTGATCTGTTCCACGACGTCGTTGAGGGACTCGATGTGCTGGACGTTGACGGTCGTGATCACGTCGATCCCGGCGTCCAGCAGCACGTCGACGTCCTGCCAGCGTTTCGCGTGGAGCGAGCCCGGGGCGTTGGTGTGGGCGAGCTCGTCGACGAGAGCGATCTGCGGGGAACGCTCGAGCACGCCGTCGAGGTCCATCTCGGTGAGTTCGACACCGCGGTGCGACACCGTGCGGCGGGGGACCGCGGGAAGGCCCTCGAGCAGTGCTGCGGTCGCTGCGCGCCCGTGGGTCTCGATGACGGCGACGACGACATCCTTGCCGTCGCCGAGCAGACGCCTGCCCTCTTCGAGCATCTCGTAGGTCTTGCCCACTCCCGGCGCTGCGCCGAGGAGGACCCGCAGCTTGCCGCGCTTCATGTCGTCACCTTATGTCTTCCGTGGAAACGGGCACGCGCCGGTCACGACCGGAGTCGTGACCGGCGCGTGTTCAGCGGTCGATCGCGTCGAGCGCGAGGTTGAGCGCCAGCACGTTCACGCGGGGCTCGCCGAGGTAGCCGAGGTCGCGCTGCTGGATGTGGTCCTCGACCACGGCGCGCACCTCGGACTCGTCCAGTCCCCGTGCGGCCGCGACTCGCGGAACCTGCAGCAGCGCGTACGCCGGGCTGATGTGCGGGTCCAGGCCCGAGCCCGACGCGGTGACGGCGTCCGCCGGGACCTCGGACACGTCGACTCCCTCGAGCTCCGCGACCGCGAGCTGGCGCTCCTCGATCGCCGAGATCAGGTCGGTGTTCTCGGGACCCCAGTTGGAGCCGCTGGATGCGCCGCCGTCGTACCCGGCGCCGGCAGCCGAGGGGCGGGACTGGAAGTACTCGGGAACGGCGTTCCCGTCGGCATCCGTGAACGACTGCCCGATGAGTGCGGAACCGACGGACTCGTCGCCGGCGGTCACGACCGAGCCGTTGGCCTGCCAGGGCAGGGCGAGCTGACCGATGCCGGTGACCAGCAGTGTGTAGCCGACGCCCAGCACGAGGGTGAACACGAGCATGGCGCGCAGCGCCACACCTGTCGTGCGAAGAGTGGTGCGGGTGGTGGTGGACATGTGCGTCTCCTGTCGGGCTCAGAAGCCCGGGATGAGGCTCACGACGATGTCGATGAGCTTGATGCCGATGAAGGGTGCGATCACGCCGCCCAGCCCGTAGACGAGCAGGTTGCGGCTGAGGATCTGCGAGGCGCTCGCCGGGCGGTACTTCACGCCCCGCAGCGCCAGCGGGATGAGGATCACGATGATGATCGCGTTGAAGATGATGGCGCTCGTGACGGCGGATGCCGGGGAGCTGAGCTGCATGACGTTCAGCGCCGCGAGCCCCGGGAAGATCCCCATGAACATCGCGGGGATGATCGCGAAGTACTTGGCGATGTCGTTGGCGAGCGAGAACGTCGTCAGCGCGCCGCGCGTGATGAGCAGCTGCTTGCCGATGCGCACGATGTCGATGAGCTTCGTCGGGTCGGAGTCGAGGTCGACCATGTTGCCGGCCTCCTTTGCGGCCGACGTGCCCGTGTTCATCGCCACTCCGACGTCCGCCTGCGCGAGCGCTGGTGCGTCGTTGGTGCCGTCGCCGGTCATCGCGACAAGGTTGCCGCCCGCCTGCTCGCGCCTGATGAGCGCGAGCTTGTCTTCGGGGGTGGCCTCGGCGAGATAGTCGTCGACGCCCGCCTCCTTTGCGATCGCCCGTGCCGTCAGCGGGTTGTCACCCGTGATCATGACGGTGCGGATGCCCATCGAGCGCAGTTCGGCGAATCGGGCGCGCAGGCCGTCCTTGACGATGTCCTTCAGGTGCACGACGCCGAGCACTCGCCCGGCGCCGTCCGCCCCGAGGGTCGCCACCACCAGTGGGGTGCCGCCCGACTCGGCGATGGCGTCGGTCTCACTGATCAGGTGCGCGCGGGTCGCGGGCACCACGGACGATCCCGATGCCTCCAGCCACGCGAGCACCGCGGAGCCGGCGCCCTTGCGCACCTGCGTGCCGTCGGCCAGATCGACGCCGCTCATGCGGGTCTGCGCCGTGAACGGCACGCTGACAGCGCCGTCCGGCGCCGCGACATGGATGCCCCGGACCGCAGCCAGCTCCACCACCGAGACACCCTCGGGGGTGGGGTCGGCCAGTGACGACAGCGCAGCGGCGCGGGCGAGCTCATCGCCTGATGCGCCCGGCATCGTGACGAAGTCCGACGCGCGGCGGTTGCCGTAGGTGATCGTCCCCGTCTTGTCGAGCAGGAGTGTCGTGACGTCTCCGGCGGCCTCCACAGCGCGTCCCGACATCGCCAGCACGTTGCGCTGAACGAGCCGGTCCATGCCGGCGATGCCGATCGCCGACAGCAGCGCGCCGATCGTCGTGGGGATGAGGCACACGAGCAGTGCCACGAGCACCGGGATGCTGACCGGCGACGCCGCGTACGACGCGATGGGGTTGAGCGTGAGCACCACGATCACGAACACGATCGACAGACTCGCGAGCAGGATGTTCAGCGCGATCTCGTTCGGCGTCTTCTGGCGGCTTGCGCCTTCGACGAGCGAGATCATGCGGTCGACGAACGTCTCCCCTGGCTTCGAGGTGATGCGCACGACGATGCGGTCCGACAGGACGCGGGTGCCGCCGGTGACCGCGCTGCGGTCGCCGCCGGACTCACGCACGACCGGTGCGGACTCGCCGGTGATGGCCGACTCGTCGACCGTGGCGATGCCGTACACGATGTCGCCGTCACCGGGGATCAGCTCTCCGGCCGCCACGATGACGACGTCGCCCAGGCGCAGGTCGGCCGAGGAGACCTCGACCGTCTCTCCGCGCTCGGCCGCTGCATCCGACGGGTCGTACGCCGTCACTCGGCGCGCCATCGTGGACGTCCGCGTCTTGCGCAGCGATGCGGCCTGCGCCTTGCCGCGGCCCTCGGCCACTGCCTCGGCGAGGTTCGCGAACAGCACGGTCAGCCACAGCCAGAACGCGATGCTCCACGTGAACCCGAAGGGCACGGTGCTGCCGCCCGAGGACTCCGGGCCGCCGAGGAACGGCTCGGCGATCGCGATCACCGTGGTGAGGGCAGCACCGACCCACACCAGGAACATGACGGGGTTGTGCCAGAGCGCGATCGGGTTCAGTTTGCGCAGCGCACCCGGAAGGGCGGCCCACAGCTGGGCCCAGCTGAACGCGCGAGTGCGGGAGGGCTTGGGAGGGATGGTGCCCGGGATCGGGCCTGTGCCGGAGGACGTTCCGGGGGTGAGTGTGGTGGACATGAGTCAGACGAGCCCTTCCGCCAGGGGGCCCAGCGTGAGAACGGGGAAATAGGTGAGTGCGGTGATGACGACCGCGACGACGGCGAGCAGGCCGACGAACTGCGGGCGGTATGTGGGGAGGGTGCCCACGGTGGAGGGCACCGTCTCCTGCCTGGCGAGAGATCCCGCCAGTGCGAGCACGAGGACGATCGGGATGAACCGGCCGAGCAGCATCGCGACGCCGAGCGCGGTGTTCAGCCACGGCGTGTTCGCCGTGAGCCCGGCGAAGGCCGATCCGTTGTTGTTCGAAGCCGAGGTGAACGCATAGAGCACCTCGCTGAGGCCGTGCACGCCTGGGTTCCAGATCGACGTCGACTCGACGTCTTCGCGGATCCCGGGGATCGCGAAGCTCAGCGCGGTGCCGGCGAGCACCAGAGTCGGGGTGACCAGGATGTACAGGCTCGCGAGCTTGATCTGGGTCGGGCCGATCTTCTTGCCCAGATACTCGGGCGTGCGGCCGACCAGGAGTCCGCCGACGAAGACCGCGATCACGGCGAGCACGAGCATGCCGTACAGGCCCGAGCCGACGCCGCCGGGGGCGATCTCGCCGAGCATCATGTTGATCATCGGGATCATGCCGCCCAGGGCGGTGTACGAGTCGTGCATCGAGTTGACCGCGCCGGTGCTGGTGAGCGTCGTCGCGCCGGCGAACAGCGTCGAGCCGAAGATGCCGTAGCGCACCTCCTTGCCCTCCATCGCCGAGCCGGCCAGCTGCGGGGCTGTGCCCAGTCCGAGCGATTCGAGCCAGGTCACCGCCGCGATCGACACGACCGCGATCGAAGCCATCACGGCGAGGATCGCGTAGCCCTGGCGGTTGTCGCCGACCATCTTGCCGAAGGCGCGCGGCATGGCCGTCGGGATCGCGAGGAGCAGCAGGATCTCGAGCACGCTCGTCCACGCGGTGGGGTTCTCGAACGGGTGCGCCGAGTTCGCGTTGAAGAAGCCGCCGCCGTTGGTGCCGAGCTCCTTGATGGCCTCCTGGGAAGCGACAGGTCCGCCCGGGATCAGCTGCGTTCCGCCGGTGATCGTCCCCACCTCGGTGAAGCCGTTGAAGTTCTGGACCACTCCCGCGATCATCAGCGCGACGGCCGAGAGCAGGGCCAGCGGCAGCAGCAGCCGGGTGACGCCGCGGGTGAGGTCGACCCAGAAGTTTCCGATGGTCGCCGACCCACGGCGCGAGAGCCCGCGCACCAGCGCGACCGCGACTGCGATGCCCACTGCCGCCGAGACGAAGTTCTGCACCGCCAGGCCTGCGAGCTGCACGGTGTATCCCAACGTCAGCTCGGGTGAGTACGACTGCCAGTTCGTGTTGGTCACGAACGACACCGCGGTGTTGAACGCCAGGCCTTCAGGAACGGCGGGCAGCCCCAGCGAGTACGGCAGCACGGCTTGGAAGCGCTGGAGAGCGTAGACGAAGAGCACTCCGATGAGAGAGAACGCGAGCACCCCACGGGTGTAGGCCTGCCACGTCTGCTCGGAGCCCGGGTCGACGCCCATCAGTCGATACGCGCCGCGCTCGACGCGCCAGTTCTTGGGGGTGGTGTAGATGTGGGCTATCCAGTCGCCGAGGGGACGATAGATGAGCGCGAGGATGAGGAGGACCGTGGCGATCTGGAGGATGCCGGTCCACGTGGTGGCGGCGTCCATCAGAACTTCTCCGGCTTCACGAGGGCGATGACGAGATAGACGACGGCGGCGAGCCCGAGGGCCGCCGCGATGAGGGAGAACACGATCACAGCTTCTCCGCCCCCTTCGCGATCAGGCCGACGAGCGCGAACAGCGCGAGCGTGGCGACGAGGTAGATGACATCGAGCACGAGGACTCCTGGTGGGTGCGTTCCGGCGGCGACGGCCGCGCGGCGAGTCCGCGGTGCGGCGGACTCGGATTCGATGCAACTCCGCCACGCGCGGAACTCACGCCGTCCTCACGGAATCCGAACGTCCCGCATGCGGACCCTCACGATCCCCTGACGCGTGAAGCGAGGATCAGGCGCGGGCGACGGCGTCCTCGAACGCGACCCACGCGAGCATGGCGCACTTCACGCGGGCGGTGAACTTCGAGACGCCTGAGAGGGCGGCCGCGTCGCCGAACACCTCTTCGTCGAGCGCGATCTCACCGCGCGATCGCAGCGCCTCGCGGAACCCTCCGACCAGGGTGGATGCCTCGCCCACAGGCATCCCCTCCTCCTCCTCGATGAGCGCGACGAGCATCGAGGCTGACGCCTGCGAGATGGAGCAGCCGGCGCCGTCCCACGAGACCTCTTCCACGGTCGCTCCGTCGTCGGAGAGACGGACGCGCAGGGTGATCTCGTCGCCGCATATCGGGTTGCGCTGGTAGGACGTCGCGACCCGGGCGCCTTCGGCCGCGCCGGACTCCGCGACCGGGCTCTTTCCGTGCGGCCGCTTGGAGTGGTCGAGGATGAGCTCCTGGTACAGCGACTCGAGACCGCTCACGAGCCGGCTCCGAAGAACGACCGCACGCCGGCGACGGCGTCGAGGAACACGTCGACCTCGTCGGCGGTGTTGTACAGCGCAGCCGAGGCCCGCACCGACGCGGTGAGGCCGAGGCGGCGGTGGAGGGGCTGGGCGCAGTGGTGTCCGACGCGCACCGCGATGCCGCGCGCGTCGAGGAACTGGCCCACGTCGTGCGCGTGCACGCCGTCGACGTCGAACGCCCACAGTCCGACGCGTTCCACGCCGGCGGCATCACCGAGGAGGCGGATGCCGGGGATGCCGCGCAGCCCTTCGCCCATGCGGGCCTCGAGCGCGCGTTCGTGGGCGTGGACGGCGTCCATCCCGACGCCGTCGAGATAGCGGACGGCCGCGGCGAGGCCGATGGCCTGCGAGACGGGCTGGGTGCCGGCCTCGAACCGCTGCGGCGGCGGGAGGTAGTTCGCCTCGTCGAGCGTCACGGTGGTGATCATCGAGCCGCCGGTGAGGAAAGGCGGCAGGGCGGTCAGAACGTCGGACCGGCCGTAGAGCCCGCCGATCGCGTACGGTCCGAGCATCTTGTGGCCCGAGAACACGGCCAGGTCGACGCCGAGGGCGGGAAGGTCGAGCGGCAGGTGCGGTGCCGACTGGCACGCGTCGAGCACGGTGATCGCGCCCACTCCCTGCGCGAGGGCGACGAGCTCGGCGACCGGGTTGACGATACCCAGCACGTTGGACACGTGCGGGAAGGCGACGAGACGCGTGCGGTCCGAGATGACGGATGCCGCGGCATCCAGGTCGATCGTGCCGTCGTCCCGTACGGGGATGTGGCGCAGCACGGCGCCGGTGCGGGCGGCGAGCTCCTGCCACGGGATGAGGTTCGCGTGGTGCTCGCTCTCGGTGACGACGAGCTCGTCTCCCGGCCGCAGGGCGAAGCGTGCGCTCTCGGGGGCGCCGCGGCCGGCCGTGGCGTTGCCGATGGCGTAGGCGACGAGGTTGAGCCCCGCGGTGGCGCCGCTCGTCCACACGAGCTGCTCGGGCTCCGCGCCGACGAAGCCGGCGACCGCCGCCCGGGCGTCCTCGAAGAGCTCGGTCGCCTCGGCCGCGAGGGTGTGGGCGCCGCGGTGCACGGCGGCGTTGGAGCGCGTGAGGAACGAGACCTCGGCGTCGATCACGGCCTGCGGCTTCTGGCTGGTGGCGGCGGAGTCGAGATAGACGAGGGGCGCGTCGCCGATGCGCTCGCCGAGGAGCGGGAAGTCGGCGCGGATGGCCGCGAGGTCGAGCACGGGCGCGGGGGAAGTCACCCTTCCAGGCTACGCGGGTTGGCCGGGTACGGCTCGGGGTTCCGCGGTGCGCTGACGCGCCGGTCCGGGTGCACGTGGACGCTGTCCCCCGAACGGCGGGTTGAGGCCGGCGATGCTTCACCCTACGATGAGCGAGAAAACGCTTTCTCGGAGCGGACGCCGAGCAGGCCCGGGTCGATCACGGCCCACGGGCGTGCGCGCGCGCTCGCCCGGACTCGATGACGAGTGTCCCCACTCAACGATGAGAAGGATCGAAAGCACATGAGACGAAACCACGTTCGCCGAGCCGTCGCGACGACGGCCGCAGGAGCCCTGGTCGCCGCCCTCGGAGTGATGGGCCTCGCCCTTCCCGGAGCACAGGCCGCCACCGGCAGCGCCACCGGATTCGCGACCCAGAACGGAGGCACGACCGGCGGCGCCGGCGGTCAGACGGTCCGTGCGACCACCGGCACCGAGCTCCACGCGGCCCTGTGCGCACGCGCCGCGGTCGACACGCCGCTCACGATCGAGGTGGAGGGCACGATCACCCACGCCAACACCGCGAAGGTGTCGGGCGAGAGCTGCAACACCGCCGACGGCGTCATCGAGCTCAAGGACATCGGCAACGTGTCGATCGTCGGCGTCGGAGCGGGTGCCGTCTTCGACCAGGTCGGCATCCACATCCGCGGATCGCACAACATCGTGATCCAGAACGTCACCGTGCGCAACGTCAAGAAGTCCGGCTCGCCGACATCCAACGGCGGCGATGCGATCGGCATGGAGAGCGACGTGCGGAACGTCTGGGTCGACCACGTCACCCTCGAGGCGTCCGGCGGCGAGTCCGAGGGATTCGACGGGCTGTTCGACATGAAGAGCGGCACGCAGTACGTCACCCTGTCGTACAGCGTCCTGCGCAACTCGGGCCGCGGCGGGCTGATCGGATCGAGCGAGAGCGACCTCGACAACGGGTTCGTCACCTTCCACCACAACTACTACGAGAACATCGACTCGCGGGCCCCGCTGCTGCGCGGGGGGATCGCCCACGTCTACAACAACCACTACGTGAGCCTCAACGAGTCGGGCATCAACTCCCGCGCCGGGGCCAAGGCCAAGGTGGACAACAACTACTTCGAGGACTCGAAGGACGTGCTGGGCACGTTCTACACGGACGCCGCGGGGACGTGGCAGACCAGCGGCAACATCCTCGACAACGTGACCTGGTCGGCCGCCGGGACGGACTACAACCCCGCCGGACCGGGCATGGCGTCCACCACGACGGTCTCGATCCCCTACGCGTACAGCCTCGACGCGGCATCCTGCGTTCCCAGCGTCGTCGCGGCCACCGCGGGAGCGAACCGGGGCCTGAAGGTGTCGGACGGATCCTGCACGCCGCAGAACCCCGACCCGGCGCCGACCACGCCGGCGCCCAGCCCGACTCCGACCACCCCGGCGCCGACACCCACGCCGACGCCGACGACTCCGGCGCCCGGTGGTGCCAACCTCAGCCTCGGAGCAGCTGCCGACGGCTCGAGCAAGGCCGGCGGCACGAGCTACGGCAACGTCATCGACGGCTCGACGGGCACGTACTGGTCGCCGATCGGCTCGACGGGCCGCATCTCGGTCAAGTGGAGCTCGGCCAAGACCGTGTCGTCGGTCGTCATCCGCGAGGACACCAGCGGCGGCGGAGTCATCGGCGCATGGCGCGTCGTGGACAACGACACCGGCGCCGTCCTGGCCTCGGGCAGCGGGGCGGGCACGATCGCCTTCGCCCCGACCTCTCTCACGAAGATCAACTTCGAGATCACCGGCGCGACGGGCACTCCGCGCGTGGCCGAGTTCGAGACCTACGGCGGCTGAGCCGCGCGTTCCCCGACCCGCACCCCTCCGCCCCGTCACGTCCGCCGGGTCGGAGGGGTGCGACCACGTCACGCGCGCGAACCCGCGTCGCTCCGATCGCGGGCGAGCCTCAGGGTGCCGGCTGGCCGACCTTCGACGCAGCCTCCGCCGCGTGCGACTCGTCGGCCACGGGCGGGCCCGCCGGGCGGGTCGCGCGGCGCCCGTTCGTCTGGATCTCGGGCCCCGGCCGCCCGGCGCGCTCGTCGCCGGGAAGGGGACGCGACCGGCGTCCGTAGATGAGCTCCGAAGAGTCGAGCAGCCACGGCACGAGGGTGATGGACACCCCGTGGACGAGCATGAGCTGCTGGGCGATGCGGCGCGACCGGCGGTTGTGCAGAAGCGACTCCCACCAGTGGCCGACGATGTACTGCGGCAGGTACACGGTCACCACGGACGACCCGAACTTCTCGCGGTACTGCTTGATGAACCGCGCGATCGGCGACGCATACGAGCGGTACGGCGACTCGATGATCACGAGCTTCGCGGGAACCCGGTGCTCCTCCCACTGCTTCTGCAGCGCGGTCGACTCCTCGTCGCTCACCGCGACGTGCACCGCGATCGTCTTGTCGTGCTTCGCCGCCAGCGCGTAGTCGATCGCCTTGAGGACCGGCTTCTGAAGACGGTTGACGAGGACGATGGCGAGGTCGCCCTCGGCGCCGAAATGAGTGGTGTCGTCGACGGCGATCTCGTGCTCGACATCGCGGTAGTAGCGGTTCACACCCACCATGAGGACGGCGAGGATGGGGATCGCGATGAAGACGAGCCAGGCGCCGTGCGTGAACTTGGTGATCGTCACGATGAGCAGCACCGAGATCGTCATCGCGGCGCCGAGCGCGTTGATCGCCAGCCCGATGTAGGCCGATCGGCGCTCGTGGCGGGCGGATGCCTCGGCCGCGGCATCCGGCGGCAGCGCCGCCATCTCGCGCAGCGACCGCCGCCAGTGTCGCACCATGCCGATCTGCCCGATCGAGAACGACACGAACACCCCGATGATGTACAGCTGGATGAGCGTGGTGAGGTTCGCCTGGTAGACGATCAGCACGACGATGGCGGCGACGCCGAGGATGATCATGCCGTTCGAGTAGACGAGGCGGTCGCCGCGGGTGTTGAGGGCCTTCGGCGCGAAGCCGTCGCGGGCGAGCACGGCGCCGAGCAGGGGGAATCCGTTGAACGCCGTGTTGGCCGCCAGCAGCAGGACGCACGCGGTCGCCGCCTGGATCACGTAGAACGGGATCGATCCCATCCCGAACGTCGCCGCGGCGACCTGCGCCATCAGGCTGGGCTGGACCTGGCTGGAGCAGTCGAAGCCGATGAGGCTGCAGGGGTTCTCGGCGTAGTGCACGCCCGAGACGAGGGCGATGGCGGTCAGGCCGGAGAAGAGCAGGATGGCGATGCCGCCCATGAAGGTCAGCGTCATCTGGGCGTTGCGCACCTTCGGCTTGCGGAAGGCGGGCACGCCGTTCGAGACGGCCTCGACGCCCGTCAGGGCGGAGCATCCGCTCGAGAATGCGCGCAGCACCAGCAGAATGACGGCCGCCTGTGTGAGCGACTCGGCCTGCACCGCGTAGTCGGCGCTCGACGACACGGGCGGGTCGCCCATGAAGGTGCGTGTGAGGCCGACGACGATCATCACGCCCACCGACCCGATGAACACGTACGTCGGGACCGCGAAGGCGAACGACGCCTCGCGCACGCCGCGCAGGTTGACGATCACGATGAGGATCACGAACCCGACCGCGAGCTCGATCCGGCCCGGGTCGAGCTCGGGGATCGCCGAGATGATGTTGTCGACGCCGGACGCGACCGACACCGCGACCGTCAGCACGTAGTCGACGAGCAGGGCCGATGCGACGACCACGCCAGGCACCTCGCCCAGGTTCTTCCGCGCCACCTCGTAGTCGCCGCCCCCGGAGGGGTACGCCTTGATCAGCTGCCGATAGCTCGCGACCACGACGATGAGCAGCGTGACGACGGCCGCGGCCACCCACGGCGCGAACGCGAGGAACGCGGTCCCGCCGATGAGGAGGATCATCAGCAGCTCCTGCGGCGCGTAGGCCACGGAGCTCAGTGCGTCCGACGCGAAGATCGGCAGGGCGCGCTTCTTCGGCAGGAGCTGTTCGTCGAGCTTCTCGGAAGTGAGGGGGTCGCCGAGGATGAGGCGCTTGGCCCGCGGCGCCTCTGCGCCTGGCTCTCGGGGTCCACTTGTCACGGCAGGCGACAATACGCTCGCCCGGGCGTGGGAGCCGCATCGAGAGGGGCGTCCTAACGAAATCCATACGGGTGTCGGGTCTGCCAGACTCTCCCCGTGGAGGAACGGATCCTTCTCGGTGCGCTGGCGATCGCCCTCGGCGTGGTCGCCGGTACCCTGCTGTTCGCCCCGTTCGTGGCACTCAGCCACCGGCGCCGCGGAGGGCTGGGTAAGGGGCGGCTCGCGCTGTGGGCGGGCGCGCTCGTCTCCTTCGTGGCGATCTGGGCGTACACCGTCCTGCCCCTGCCCGATCCCGCTGCGGTGAGCTGCGCAGGCGCGAACCTGAGACCTTTCGCGTTCGCGGCGGGCATCCGCGACGAGAGCCTCCTGCCGGCGGGTGCGATCACCGACCCCGCCGTGCTGCACGTTCTCCTCGATGTGCTGATGTTCGTGCCGCTCGGCTTCTTCGTACGCGTGCTGGGCGGCCGCGGTATCGTCGTGGCCGCCCTCGCGGGCCTCGGGGTGTCGGCCGTCGTCGAGCTGACGCAGCTCACCGGTGTCTGGGGGCTCGCTCCCTGCGCCTATCGCGTGGTCGACGTCGACGATCTGCTCGCGAACACGCTCGGGGCGGTGATCGGCTCGGTGCTGGCCCTCGCGGTGCCCCGCCGGCATCGCGGATCGGGACGCCTCGACGACGCGGACCGGCCACGGAGGGTGACCGGCGCCCGCCGTGTACTCGCGATGACCTGCGACGTCGTCGGCGCGTGGCTGACGTCACTGGCCGTCGGCGTCTTCTTCCAGCTGGGGCTCCTGGCGCTCGGGGCGGAGCGCGAGGTGCGGGACGGCGGAGCAGCCGGCGTCGTGGCGGCGGCCGCGCCGATCGTGCTCTGGCTCGTCTTCGTGCTCGTGACGGGCCGGACCGTGGGCGATGTCGCGATCCGCCTGCGCTACGAAGGCGGCGGCCTGCCGATCCCGCTCGCCCGGTTCCTCCGCTACGCCGGTGGCATCGGGACGTTCCTGGTGCTGTTCGCCCTCCCCGGCGCGTGGGACTTCGCGGGGTGGATCTTCACGCTCGTGTCGGTGATCGTCGTCTTCGCCACACGCGACCACCGCGGGCTGCCGGGCATCCTCTCCGCGCAGCGGCTCGTCGACGAACGGGAGCCGCCGGATCCGGACGGGCTCGTCCCGCGGATATCGATGAGGTGGCGCTGACGACCGCGGCGGGCGGGCCGCAGCATCCGATCAGGCGGCGTCGGGGGTGCCCAGGAACTCGCGCGCGGCCACCACGAAGTTCGCGACGCCGTTTCCGAGGGTCGGCTGCAGCACCGGCGCGAAGAACGGCGAGTGATTCGTGGGGATGTCGCGCTCGACGGTGTCGGCCGCGACGGCCGCCGCGTACGCGTCGGGATCGACGCCGCCCCAGAACCAGAACACGAGCGGCGCGCCGGACTCGCGCGCGAACCACGACACGTCTTCGCTGCCGGTGAACATGCCGGGATCGATGACCGTGCCCTCGCCGAACGCCGTGTCGAACGCGAGGCGGAGGCGCGCGGTGGCGTCGACGTCGTTGATGGTCGGCGGGAGCGAGTGGTCGATCGCGATGACCGGCTCTTCTTCGGCACCGGATGCCTGGGCCTCGGCGCGGACGACGCGCTCGACCTTCTCGAGCACGCGTGCGCGGGCGTCGTCGTCGGGGTAGCGCAGGCTCAGCTCGAGCTTCGCCTCGGCCGGGATGATGTTGTTCTTGAGACCGGCGTGGATCGAGCCGACCGTGACGACGGCGACGTCGCGCGGATCGACCTCGCGCGACACGATCGTCTGCAGGCGCATGACGGTCGCGGCGGCCATCACCACGGGGTCGATCGTCGAGTGCGGGCGCGAACCGTGTCCGCCACGGCCGAGCAGGGTGACGGTGAGCCCGTCGGACGCGGCCATCTGGGTGCCGCTGCGCACGCCGATCGTGCCGGCGGGGAGCGGAGTGACGTGCTGGCCGAGCACGATGTCGGGCTTGGGGAAGCGGTCGAGCACACCGCCGGCGATCATCGCCTGCGACCCGGCGCCGTACTCCTCGGCGGGCTGGAACACGGCGACGATCGTGCCGGCCCACTCGTCCTTGGTCGCGAGGAGGCGCTCCAGGGCGCCGAGCAGCGATGCGACGTGCATGTCGTGGCCGCACGCGTGCATGACGGGCACGTCCGTGCCGGACGGGTCGGTGCCGCGCGCGGTGCTGGCGTACGCAAGCCCCGTCTGCTCGGGAACCGGGAGGGCGTCCATGTCGGCCCGGAGCCAGACGACCGGTCCTTCGCCGTTGCGGACGATGCCGACGACGCCGGTCTTGCCCACGCCCTCTTCGAACTCGATGCCCAGGTCGGTCAGGTGCTTCGCGACGACCCCCGCCGTCCGCGTCTCCTGGAACGACAGTTCGGGATGCCGGTGCAGGTCGATGTAGAGGGCTTCGAGGTCGATCGTCATGCCCCCGAGCCTATCCGCGCCCCCTCGCGTCCCCCGCCCCTCGCCCCTCGCCCCCCGCCCCTCGCCCCTCCCGCCCCTCGCGCCCCTCGACCCGTCGGTTTGTGTGGAGTAGGTCCCGTATCTCACACGATGTTTCCGGGACCTGCTCCACACAAACGTGAGGAGGGCGGGGAGGAGGGGAGGAGGGGAGGAGGGGAGGGGCGGGGAGGAGGGGGTCAGGAGGGGAGCCGTGCGGTCGACCCGCGCACGATGAGCTCGTAGGGGAGGTCTCCGGGCTGGTGCACCGGGGCGACGTCCTTCGCCTCGAGCTCGGCGAGGATCGCTTCCGCCGCGCGCTCGCCCTGACCCAGGGGGAACTGATCCACGGTGGTGAGACGGAAGAACTCGCCGAGCTCGTGTCCGTCGATGCCCACGACCGACAGATCCTCGGGCACCCGGTACCCGAGCTCCCGAGCGGCCAGCAGTGCGCCGATGGCCATCTCGTCCGATGCCGCGAAGATCGCCGTCGGCCGGCCGCCCGGCTTGCCGAGCAGCTGCTTCGCCGCGCGGAACCCGCCTTCGATGGTGAAGTCGGCGGGCTCGAACAGCGAGGGCTTGACCGGGATGCCGGCATCCGCCAACGCCTGCTCGAAGCCCTGCCGCCGATGCGTCGGGATGTGGAAGTCGATGTCGAACTCCGGGCTCGCGCCGATGTGCGCGATCTCCCGGTGCCCGAGGGCGAGGAGGTGCTCCGTCGCGAGGCGCGCCACCGCCGTGTCGTCGACCGTCAGCGTCGTGAGCCGAGGGTTCGGGCCGCCGATCGCGATCACCGGGAGGTCGAGCGCGAACAGCTGCTCGGTCTCCTCCTCGCCGATCTCGATCGAGATCGCGATCACGCCGTCGACCCGCTGCCGGCGCAGGAACGTGTCGAACACGTCGCGCCGCTCGGCGCGGTCGGCGGTGAGGCTGTAGAGCGTGATGTCGTACCCGCGCCGCATGAGGGCGGATGCGATGCCGCTGAGCACGGTCGAGAAGAACCACCGGTCGAGGAACGGCACGAGGACGCCGATGTTGCGGGTGCGACCCGACGCGAGGCTCGACGCCGACGCCGACACCACGTAGCCGAGGCTCTTCGCGGCGACCTCGACCCGCGCCCTGGTCGCATCGGAGACGTGGCCCCGGCCGCTCAGGGCGCGGGAGACGGTCGCCGTGGAGACACCGGCATGCCGTGCCACCTCGTCGATGCTGACCACGTCGTCCCCACCTCTCGTCCGTGCGCGTCGCCGCGCCGGGCGGATCTCAGTCGTTCGCGAGCCAGACGGTCGTGTCTGCCGGGAGCTCGCCGCCCGGGATCGGACCGCTCGACGCGATCACGATACCGTCCGGCAGTGCGACGGACGTCGCGCCGGTGTTGCCGACGACGGTGACGTTGCCGTTGCGGAAGGCCACGACATCCGTCCCGAAGCCCTCGAGCCACTCGAGCGTGCCCGCACCGAGGCCCTGGGCGCGGCGGGCGGCGATCAGCGAGCGGTAGAGCGACAGAGTCGAGTCGGGGTCGCCGGCCTGCACGTCACGGGCCAGTCCGGCCCATTCCGCCGGCTGCGGCAGCCATGCGTCGCCGGTCGTGCTGAAGCCGTAGGCCGGGGCATCCGCGGTCCACGGGATCGGCACGCGGCAGCCGTCACGGCCGTACCGCTCGCCGTTCGTCCGGAACCACGTCGGGTCCTGACGGGCCTCGCCGGGGATCTCGATGACCTCGGGCAGGCCGAGCTCCTCGCCCTGGAACAGGTAGGCGGAGCCGGGCAGTGCGAGCATGAGCGTCGTCGCCGCGCGGGCGCGGCGCAGGCCCACCTCGGGGATCGGCTTGCCGGGGGAGTCCGGGCCGATGCCGTGGCCCTGCGGGTTCTCGGCGGTCAGCGCGAGGCGCGAGGCGTGGCGGACGACGTCGTGGTTCGAGAGCACCCAGGTGCTCGGCGCGCCGACGGCGGCGTAGGCGGCGATCGACTCGGCGATCACGGAGCGGAGGGCCGACGCGTCCCACGCGGTCTCGAGATAGGCGAAGTTGAATGCCTGGTGCATCTCGTCGGGACGCACCCACAGCGCGGTCTGCTCGGGGGTGGGCAGCCACGCCTCGGCGCACAGGGCTCGGTCGCCGTCGTACTCGGCGAGGAGGGTGTGCCAGTCGCGGTACACCTCGTGGACGCCGTCCTGCCCCCAGTACGGCACGTCGGCTTCTTCGCCGCCCATCGATCCCGCCTCGGGATCGGGCGTGTAGTCCGGGAGCCCGTCGGCCTTGACGAGTCCGTGCGCCACGTCGACGCGGAAGCCGTCGACGCCGCGGTCGAGCCAGAAGCGCAGGATGCGGCGGAACTCCTCGCGGACCTCGTCGTTGGACCAGTCGAAGTCGGGCTGCGACGAGTCGAACAGGTGCAGGTACCACTGGCCGGGTGAGCCGTCGGACTCGACGACGCGCGTCCACGCGGGACCGCCGAAGACGGAGTCCCAGTTGTTCGGCGGCAGCTCGCCCTCGACGCCCTGTCCGTCGCGGAACATGTAGCGCGCGCGGGCGGCGCTGCCGGGGGCGGCGGCGAGGGCCTCCTGGAACCACACGTGCTGATCGGACGAGTGGTTGGGGACCAGATCGACGATCAGACGGATGCCGCGGTCGTGCGCCGCCGACAGCATGTCGTCGAAGTCGCCGAGGGTGCCGAAGAGGGGGTCGACGTCGCAGTAGTCGGCGACGTCGTAGCCGGCGTCCTTCTGGGGGGAGCGCTGGAAGGGGCTGAGCCAGATCGCGTCGACGCCGAGGTCGCGCAGGTCGTCGAGCCGCGAGGTGATGCCCGGCAGGTCGCCGATGCCGTCGCCCGAGCTGTCGGCGAACGAGCGAGGGTAGATCTGGTAGATGACGGCGGTGCGCCACCACTCCGCTCCCACGCGAGAGGCGGGCGCGTCGGTGCGTTCTGCGGTCTGCGACGAAGTCATCGTTACAGGATAGTGCAAGCGCTTACATTCGCGATGCGATTGCGTCGAACAAGTCCTTCGAAGGAGCTGCGAACCATGCCGGCGGTATCGTGAGGCGGTGTCCGAAGCCCTCACCCGTGCCGAATCGCTCATCCGCACGATCCCCGACTACCCGGAACCGGGAGTGCTGTTCCGCGACATCACGCCCCTGCTGGCGGATGCCTCGGCCCTCCGCACCGTGATCCATGCGCTGATCGCGCCCTTCGACGGCGACTTCGACGTCGTCGCCGGCGTCGAGGCGCGCGGGTTCCTGCTGGCCGGCGCGGCCGCCATGGAGGCAGGAGCGGGGCTGATCCCGATCCGCAAGGCGGGCAAGCTTCCGCGGCCCGCGGCATCCGTCGACTACGCACTCGAGTACGGCACCGCCACGATCGAGGCGCACGACGACATCACCGACGGCATGCGAGTGCTGCTCGTCGACGACGTGCTCGCCACCGGAGGCACCCTCGTCGCGGCGCACGGGCTGGTCGCCTCGCTCGGCGGTGTCGTCGTGGGCACTGCCGTGCTCATGGAGCTGTCCGCCCTCGGGGGTCGCGAGGTCGTCGGAGACGTGCACGCGGTCTTCACCGCCTGATCCCGTCCGCGCGAACGAAGAACCGGGCCGTGCCCCGAAGGACACGGCCCGGTTGTCGCGTCACGCATGGTGCGGACGACTATGGAGAGGAGCGTGTTGGACCCGGTTGTTCGGCACCCCTCTCCGGGTCGGTGGCTCAGCCGCGAAGCGAAGCCATGTGCCTGTAGGACGTCGCGGCGTTCTCGAGCGACATCGAGGGCGACGCGGTCGGGACCGAGCTGGCGTTGTCCTGCTCGTACATCGAGTTGTGATACCCCTTCGCGCCGATGCGCTGGAAGAACGTCGTGTAGTCGATGTCTCCCTGGCCGAACGGTGCGATCGAGTAGCCGGCCGCGAGGTCGGGCCGTGCGGCGCCGTCCTTGGCGTGGAACAGCGGGAAGCGCGTCGTCTGCGCCGCCACGAGGCCTGCCGGATCGAACACGTCGTCGACCAGCGACCCGTCCGGAGCGGTGAAGCTGCGGAAGCGGTGCTGCGCGACGTGGGCCCAGTAGACGTCCATCTCCAGGTAGACGTAGTTCGGGTCGGTGTTCTGCAGGAACCACTCCAGTCGACGTGCGCCGCTCGAGCGCGTCGGCCGGCCGTTGGCGTCCAGCGGCCCGCTGTCGAGCAGGAAGCTGTAGGCCGCGTCGTGGTTGTGCGTGTAGAGCTTCAGGCCGTGCGTCGCCGCACGCTCGCCGAAGAAGTTCCAGCGATCGGCGGCCGCCTGCCAGTCCGCGAGATACGAGCTCGAGGTCGGGTCGTTGCCGGTGCCGATGTGGCCGAAGCCGAGGATGTTGGCGACTTCGCACGCCGCGTCGAACTGCGCGATTGTCGCCTCGGTGATCGTGGAGGGGATCGAGCCGTGGTTGCCTTCGCCCTCGAGCCCGAAGTCGTCGAGCCACGTGCGCAGCAGCTGCGCGCCCGCGACGCTGTTGACGTTGCCGCCCTCGGCGTTGGCGTGCTGGTTGTAGCCCGCGAACTCGATCTGCTTGTAGCCGATCGCGGAGAGCTGCTTGAGGACCTCCTTGAAGCCGGACGGCAGGTCGGTCAGCAGGGGATCGCGACCGATGGCGTCGCGGACGGTGTAAAGGATGATGCCGCGCTTGCCCGGTGGCACCAGCACGCCGTTTCCACCGCCCTTCGCCGCGGCGAGGCCGGCCGCGGCGGCTCCCGATCCGGCGTGCGCGTGTCCGGTGCCGAGGCCGAACATGGCGGCGGCCGCCATGCCCGTCGTTGCGGCCAGCAGCTGCCGCCGGCTGAGGCCGAGCTTGTTGCCGAGGACGCGAGCGTCCTCTTCGGCCTGATGAGTGAGATCGTCCATGATGCTCCCTAACACGGATCCTTCATTGGGGGTGTTCGGGCGTTTTCCGCCCAGGGGTGGGGAGCACCCGCCGCTCCCCCGCCTCGACGCGTTGCGGGGGGCCGCGGCACGTCGACGTGCCCTTTCGATCGTCAAGCGATCTGCCTCGGACGCTATCCCTCTAGGCGATCCGCGTCAAGCAAAAGAGGGGCACCCCTCATGCAACTTTCATCAACGATCGACAAAAGTCATATGCCACGGACTGCATGAGCGCGCGGGCGAAGTCATCTTCTCCCGGGCAGGGGTCGTCCTCGCCGAGAGCTGGTCTCGCGGGAAAGTGCCGCTGACCAGGGTGATCAGCGGAGGGACGAGCCGCCGATCACGACGTTGATCGGTTCGCGCCCGTCTCGCAACCGCTCGACCTGCTCGCGCACGAGTCGTGCGATCCGCGGACCCATCGCGCTCGACGCACCGCCGACGTGCGGCGAGATCAGCACACCGGGGAGCGCCCAGAGCGGATGATCCGCGGGGAGCGGCTCGGGATCGGTGACGTCGAGCGCCGCACGCACGCGCCCACGCCGCACGTGATCGACGAGCGAATCCGTGTCGACGAGCGAACCGCGGCCGACGTTCACCACGAGTGCTCCGTCGGGCAGCGCCGCCAGGAAGGCGTCGTCGACGATGCGCCGCGTGCTGTCGCCTCCGGGAAGAGTCAGGATGACGATCTCGGCGTCGCCGAGCAGCGCCGGCAGATCGTCGACGCCGTGCACCGGCATCCCGTCCTCCACGCGCGCCCGCTGTGCCACCACCGTGAGGTGCACCTCGAACGGAGCCAGACGGGAGGCGACGGCCTTGCCGACGCCGCCGTAGCCGAGCAGCAGCACCCGGCGATCGGCGAGACTCTGCGTGAACGCGGGAGCCCATCGCCCGGCGGCGGTGTCGACCGCGAACGCGTCGAGATGCCGCTGCGCGGCGATCGCGAGGCCGACCGCGAGCTCAGCGGTCGAGGTCTCGTGCACGCTCGCGGCGTTGGCGAACAGCAGCCCGTCGGGCAGCAGGTCCTCGACGCCCTCGTAGCCGATCGACTGGCTCTGCACGAGACGAGTCGGCACGCCCTCCAGCCGCTCGAGCACCTTCGCCAGCTGCATGTACGGGGGCACCACGATGTCGTAGCCCGGTCGGGGCGACGGTCCGTCCATGGGCCACACGACGACCTCGACGTCGTCGGGCAGAGGGCCGAGATCGGCGGCCAGTCTCTCGGTCGGAACACTCACGATCAGGCTCACGCTTCAACGCTATCGGCGCGGTGGCCCCCCGGCGTCGCCGGGCGGCGCTACGCTCGCGACGAGCGGCGGCCGCGCGCTGAGCCGCCATACGGAGGAGGCGAAGATGGTCCCCGAGATCAACTACTGGGCGGTGCTGATCGCGACCGCCTCGAGCATGGTCGTCGGCTCGATCTGGTACGCCAGAGGAGTCTTCGGCACCCGCTGGGCGAAGCTCGCGAACGTCGACATGGACCGGCCGGGTGCCAGCGCCGTGCTGCCGATCGTGGTCACGGTCATCGTGAGCTTCATCACGGCATGGGTGCTCGCCGGTGCGATGAACATCGCCTGGCACTTCTACGGCGGCGGCTATCTGCTCGCTGCTCTGGGCACGGCTGTCATCCTGTGGGCGGGCTTCACTGCGGCACGGTTCATCACCCACGACGCGTTCGAGGGGCGACCGACCTCGCTCACCGTCATGAACATCGCCCACGAACTCGTCACGATCGTGGTCATGGCCATCATCATCGGCGTCTGGCCCCCCGCGGGCACCGTCTGACGCGCGCCTCCGGGCCGGAAGAACCGAGCGGATGCCGCGGCTCAGGCCGCGGCGGCCACCACGGCGGCGATCGCCGACGTGAAGAACGGCAGGCCGTCGACGCCCGAACGCATCGCCGCGGCGGTATCGGGGCCGAAGCCCTCCTCGACCGCATGCTCGGGGTGAGGCATGAGACCCACGACGTTGCCGCGCTCGTTCGTGAGGCCGGCGATGTCGCGCAGCGACCCGTTCGGGTTCACGCCGAGGTAGCGGAACGCGACCAGCCCTTCGCCCTCGAGACGGTCGAGCTCGGACTCCGAGGCGATGTAGCCGCCGTCGGCGTTCTTCAGCGGGATGACGATCTCCTGGCCATCCGCGAAGTCGCTCGTCCACGCCGTGTCGGCGTTCTCGACGCGCAGGCGCTGGTCGCGGCGGATGAACTGCTGGTGGGCGTTGCGGATGAGTCCGCCGGGCAGCAGGTGCGCCTCGACGAGCATCTGGAAGCCGTTGCAGATGCCGAGGATCGGCATGCCCTGGGCCGCGGCATCCTTCACCTCCGACATGATCGGCGCGAGAGCGGCGATCGCGCCGGCGCGCAGGTAGTCGCCGTAGCTGAAGCCGCCGGGAAGGACGAGCGCGTCGACTCCTTCCAGGTCGTGCGACCCGTGCCACAGCGCGACGGGCTCGGCGCCGGCGACCGCGATGGCGCGCTGCGCGTCGCGATCGTCGAGCGATCCGGGGAAGGTGATGACCCCGATGCGCGTGGTCACTCGACCACCTCGACGCCGACCACATCCTCGATCACGGAGTTGGACAGGATCTCGTCTGCGACCCTGCGTGCGGTCGCGAGGAGTTCGTCGTCGACCTCGCCCTCGACGGTGAGCTCGAAGCGCTTGCCGATGCGGACGGACGTGAAGGCGTCCTGACCCAGACGCGCGAGGGCGCCGGACACGGCCTTCCCCTGCGGGTCGAGAAGCTCGGCCTTGGGCATGACGTCGACGACGATGGTGGGCATTCGAGAGCTCCGGATGTCGCGGGAAGGGGTCGCCCCCAGTCTACGGGCCGAGGCATCCGCTCGCCGCCGGGCTTCCGTGATGTGTCGTGATGGAACCGTGACCACATCGTGGGAGCGCTCCCTTGACATCCGTGGGAGCGATCCCATAGCGTGACTCTTCGTCCGGTGGGAACGCTCCCACGGCACCGTGGCCGAGAACCCGTCTCACGCCGCAAACCCTGCAACACACATCCGACCCTGCAAACACAAAGGAGTGACAGTGAACTCACGTGCCTTCCGCCGAAGCGCCGTGGCGGTCGCCGCCTTCTCGGCCTCGGCCATCGTCCTCGCCGGCTGCGCCGGCGGTGGCGGCGACCAGCCGTCGGCCGACCCCGATGAGCCCATCACGCTCACCATCGCCACGTTCAACGACTTCGGCTACACCGATGAGCTCCTCCAGGAGTACATGGACGAGAACCCGAACGTCACGATCGTCCACAACCGCGCCGCCGAGTCCGGCGACGCCCGCGCGAACTACTTCCAGAAGCTGGGCAAGGAAGGCCTCGCCGACATCGAAGCCGTCGAGATCGACTGGTTCGCCGAGGCGATGCAGTACTCCGACCTCCTGGCCGAGGCGCCCGACAGTGTCAAGGGCCGCTGGCTCGACTGGAAGGAAGCAGCCGCGACCGACCCCGACGGCCGTCTCGTCGGCTTCGGCACCGACATCGGCCCGCAGGGCATCTGCTACCGCTCCGACCTCTTCGAGGCCGCCGGCCTGCCCAGCGACCGCGAGGGTGTCGCCGACCTGTTCGACGGCAACTGGGAGAACTACCTCGACGTCGCCGACCAGTACAAGGAAGCCACCGGCAAGCCGATGATCGACTCGGCGAACTCGGTGCTCCAGGGCATCGTGAACCAGATCGAGTACACGTACACCGAGCCCGACGGCACGGTCATCGCGACCGAGAACCCCGACATCCAGGCCGCGTACGACCTGGTCACCGAGCGTGCCGTGCCGAACTCGGCGTACGCCGGGCAGTGGTCGGACGACTGGTTCGCGTCGATGGCCAACGGCGAGTTCGCCACGATGCTCTGCCCGGGCTGGATGCTCGGCGTCATCGAGGGCGGCGCCCCCGAGGTCACCGGCTGGGACATCGCCGACGTCTTCCCGAACGGCGGCGGCAACTGGGGCGGCTCGTACCTGACCGTCCCCGCCAACGGCGCCAACGTCGACGCGGCCCTCGCGCTCGCCGACTGGCTGACGGCTCCCGAGCAGCAGGTCAAGGCGTTCACCGCGGCCGGCACGTTCCCGAGCCAGCTCGAGGCGTACGAGGACCCGGCGCTCACCGACGCGGTCAACCCGTACTTCAACGACGCTCCCACCGGACAGATCCTCAGCACGCGTGCCGAGGCCGTCACGGTCGCCCCGTACAAGGACGCGAGCTACTTCAAGTACCACGACGCGCTCCAGAACGCGGTCACGCGAGTCTTCGACGGTGTCGAGGACCAGCAGACCTCGTGGGACACCTGGGTCGCCGAGGTCGAGGCCTTCTGATCGGCGACGTCTAGACGCCATGGCCGCTCGCCCGGCCGTGGTCTGACACGAGGAGGAGTGTGCGTGTGCCGCTCCCGGCACGCGTGCACTCCTCCTCACCCCCCGCCTCTCATCACTCGACATCGAATCGGAGCCACCGGTGACCTCGACCGCAACCCGCCCCACGGCATCCGGGCCGGCCGGCCGGCCCTCTCCCGAGCGCGCACCCCGCGTGCTGTCGTTCTCCCACAAGCTGAGCAAGTGGGACCTCAAGCTCTCCCCGTACCTCTACATCTCGCCGTTCTTCATCGTGTTCGCGATCGTGGGGCTCTTCCCCATCGCGTACACCGCGGTGATCTCGTTCCAGGACTGGGACCTCGTCCGCAACTCCGGTGAGTTCGTCGGATTCCAGCAGTACATCTGGATCCTCGAGAACCCGCAGTTCTGGACCGCCCTGCGCAACACGTTCAGCATCTTCCTGCTGTCGACGATCCCGCAGCTGGTCCTCGCGATCTTCATCGCCGCGATGCTCGACCGCAACATCCGCGCCAAGACGTTCTGGCGGATGGGCGTGCTGCTGCCGTACGTGATGGCCCCCGTCGCCGTCGCGCTGATCTTCAGCAACATGTTCGGCGACAACCACGGCCTGGTGAACAACATCCTCACCGACATCGGCCTGCAGCCCATCCCGTGGCACAAGGATCCGTTCTGGAGCCACGTCGCCATCGCCACGATGGTCAACTTCCGATGGACGGGGTACAACGCCCTCATCCTCCTCGCGGCGATGCAGGCGATCCCTCGCGACTACTACGAGGCCGCGACCGTCGACGGGGCCGGCGCGTTCCGCCAGTTCACCTCGATCACCGTCCCGTCGCTGCGCCCGACCCTGATCTTCGTGATCATCACGTCGACCATCGGCGGCCTGCAGATCTTCGACGAGCCGCGCATGTACGACAACACCGGTGAGGGCGGCGCTGCGCAGCAGTGGCTGACGATCACCTTGTTCCTCTACAACATCGGCTGGCGCGAATGGAACTTCGGGCGGGCGGCCGCGCTCGCGTGGATCCTGTTCCTGATCATCCTCGTGATCGGCCTCATCAACCTGCTGGTCACCCGCCGGCTCGTCCGCGACGAGGGCGGCCGCGGAGTCGTGTCGCCGCGCAAGAAGGGATTCCGCCGATGAGCATCAGCACTCCTCCTCCGCTCGCGATCATCGAAGAGGGCATTCCGCAGACCTCGGACCGCAAGCGCAACCGCACGACCAAGATCCGCGGGTTCCGCCCCGGCTTCTGGGTCTACGCCGGCCTCGGCGTCGTGCTCCTGTCGGCCGTCTTCCCGTACTACTGGTCCTTCCTCATCGGTTCGGGCGACGCGTCGACGATCAACGACCCGAACATGTCGTGGATCCCCGGCGGCAACTTCATCGCCAATGCGTCGTCGGTGGTCAACGACCCGGCCGTGAACTTCTGGCCGGCGCTGTGGAACTCGATCTACAGCTCGACCCTGATCGCCGCGGCCGTCGTGATCACCTCGACGCTGGCGGGGTGGGCATTCGCGAAGCTGCGCTTCCCGGGAAGCAAGGCGCTCCTGGTCTTCGTCGTCGCGACGATGGCCGTTCCGATGCAGCTCGGCGTCGTGCCGCTGTACATCCTCTTCGCCGACCTCGGCTGGACCGGGCAGATCGGCGCGATCATCATCCCGGCGCTGACGAGCGCGTTCGGCGTGTTCTGGATGACGCAGTACCTGCAGCAGTCGGTACCCGACGAGCTCATCGAGGCCGCTCGCGTCGACGGCGCGTCGATGATCCGCACCTTCTGGGTCGTCGGAGTGACGGCGGCCCGCCCGGCCGCGGCCATGCTGTTCCTCTTCACCTTCGTCGGTGCATGGAACAACTTCTTCTGGCCGTTCATCGTGCTCGACCGTCAGAACCCGACCCTGCCGGTCGCCCTGTCTCTCCTCCAGTCCAACTACTTCGTCGACTACTCGGTCGTGCTGGCAGGCGTCCTCCTGTCGACGATCCCGCTGCTGATCCTCTTCGCCTTCGCGGGCAAACAGCTCGTCAGCGGCATCATGGCCGGCGCCGTCAAGGGCTGACGCGCGCTGCGCGGCCCTGGCAACATCGATTCCGAACCCCAAGAACCCAGAGAGGACGCTGTCCGCATGACCGCGACCACTGCGCGCGAATTCCCGTCGAACTTCCTTTTCGGGGCGGCCACCGCGGCCTTCCAGATCGAAGGGGCCGCTCACGAGGACGGCCGCCGCGACTCGATCTGGGACGCCTTCTGCCGCGTCCCGGGGGCTGTCATCAACGCCGACAACGGCGATGTGGCGTGCGACCACTACCACCGCTACGGCGAGGATGTGGCGCTGATGAAGTCGATGGGGCTCCAGACCTACCGCTTCTCGACGTCGTGGTCGCGGGTCCGTCCCGACGGCGGCGCGCTCAATCTGCAGGGGGTCGACTTCTACAAGCGGCTGACCGATGAGCTGCTGGATGCCGGCATCCTGCCCTGGCTCACGCTCTACCACTGGGACCTTCCCCAGGCGCTGCAGGAGAAGGGCGGCTGGACGAACCGCGACACGGCCGACCTGTTCACCGAGTACGCGCTCGACATGCACGACGCTCTCGGCGATCGGGTCGACGTCTGGACGACGCTCAACGAGCCGTGGTGCTCGTCGTTCCTCAGCTACACCGCCGGCCTCCACGCGCCCGGCCACTACAGCATCGAGGAGGGCGTGCTCGCCGCGCACCACCTCATGCTCGGCCACGGCCAGGCGGTGCGAGAGCTCCGCAAGCGCGACGAGTCGCTCACGCTCGGCATCACCCTGAACCTGACGGTCGCCGACCCGGTCGACGAGAACGACCCCGCCGACCTCGACGCCGCACGCCGTATCGACGGGCAGTTCAACCGCTGGTTCCTCGACCCGATCTTCCGAGGCGAGTACCCGGCCGACGTGGTCGAGGACATCCGCGCCGTCGACCCGCGCGCGATCGAGTCGCTCGAGGCGGCCATCCGCCCCGGCGACCTCGAGGCGATGTCGACGCGCCTCGACTCGCTCGGCGTGAACTACTACCACGGCGAGTTCGTCGGCGGCCGCGAGCCGGAGGTCGCGCCCCGGGGCGGCGACGCCCCGACCGACCGTCCCGGTGCATCGCCGTTCCCCTCCCACGAGGGCATCCACTGGCACGAGCGCGGGCTGCCCCGCACGCCCATGCAGTGGGAGGTGCAGCCCGAGGGGCTCACCCGACTCCTCGGCCGAGTGTGGGAGGAGTTCGCCGAACCCGCAGGCACCGTGCTCTACGTCACCGAGAACGGCGCTGCCTACGATGACGAGCGCGTGGTCGAGGACGGCGAGGTGCGCGTGCACGACGCCGAGCGCGTCGACTTCGTGCGCTCCCACCTCGGGGCGATCCTCGACGCGGTCGAGGCCGGGGTCGATGTGCGGGGATACTTCTATTGGTCGCTCCTCGACAACTTCGAGTGGGCGTGGGGGTACGAGAAGCGGTTCGGGATCGTCCGGGTCGACTACGACACCCAGCTGCGGTCGGTGAAGGACAGCGGCCGCGAGTACAGCCGGATCATCGCCGCGCGGTCGCTCGATCGCGACACGGCGATCGTCGGGTCGTAGCATCCCGAAGAGAAGGGCAGGGGGCATGACGGCGGACGCGATGCGCGGATCGGTCACGATCGAGGAGGTCGCCGCTGCGGCGGGCGTATCCCGGTCGACGGTGTCCCGCGTCGTGAACGGCTCGACGGCCGTGAGCCCCGAAGCGCTCGAGTCGGTCACGCGCGCGATCGCGGATCTCAACTATGTGCCCAACCGCGCTGCCCGCTCCCTCGCGAGCAGGCAGACGCACGCGATCGCCCTCGTCGTCCCCGAGGACACGACCCGTTTCTTCGGCGACCCGTTCTTCGCGGCGATCGTCTCGGGGATCAACGCGCGGCTGAGTCGGTCCGACTACGTGCTCAACCTCTTCATCGCGAATGACGACCCGGGCGACAAGACGACGAGCTACGTTCGCAGCGGCGCGGTCGACGGTGCGATCATCGTGTCGCATCACACCAGCGACACGTTCATCGACCGCATCGCCAACGCCGTCCCGGTCGTCTACGGCGGTCGGCCCGTGCGCGAGCGCGAGCGCGACTACTACGTCGACGTCGACAACGTGCGCGGTGGACACGACGCGACGACGTACCTGATCGAGCGCGGCCACCGCCGCATCGCGACGATCACCGGTCCGCTCACGATGCCGGCGGGGGTCGACCGTCTGCAGGGATACCGCGACGCGCTGCGCGCGTGGGAGCTGCCCGAAGGGGCGATCGTGGACGGCAACTTCACGGCAGACGGCGGGGCCGAGGCGATGCGGAGCATCCTGGAGTCGGGCGACCGCCCCGACGCGGTCTTCGTCGCGAGCGACCTCATGGCGCGCGGAGCGCTGAGTGCCCTGGCGGGCGCCGGTCTGCGGGTGCCCGAGGACGTCGCGATCATGGGGTTCGACGACTCGCCGGTCGCGACATCCGTCACCCCGCAGCTGACGACGATGCGCCAGCCGTCCTTCGCGCAGGGGGAGCGCATGGCGACGGTGCTGCTCGACCTCCTCGCGGGGCGGCATCCGCGGCACGTCACGATCCTCGAGACCGAGCTGGTGGTCCGCGAGTCGGTCTGACCCCGCACCCTTCGCCTGCACGAAACGCCGAGCGGGCATGGTTCGCACGAGCGGGCATGGTCCGCCCGCGATGAGGCTGCCCGCTCGTGCCGCGAACGCCCGTTCGGCGTCGCGGGACCGATCCAGGAGCCGACTAAGGCGTGACCTCGGCGACGAGGCGGTTCGACCAGGGATCGTCGAACGAGAGCGTGCGGCCGTCGTCGCGCACCGCGAAGCCGTGGTGACGCAGCCGCTCCGCGAGTTCGCCGAGGGAGTCCGCGTCGGGCAGCGAGAGGTCGACGCGGCCGAGGCCGAGCGCCGGCATGCGCGGGCCCGCGCCACGGGAGTTCCACACGTTCATCGCCATGTGGTGGTGGTAGCCGCCGGCGCTGACGAAGACCGCCTGGTCGCCGAGCCCGGCCGTCTCGTCGAACCCGAGCGCGTCGACGTAGAAGGCGCGGGCGGTCGCGACATCTCCGACCGACAGATGCACGTGACCGACGGATGCCGCGTCCCCTGTGGTGCTTCCGAGCGCGGCCTCCTCGGTGAGATGCTCGCCGAGGAACGCGTTCGGGTCGAGATAGAGGGTCGCCATCTCCACCTGGCCGTGCGTCCACGACCAGTCGGTGCGCGCGCGGTCCCAGTACAGCTCGATGCCGTTGCCCTCGGGGTCGGTGAAGTAGAACGCCTGGCTCACGAGGTGGTCGGCGGAACCGGTGAACGTTCCCGGCGCGTGGCGGGCCACGGAGTAGAGGGCGGCCGCGAGGGCCGTCTGCGTCTCGAACAGGATCGCGGTGTGGAAGAGGCCTGCCGATCCGGGAGTCGCGTGTCGCAGCGCCGGCTCGTGCCGGAGCACGACGACCGGCCGGCCCGCCCGGCCGAGCGTCACGATGTCGCCGTCGGCGTGCAGCAGCTGGAGGGTCACGACGTCGCGGTAGTACGCGGTCATGCCGTCGAGGTCTCCCACCAGCAGAGTGACCGCGCCCATGGCGGTGCCGGCCGCGAGCCTGTCGCCGGCGGTCGCGAGCGTCTCATTCATGTGAATGGGAACACCCGGCGTCGAGCCCACATTCCCTTCGGCATCCACCGGACGCGAGGACGTGGGCCGTGTCAGCCGGCGGTGAGCAGCCCGAGCAGCTCGCGGTAGCGGTCGGCCGTGCGCTCCACGATGTCGTTCGGCAGCGCCGGGGGCCGGCCCTGCTTGTCCCAGTTCGCGGCCAGCCAGTCGCGCACGATCTGCTTGTCGAAGCTCGCCATGCGCTCCTCGGGCGTCGTGCCCGAGACCCAGGCCGCGGCATCCCAGTACCGCGAAGAGTCGCTCGTGAGCACCTCGTCGGCCAGGGTCAGCACGCCGTCGTCGTCGACGCCGAACTCGAACTTGGTGTCGGCGAGGATCACGCCGTGCTCCTCGGCCGTGCGCGCCGCGCGGGCGTAGATCTCGAGCGACAGGTCGCGCAGCTCGGCCGCGCGCTCGGGCCCGACGAGCTCGATCGTGCGCTCGTACGAGATGTTCTCGTCGTGCTCGCCCATCGGCGCCTTCCATGCCGGCGTGTAGATGGGCTCGGGCAGGCGGTCGCCGTTCGCGAGGCCGGCGGGGAGCGCGATGCCGCACACCGTGCCGCTCGCGCGGTACTCGGCCCAGCCCGAGCCGGTGAGGTAGCCGCGGACGACGCATTCGACCGGCAGCATGTCGAGGCTCTTCACGACCATCGATCGCCCGACGACCTCGGCTGGGATGAGAGATCGCAGGTCGTCGGCGGTGTTCGCCTCGCCGTCCGGGCCGAGGGTCAGCGCGTGCGACGCCGCGAGATGGTTCGGGATGCCGCGCCCCCCGTCGGTGCCCGCCAGCCGGTCGAACCACCACAGGCTCAGCGCCGTCAGCAGCACGCCCTTGTCGGGAATGCCGGGCGACAGCACGTGGTCGAACGCGCTCACACGATCGCTCGCGACGACGAGCATGCGCTCCGCGGTCGTGGCGTCGGCGGCGTCGGCCGGGATGTACAGATCGCGGACCTTGCCCGAGTAGACATGGCGCCAGCCGGAGAGTTCGAGGGGAGTCGTCACCCTGCCCATTATCCCGGCGCGGGCCGGTCGCCGCGGATCACGGCGTGATCTCGTCGACGTAGCCGAAGGCCTCTGCGAGCAGGGGCTCCCAGCGTGGGGCTGCGCCGGCGGGCACGAGCATCCACTCCTTCATCGCCCGCTCGCGCATGACCATGCGCTCGAGGCCGTCGACTCCGTCGAGCTCGTCCACCCGCGCGGCGGGGAGTTTGACGACCAGGGCACCCCGGTACCCGACGAAGGCGAACACCTTCCCGCGGATCCGCAGACCTTCGCTGCCGAACATGGGGCCGATGTCGACCCCCGGCCGCGACAGGTACTCGTCGGCGAGCGGATCGAAGATCGTGTGGGCCTGGGCCACGGCCGCGGCATCCGTCATGACCGCCACCGTAGCCGCGGCATCCGACGTCGAGAACGCCGGCGAGGTGTATAGTCCATGTGGACTAACCAGCTCGGAGTAACCATGAAGGACGCGGTCGATCGCCTCACGCCGCTCGGCGTGATGGTGCTGGCGCTGCTCGCCGAAGGCGACATGCACCCGTACGAGATGATCCGACTGCTGCGGATCCGCCGCGACGACCGCCTCGTCGCGATCACGAACGGCACGATGTACCACACGGTCGGGCGGCTCGAACGGGCCGGCCTCCTCGCCGAGGTGGGTGTCGACCGCGCCGGGAACCGGCCCGAGCGCACGACGTACACGGTGACGGATGCCGGAGCCGCCGCCGTGACGGAATGGGTGCGGCGAGAGCTTCCCCGCGTCGACCACCCCGCCGAGTTCCGCGTCGCGCTCGCCGAGGCGCACAACCTCGAGCGCGGCGAGGTGGTGGACCTGCTGCGCGGCCGCCGCGAAGCCCTCGCCGCCGCGCAGTCCGCCCTCACCGACGGACACGACCTCGCCTGTGCGAAGGGCGTGCCCGCCCAGTACCTGCTCGAGGTCGATCGCGAGCTGACGCTCCTGTCGGCCGAGCTCGACTGGCTCGACGGCCTGCTCACCCGGCTCGTCCACCCCGACTTCCTCTGGGGCCCCCACGGGGAGCCCTCGGAACGCTATCTCTCCCAACGAAAGGCCGCACGGCTATGACGGAACAGACCACCCGGGCGACGACATCCGCTCGCCCCGACAAGGCACCGCGCAGCCCGTGGCCCGCGCTGTGGGCTCTGGTCATCGGGTTCTTCATGATCCTCGTCGACACGACGATCGTGTCGGTGGCCAACCCCGCGATCAAGGCGGCGCTCGACCCCGAGACGAACAACCTCGACAACGTGGTGTGGGTCACTTCGGCGTACCTGCTCGCGTACGCCGTGCCGCTGCTCATCACCGGCCGCCTCGGCGATCGCTTCGGTCCGAAGAACATCTACCTGATCGGCCTCGCCGTCTTCACCCTGGCGTCGCTCGCGTGCGGGCTGTCGCCGACACTCGGCGCGCTCATCGCGTTCCGAGCGGTGCAGGGCCTCGGCGCGGCGATGATGACCCCGCAGACGATGGCCGTCATCACCCGCACGTTTCCGCCGAACAAGCGCGGTGCGGCCATGGGCCTGTGGGGCGCGACCTCGGGCGTCGCGATGCTCGTCGGCCCGCTGGCGGGCGGCCTGCTCGTCGACGGCCTCGGGTGGGAGTGGATCTTCTTCATCAACATCCCCGTGGGCATCGTCGGCTTCGTCCTCGCCTGGATCCTCGTTCCCAGACTCGAGACGCACCCGCACAAGTTCGACCTGGTCGGCGTCTTCCTGAGCGCCACCGCGCTGTTCCTGATCGTGTTCGGCCTGCAGGAGGGCGAGACCTACGACTGGGGCGTCATCTGGGGCCCGATCACCGTGTGGGGCCTCATCATCACCGGCGTCATCGTGCTCGGTCTGTTCATCTGGCAGCAGGCGAAGACCAAGAGCGAGGCGCTCGTACCCATGGAGCTGTTCCGCGACCGCAACTTCTCGGTCGCGAACATCGGCATCGCCACGGTCGGCTTCACGGTGACGAGCATGTCGCTGCCGCTCATGTTCTTCATCCAGCTCGGCCGCGGCCTGACGCCGACCGAGGCGGCCCTCCTGCTCGTGCCGATGGCCGTCGCCGCCGGAGTGCTCTCGCCGCTCGCCGGACGCTGGCTCGACCACACCGACCCGCGGGTCCTGCTCGTGCCCGGACTGCTGCTCGTCGCCGGCTCGCTCGTCCTCTACTCGTTCCTCATGAACCTCGACACCCCGATCTGGATGTTCCTGATCCCGTCGTTCATCATGGGTGTCGGGAACGCCGGGATGTGGGGTCCGCTCGCCACCACGGCGACCCGCAACCTCGCCCCCCGGCAGGCCGGAGCCGGCGCAGGCATCTACAACACCACCCGCACCATCGGCTCGGTGCTCGGCTCCGCCGCGATCGCCGTGTTCATGCAGAACCGGCTCGAGGCGAACATCCCGGGCGCGGCCGACGCCGACGCGAGCTTCGGCGGGGGTCAGCTGCCGCCGATGATCGCCGAGGCGTTCTCGACGGCGATGGCCCAGTCGATCCTGCTGCCGGCGGCCGTCATGCTCGTCGGAGTCGTCGCGGTGCTGTTCCTGCGCAAGCCCGTGCCGACCCCGACGGCCGAATGGCGGGCGGCCGAAGACGCCGTGTGACTCGCGCGGTCCGGTCCTAGACTGACCGCGTGACGCGCCCACGGTTCCCCCGATCGGTCTACGAGATCGGCACCGACCCCGACCCGCGCTTCAGCCTCGCGAACGAGCGGACGTTTCTCGCCTGGACCCGCACGGCGCTTGCGCTCCTCGCGGGCGGGGTCGTCCTGGAAGGGTTCGAGCTCGGGCTCAACGAGGCGCTGCGGCTCGCGGCATCCATCACCCTCATCGTCGCCGGGATCGTGATCCCGATGCTCTCGTGGTTCGAGTGGATGGCGGCCGAGCGCGCGCTGCGCCTGGCGCGGCCACTGCCGGGTGCGCGCACGAGCGCCGTTCTCGCCGTCGTGGTGATCGTGGTCGGGGTGCTCGTGCTGCTGGGCGTGCTCGTGCCATGAGCGCAGCGGAGTCGCTCTTCGACCCGGGAATCCAGCCCGAGCGCACCGAGCTCGCATGGCGACGCACGGCGCTCGCGATCGGCGTGGGGTCGCTGCTGACCATCCGGGTGCTCCCTGAGGTGATGGGATCGGCGCTGTGGATCCTGCCGGGCCTGCTCGGCACCGCCTTCGCCGTCTGGCTCTGGGTGCGCGCGCACGCGCGCTACCTGCGCTTCGCGCGGGTGCTCACCGGCCGCATCGAAGAGGCGGCACCCGATGCGCATCTCCTGTTCGTGGTCGCCGCATTCGTGTGGCTGGTGGGCGTGCTCGCGCTCGTCCTCGTCTTCGCGGCCTCGACCTGACGGCTTCGACCTGACGGCCGCTGTGCGGGAGTGCGGCCGCGAGTCGGGCTCAGTCCTCGACGACGCGTGCGGCGATGTCGGTCCGATGCTGCCCGCCGTCGAGGCCGATCTGGGCGACGGCCCGGTACACCCGGCCGCGCGCCTCGGCGAACGTCGTGCCGAGCGCGACCACGCTGAGCACGCGGCCGCCGGTCGCGACGAGGCCTGCGTCGGACTCGGCGGTGGCCGCATGCGCGACGTGCACGCCGTCGACGGCGGCTGCGGCATCCAGTCCCGTGAGCGGCCGACCCGTGACCGGAGCCTGCGGGTACCCTTCGCTCGCGAGCACGACCGTCACCGCGACGGCGTCGGCGAACGCCGGCCGAGGGTGGCTCTCGAGATTGCCGGATGCCGCGGCCAGCAGCAGCTCCGACAGCGGGTCGACCAGCCGGGGGAGCACGACCTGGGTCTCGGGGTCGCCGAACCGCGCGTTGAACTCGATCACCTTGACGCCGGACTCGGTGAGGATGAGGCCCGCGTAGAGGAGCCCGATGAACGGGGTGCCCTCGGCATCGAGCCGGCGGATCACCGGCTCGGCGACCTCGCGCGTGACGAGGTCGACGAACTCGTCCTCGCCGCCGAACCGCTCGCTCAGCCACGGCAGCGGCGAGTAGGCGCCCATGCCGCCGGTGTTGGGGCCGGCGTCGGCGTCGAGCAGGCGCTTGTAGTCCTGTGCGGGGCTCAGGGGAAGGACGTGGTCGCCGTCGCTCAGGAAGAACAGCGATACCTCGGGGCCGTCGAGGAACTCCTCGACGAGGACGGGGCCCGAGGGGAGATACGTCTCGGCGTGCGTGATCGCCTCGTCGCGGTCGCCCGTCACGATGACGCCCTTGCCGGCGGCGAGCCCGTCGGCCTTGACCACGTACGGGGCACCGAGCTCGTCGAGGGCGGCTTCGAGCTCGACGCGGGTGGAAGCGCGCAGCGCGCGTCCGGTCGGGACACCCGCGACATCCATGATCCGCTTCGCGAACGCCTTCGAGCCCTCGAGCTGCGCGGCGGCCCGGCCGGGACCGAACACGGGGATGCCGCGCTCGCGAAGGGCGTCCGCGACGCCGGCGACCAGCGGCGCCTCGGGCCCGATGACGACGAGGTCGACCGCGTTCCCGTTCGCGAACACCGTGACCGCGGCGGGATCGTTCGCGTCGAGGTCGACGACGGTCGCGTCCTGCGCGATGCCGGCGTTGCCCGGCGCGGCGAAGATCTCGTGCGCGGCCTCCTCGGAGCGGAGCGCGAGGATGATGGCGTGCTCGCGCGCGCCCGAGCCGAGAACCAGGATCTTCACCCGTCCAGCCTACCGAGGGGTGTGCGCCGCGTTTCGGCGGCGCCCGTGCCCCGAGTGCCGGCCGAGCGGTGGGCAGAACTCCGCCATAATCGACCGGGACCGCCTTCCGGGCGCGCGATCACGCGTATCCGTTCGCGCGGCGTGGCCGGATCGAAGGAGTTCTGCACGGCGTAGCGTTGACGCATGCCGCGCAGGATCACGACTGAGGAAGGGCGATCAGCCCTCGAAGGAGTGCGCGCGGCGGGCGAGGCATCCCTCCCCTCCCGCACCGACCTTGCGACCGCCGTCCGCTACCTCCTCCAGCTCCTCGCGGAGAAGGCGCCGGGCAACTCGGTCGAGGTGCGCGTGCCGCCCTTCGGCGCCGTACAGGTGGTCGAGGGCCCGCGGCACACCCGCGGAACGCCGCCGAACGTCGTCGAGACCGACGCCGCCACGTGGATCGCGCTCGCCACCGGCCAGGAGGCATGGGCGGATGCCGCGGCCCAGGGCCGCATCGCGGCGTCGGGCACACGGGCCGACATCTCCGACCTGCTGCCGCTGCGTCCCTGACCGCGAGTCGGAGTCGTGCCCGCGCCCGCGTGCGGGGTGGGAGAATGGAGACATGCCCGAGCACGTCGACGACCACATCGAGACCGTGCGCGTCCGCCGCGCGCCGAAGATCTCGGTCTTCATGATCGTCGGCGCCGCGCTCGGGGTGGTCGTCGCGATGATCCTCACGTTCGCGTTCGACGGTTCCGCGGACAAGAGCCCCAACACCGGTCTCGTCTATTCGCAGGGGCAGGTCTTCGGATTCCTGCTGCTCGTCTGCATCCCCGCCGGGCTCGCACTCGCGGCCGTCGTGGCGCTCGCGTTCGATCGACGCTCCCGCCGGCACACGCGCGAGGTGACCGTCGACCACGAGTCCGTGCAGATCGACGAGGACGAACTCCCGTAGCTCCGCCCTAGGCGAGCTCGGCGATGATCGGGTGGATCGCCGCGTCGAACGCCGCGACATCCCCCCGCAGGCCGTCGGTCACCGCGATCGTGAGCGAACCGATCCACCAGACGCCGCGCTGGTTCAGCGGTAGCACCTGGACGTTGAGCTCGAACGAGTGCGCCCTCCGGCCCACCTGGCGCTCGTGCTCGGCGATCGCGCTCGCGTACGCGCGGTAGGCGGTGCCGGTGCCGGGGCTGGCGTCGCGGCGGTAGCGCGCATGCGCCGACTGCGTGAAGGCGAGCGCCTCGGCTCCGTGCGGGGCGAGCGCGGCCCGCAGCTCGTCCGCCCCCTCGGACGGCAGCGCCAGCAGGGTGTCGTACCCGTCGACCAGGTCGAGCGGGACCGGCGACGGATGGGCCTGCGGTTCGACGGTCATGGCCCAGTACTCGCGCCACTGCCGCTCCAGGAGCGCCTGGGCGTCTTCGGTCCGGTCGTTCGTGCGGGGAGGGATGCCTCGCAGGTACGGCAGTTCGTCGGGGGAGCGGATGCCCAGCACCTGTCGCACGTAGAGGGCAAGCAGAACGGGCTGACCTGCGTCTTCGCGGATCAGCCACTCCGGAGCACCGGCGCTGCCCATGCCGACATTGTAGAACCGGGGACCCCCACCGGGCCGGACGTGCGCACGCGGATCACGCGGCATCCGCGGCGGCGTGCCGCCGGTAGGCTGGAGTCGTGGCCTCCTCTTCGCCCGATGCCCCCTCCTCCGTCAACCCGCCGGTGAACCCCTACACCGCCGCCGGGGTCGACACCGCCGCCGGCGACCTCGCCGTCGAGCTGATGAAGTCGGCCGTCCGCCGCACGCACGGGCCCGAGGTCCTGGGCGGCGTCGGCGGCTTCGCCGGACTCTTCGACGCCAGCGCGCTCCGCGCCTATGCCAAGCCTCTGCTCGCGACGAGCACCGACGGCGTCGGCACCAAGGTCGCGATCGCGCAGGCGATCGACAAGCACGACACGATCGGGCTCGACCTGGTCGGCATGGTCGTCGACGACATCGTCGTGGTCGGCGCGAAGCCGCTCTTCATGACCGACTACATCGCGTGCGGCAAGGTCTTCCCCGAGCGGATCGCCGACATCGTCCGCGGCATCGCCGCCGGATGCCACGAGACCGGCACCGCACTCGTCGGCGGCGAGACCGCCGAGCATCCGGGACTCCTCGGAGTCAACGACTACGACGTGGCCGGCGCGGCGACCGGCGTCATCGAGGCCGATCGCGTCCTCGGCGCCGACCGTGTGCGCGACGGCGACGTCGTGCTTGCGCTCGCGTCGAGCGGACTCCACTCCAACGGCTACTCGCTCGTGCGTCACATCGTCGCCGGGGCGGGCATCCAGTACGGCGACCGCGCTCCCGACCTCGGCGCGCACGGCACCACGTGGGGCGAGGCCCTGCTCGAGCCGACGCGTCTGTACACCCAGCCGCTGCTGCGCCTCATCGCCGAGACGGGCGACGCCGTCCACGCCCTCAGCCACGTCACCGGCGGCGGCATCGCCGCCAACCTCGCGCGCGTCCTCCCGCAGGACGTGTGGGTCGAGGTCGACCGTTCCACGTGGTCTCCGCCGCCGGTCTTCCGCGTTCTCGCCGACCTCGGCGACCTCGACCTCGTGGCGACCGAAGGCACCTGGAACCTCGGCATCGGATTCCTGGCGGTCGTGGCGGCCGAGAAGGCGGATGCCGCGGCATCCGCTCTCTCCCGCGAAGGCATCGCGACCTGGCAGGTCGGCGTGGTCCGCGGCGGATCGCGCCCCGCCGGCGAGTTCGAGCAGGGCGCGAAGGGCGTCGACGGCGGCGCAGTGCGTCTCGTCGGCGCATACGCCGAGAACAACGGAGCGAAGTAACACCCCATGTGCGGAATCGTCGGGATGGTCGGTCGGGGCAACGTCAACCAGGAGATCTACGATTCGCTGCTCCTCCTGCAGCATCGCGGGCAGGACTCGACGGGCATCGCGACCGCGGAGACCAGCGGCGTCTTCCACGTGCACAAGGAGCGCGGGCAGGTGCGCGAGGCGTTCCGCACGCGCGACATGCGGGCGCTCCTCGGAAACCTCGGTCTCGGCCACGTGCGGTACGCCACCAAGGGCACGGCGTCGAACGAGGAGGAGGCGCAGCCGTTCTACGTGAATGCGCCGTACGGCATCGTCCTCGTGCACAACGGCAACCTCACCAACACGCGAGAGCTCACCGAGGAGCTCTTCCACAAGGATCGCCGTCACCTCAACACGTCGTCCGACACCGAGCTGCTCGTCAACGTGCTGGCCAACGAGCTGCAGGGGTCGATCTCGGGCGTCGAGCTCGAGCCCGAGCAGATCTTCCAGGCCGTGAGCCGCGTGCACGAGCGCGTCGAGGGCTCGTACGCCGCCATCGCGCTGATCGCCGGCTACGGTCTTCTCGCGTTCCGTGACCCGTTCGGCATCCGTCCGCTCATCCTCGGCACGCGCAAGAACGAGGACGGCAGCTACGAGTGGGTCGTCACCAGCGAGTCGCTCGTGCTCGAGAACGGCGAGTTCGAGGTCGTCCGCGACGTCGACCCGGGCGAGGCCGTCTTCATCGACCTCGACGGGCACCTCCACACCCACCAGTGCGCGGTCGACCCGAAGCTCGTGCCGTGCTCGTTCGAGTACGTGTATCTCGCGCGTCCCGACTCGATCATGAACGGCATCTCGGTGTACGAGGCGCGCCTGCGCCTGGGCGAGCGCCTCGCCGACACCATCGCGAAGTACACCCCGATGGGTTCGATCGACGTCGTCATGCCGATCCCCGACTCCTCGCGGCCCGCCGCGATGCAGGTCGCCCGCAAGCTCGGCATCGAGTACCGCGAGGGCTTCTACAAGAACCGCTACGTCGGCCGGACGTTCATCATGCCGGGCCATGCGGTGCGCAAGAAGAGCGTGCGGCAGAAGCTCAACGCCATGTCGAGCGAGTTCAAGGGCAAGAACGTGCTCCTCATCGACGACTCGATCGTGCGCGGCACGACGTCGAAGGAGATCATCCAGATGGCGCGGGATGCCGGGGCCAAGAGCGTGACGTTCGCGTCGGCCGCGCCGCCCGTGCGGTACCCGCACGTCTACGGCATCAACATGCCGTCGCGCCACGAGCTCGTCGCCCACGGCCGGACGATCCCCGAGATCGCGCAGGAGCTGGGCGCCGACTACATGGTCTACCAGGAGGTCGAAGACCTGAAGGCGGCCATCCTCGAGGGCTCCGACGTCGACGACCTCGACATGAGCTGCTTCGACGGCCGCTACGTCACCGGCACCGTCACCGACGAGTACCTCGCGTGGGTCGAGGGATCGCAGGAGTCCTGACCCCCGCCTGCCGGCACGCACCTAGGCTTGACCGGTGAGCACACCTCCCTCCCGCCCGCTGTGGCAGGGGAGGACTCTCGCCGTCATCGGCATCGTCCTCTTCGCCTTCTCGCTGCGGACGGCGGTCGCCTCCCTCTCGCCCGTCCTCGGCTTCATAGAAGCGGGATTCACCGTCCCCTCGGCGGTCATCGGACTCATCGGAACCGCCCCGCCGGCCTGCTACGCCGTGTTCGGCATCCTGACGCCGCAGCTCGAGCGGCGGTTCGGGCTCGAGCGGCTCGCGCTCGCAGCCATGGCAGTGGCGGTCGTGGGTATGACCTGGCGCGGACTGGCATCCGACGCGACCACGCTCCTGCTGTCGACTGCCGTGATCTTCGCGGCGGTCGGCGTCGGCAACATCCTCCTCCCGCCGCTCGTGAAGAAGTACTTCCCGGACCGCATCGGCCTGATGACGACGATCTACTCCACGACCCTCGCGGTCGCGACCTTCCTGCCGCCGCTGGTCGCGGTTCCGGTCGCGGATGCCGCGGGCTGGCGCGTCTCACTGGGGCTGTGGGCGGTGTTCGCGCTCGTCGCGATGATCCCCTGGGTCGTGATCCTGGTGCGTCGGCGCTCGGATGATCCCGACGCCGATATCGAGGCGGCGAGTCCGCGTGCGTTCGGCCGCCTGTGGAGGCTGCCGCTCTCGTGGGCGCTCGTGGTCGGGTTCACCGCCGCGGGCGTGCTGGCCTACACGTCGTTCGCGTGGATGCCCGCGATCCTGGTCGACATCGCCGGGGTGACCCCGGCCGCGGCGGGCGCGCTGCTGTCGCTCTTCGCGGCGATGGGCCTGCCGTCCTCGCTCCTGGTGCCGGTGCTGGTGGTGCGCTACAACGCCACCCGCGCGCTCTTCGGCGTCGCCGTCGTCGCAGGACTCCTGGGGATCGCCGGTCTGCTCTTCGCCCCGCAGGCGGTGCCCTGGCTGTGGATCGTGCTGCTCGGCACGGCGTCGCTCATGTTCCCCTTGACGCTGGTGCTGCTCGGCCTCCGGACGCGCTCGCATGAGACGGCCGTCGCGCTGAGCGCCTTCGTGCAGAGCATCGGGTACGCGATCGTCGCCCTCTTCCCCTTCGGCATCGGGCTGATCCACGGCTGGACCGACTCGTGGACGCTGCCGCTCATCCTCGTCGGGGTGGTGATCGCTGCGGCGAGCCCCGCCGGGATCGTGGCGGCTCGCCCGCACACGGTCGAGGACGACTGGGAGCGTCGCCACGGGGCGTGGTGAGGCATCCACTCGACTGAGTCGGGTCCCCGGCGTGCGCCGGGCACGCGGAGCCGCGGCCGAAGCCACGACGTCAGGGCATGCGCAGAGGTCTACGCCTGAGACGACGAGACGGTCGAGGGCTCGTCCTCGTCCTCGTCGGTGTACTGGTCCGCCCACTTGTCGACGTACGCGTCATCCGACGGATGCCCGAGCTCGCGCTCGAGTGCACCGTAGTTGACGCTGTGCACGTCGTACTTGAGTTCGCGGGCGATCTTGGTGTGCTTCGCCTTCTGACGGCCACGCCCCATGCGAGACCCCCTCATATGTGAGTCGCGGACTTCGGAGAGCCCGCCGCAACGACGCCGGCTCGAGGCCGGTAAGAGTAGCATTCAGGATAACACGGAGCCTCCGTGCCCCGGCGGCTCCTCCATGGTTGTGGGATCTGATGCGGCATCGGGCGCAAGAGGAGCGAAGACGTATGACGGACGAGGCATCGGACGCGACTGAGGCCGCTGCGGCCGGCGAGGCGGCAACCGGCGCGGTGATCGTGGGCGTGATCCCCGGCCAGCCGACGCGTGTCCTGAGCGAAGGCGCGCGCTATGCGAAGCTGCTGGGCGCACCCTTGCTGGTCGTCCACGTCGACGTGACGCGGTTCGTCACCTACGAGGACCCCGACGGCTACGTGCACTCCGCACCGATCGACATCAACATCGCCGCGGGCGAGGGCGACCTCGACAAGGTGACGGCGACGGCCGAGACATTCCTCGCCGGTCATGACGTGCAGTGGAGCGTGCGCCAGCTCGTCGGCGACCCGGCGATGGCGATCAAGCACCTCGCCGAGCAGGTCGACGCGAAGCTCATCGTGGTGGGCACCCGCAAGCGCGGCATCGGCGAGTCGATCCGAGAGTTCTTCACCGGATCTGTGGCCGCTCGACTGGCGCATCGCCAGCACCGCTCCATCCTCGTGGTGCCGCTCGGCGAGCCCGTGCCAGACGATGAGGAGATCTGGCCCACCGCGTAGACGGCAGCACAGACACTGAGAGGGGCGGGATGCCGGTTCGACCGGCATCCCGCCCCTTCTGTGTTCTCGCGGTCAGCCGCGGAGGGTGCGGGTGACGTCGCGGGCGATGCGGTCCAGGTCGTCGGTGAGACCGTCGACGAACGACGTCGCGAGGTCGCCGCCGCGCGCGACGTGCGAGCGGAGGTCGCTGCGCAGGCGAGCACGGAACTCGCTGATCACGGCATCCGCCCGATGCAGCTGCTCACGGCTGAGCACGCGCGGGTCGTCGCTCGCGGGCTGCTGCGACGCGGCCTGTCGCTGGTCGGCGCTCGCAGCGGCGAGGTCGGCGCGCAGGCTCTTCATCGCCTCGCGGACGCTGCCGCGCACCTCGTCGGCTATGAGTCGCACAGAATCGGCCAGGCCGGCTTCGATGCCCTCGAGGTCTCCTGCGCGGGCGGCCACCTCAGCGTGTCCCGCGGGGGTGATCTCGTAGACGGTCTTGCGACCGTCGACCGACTTCGTCACGAGACCCTCCTCTTCGAGCTTCGCCAGGCGCGGATAGATGGTGCCGGCGCTGGGGGTGTAGGTGCCACCGGTCCGGTCGGAGAGGGCCTGCATGATGTCGTAGCCGTGCCGCGGGCCCTCGTCGAGGAGGTTCAGCAGGTACAGGCGCAGATCGCCGTGGGAGAAGACGGGGCTCATCACCACTCCTCTCCGGTGTCGGTCGCCGTCTCGGCGCCCGACGCGGGAGCGGTCGGGGCGGCGTCGACCGCCGGGCGGCGGAGCACGGTGATCTCACCTGAGACGGAGTTCGCACGCACGTCGGCGAAGCTGCCGCTGAGCTCTCCGACCGAACCGACGAAGTTCGTCGTCGGGCCCATGCCCTTGCCCGACCGCACGACTCCGTCGACCTGGACCCGGCCGCTGACTGTGCGGACGGCATAGTTGGCGGGGTATCCGTCATCGAGACGGATCGTGGTCGAGCCGCTCACGGTGTTGAGGTTCACCGAGTGCACGTCGCCCTCGGAGTCGATGAGCATCGCGCCCGAGACGGTGTCGATCGCCGCCTTGCGCAGCGAGCCGGTCGCTGCCACGTCGCCCGACACGCTGTTGGCGCTGAGCGATCCGACGAGCTCGCGCACCTGCACGTCGCCCGACACCGCGTTGACGGTCAGGTCGCCGTTCAGGCCGTCGACGATGATGTCGCCCGAGACGGTGTTGAGTCGGGCGTCGGTGCGAAGGCCGGCGACGAGCGCACTGGCGCTGACGACGCCCAGGGTCAGAGCGACGGAACGGGGGACGGCGACGCTGATCTCGGCCTTGGGCCCACCGTCGCCGAAGTTGCGGAACACCTCGAGGAAGTTGTCCCAGCGCAGCTGCGGGTGGTCGATCTCGACCACATCGCCGGTGACCTCGATGCGGAGGTCCTTGATGGTGACGCCGTGCACCTCGATGCGGGCGCCAGGCTCGTCGTGGGCGATGACGTCGATCTGGCCTCCGACGAGGCCGACCTTGAGCTTGCTCACGGTCTCGATGTCGATGACGCGCGTCTCGCCCGGGTGGATGATCCACTTCTCCAGGGTCATGGTGTACTCCAGGGGTTGAGGGTGATCGCGATATATCGCGTGTATCCAGGCTAACACGATATATCGCGTCTGTGTCAAGTACTTCGCACAGAGAATCGGTGAAGGCGCCTTGACCTTGACGCAACGTCAACCTCTAGCGTGGTGATGACGACGACGCAGACAGGGAAGGAGGTCGTCATGAACGAGGAACAGCAGGAGTGGTCGATCCAGCAGATCGCCAAGATCGCCGGTACCACCAGCCGCACGCTCCGCCACTACGGAGACATCGGACTGCTCCCCGCGTCGAGCGTCGGCCACAACGGCTATCGCTACTACGACCAGGCATCGCTCGTGCGACTTCAGCGCATCCTGCTGCTGCGCGACCTCGGTCTCGGGCTGCCGCAGATCGCGGACGTGCTCGGGCGGGAGGCATCCGAAGCCCACGCGCTCGAGAGCCACCTCGCGTGGCTGCGGCAGGAGCAGGACCGACTGGCGCGACAGGTCGCGTCGGTCGAGAGCACCATCACAGCACTGAGAGGAGGTGAACGACTGATGGCAGAGAACATGTTCGACGGTTTCGACCACACCCGGTACAAGGAGGAGGTCGAGGAGCGTTGGGGCAAGAAGGCCTACGCCGACAGCGACCGCTGGTGGCGCGGCATGAGCGCCGATGCGAAGAAGGCGTGGCAGCAGCAGGTCTCGGACCTCGGCCGCGACTGGATCGCGGCCGCCGAGAGCGGCATCGCGCCCGACAGCGACGAGGCCCAGGCCATCGCCGGGCGTCACGTGGAGTGGCTGACCGGTATCCCCGGCACGCCCGCCGCGGCGCCGGGCGGCGACGTGAAGGGCTACGTGATCGGCCTCGGCGAGATGTACGTGGCCGACCCGCGATTCGGAGCGAACTACGCGACGAGCGAGGGCGGCACGGCCGGGGCCGAGTTCGTCCGCGACGCGCTGCGCGTCTTCGCGGACGCGAACCTCTAGGACGCAGACGCGCGGATGCCGCGGCCGGAAAGGCCGCGGCATCCGTGTTTCCGGAGGGATGGCTCCGGGGGTTCGGGCTAGACGCGCTTGCTGCCGCTGATGACGCGGAAGAGGAACGCGATCAGCGCGATCACTCCGACGATGAGCGCAACCCACAGCAGCCAGCTGAGGGCGCTGTTGAGGCCACCGACGATCGCGAGGACGACGGCGACGACGATGATGATGATCAGGGCGAGGTTCATGGAGGTTCTCCTTCTCCTTCGTCGATGCGCGGGGGTGGCGCATCGGATGCCTTGTGGGCACGCACAACACTTTGGCACCGGTGATTCCGCGCAGGCAGGGGCTTGACGGCCCCTCCTCGGCGGTGATAGCCGCGTGATCGGGGAGAGATGTAGGGCTCGCTCGCCGCTCTGTCAAGCCCCCCGGGGCGGTCCGGCGGTCGATCTAGCGTGACGTCGACACACCGATCGAGGAGGGGCGATGCCAAGCGGACGCGGTTCGAACAGCCTCAAGGATCCGGAGCTCTACGAGGAGCTCCGCGATGACGGGGCCTCCAAGGAGAAGGCGGCGCGCATCTCGAACGCGGCGGCGCGTGACGGCCAGAAGAAGGTCGGCGAGCGAGGCGGCGAGTCCGGGTCGTACGACGACTGGAAGGTCGACGACCTGCGCAAGCGGGCGAAGGAGCTCGGCCTCACCCGATACTCGGGCAAGAAGAAGTCGGAGCTCATCGATATGCTCCGCAACCACTGACCGCATCTGGCGCGCCCGACGCGGCCGCGAACACCGAAAGCACGAGGGGGACGGATGCCGAAGCTCACGCGCGTGCGTCCTCTTGACGACGCCGGCTTCCGGCGGGTGCGCGCGGGCCAGGGGTTCCGCTACGTCGACGCCAAGGGCGCCGCCGTGACCGAGCGCCACGTCGAGCGCATCCGCGCGCTGGTGATCCCTCCGGCGTGGGAGGACGTGTGGATAAGCGTCCGGCAGGACGGGCACATCCAGGCCGTCGGCACCGACGAGGCGGGCAGGCGCCAGTACATCTATCACCAGGACTGGACCGCCGGGCGCGACCGCCGCAAGTACGCACGCGCCCTCAAGCTCGCCGAGACGCTCCCCCGTGCGAGGGCGCGCGTGACGACGTCGCTGCGACGGAGCGCGCTCGACCGCGAGCGCGTGCTGGCGGTCGCGTTCCGGCTGCTCGATCAGGCCGCACCCCGCATCGGATCGGAGCGCTACCTCGCCGCGCACGGCAGCCGCGGTCTCACGACCCTGCAGCGCCGGGACGCCTCGGTCGAGGCATCCGTCGTCTCCCTCACGTTCCCCGGCAAGAGCGGCAAGAGGCAGCTGCTCGAGATCGATGACGACGACCTCGCGGTCGTCGTGGAGCTGCTCGCCGCCGGCCGCCCGCGCTCTGCCCTCCTCGCGTGGGATCGCGGCCGACGCAGGGTGCCGCTCGCCCCGACCGAGGTCAACGACTACGTCCGCTCCCTGACGGGCGGCCGCTTCACCGCGAAGGACTTCCGGACGCTGCGCGGCACGATCCTCGCGGCGGAGGCGCTCTCCCGCATCGGGACGGTCGGCACCGCCGCCGAGCGCAAGCGGGCCGAGCAGCTTGCCGTGCGGGCGACGGCCGAGGCGCTGGGCAACACCCCCGCCGTCGCCCGAGGCTCGTACATCGATCCGCGCGTGTTCGCCCGCTACCGCGACGGGCACGTGCTCGACCTCTCTGTCTCGCCGGAGTCGGCGATCCTGGCTCTGATCCAGCCGACTCGCTGACCCCCGCCCCCGGGCTCCGCCCCCGGGCTCCGCCCCCGTTTTCGGTTTGTGTGGAGAACACGCCGCTACCCCCGGCCCGGAATGCGCGTCTTCTCCACACAAACGGAAACGGCGCGAGGGGGGAAGGGGGGCGGGGGGAGGGGGGCGGGGTAGCGTGAGGGGATGCGGCAGGCCGTCGATCAGCGCACCCTCGGGTACGTCGTGGCCGGCGGTGCGCTGGGCGTTCTGGCGCGCGCGGCGCTGCTCGCACCGGTGGAGGACGCGGATCTCGTGCCGTGGGTGACACTCGCCGTCAACGGCATCGGGTCGTTCCTCCTCGGCCTCGTGGTCGGAGCGCTCGACGGCCGCCGAACGCACGCGCGGGCGTTTCTGGGCACGGGCGTGCTCGGCGGGTTCACGACGTACAGCGCGTTCGCGGTGGACACCGCGCTGTGGCTGACGACACCGTGGCTCGCGGTGGCGCTGGCCGCGGCATCCGTCACCGCCGGCGTCGCGGGCGCGCTCGCCGGACTGCTCGCAGGACGCCGGATCGCGCGACGCCCGCTGGGCGTGCCCGAGGAGGGAGAGGCGGAATGAGCCGGCCGCTGCTTCTGCTCGTCGTCGCCCTGGCGGGCGGCGCGGGCGCCGGGCTGCGCTACATCATCGACCGGCTGATCGGTACGCGGGGCCCCGGCAGCTTCCCGCTCGGGATCCTCGTCGTCAACGTCACGGGCTCGTTCGCGCTCGGCCTGCTGACCGGTCTGGGCGCCGTCGTCGCGCCCGAGGCCGCTGTCGTGCTGGGCACCGGCCTGCTCGGCGGCTACACCACTTTCAGCGCGGTCTCGGTCGATACCGTCCTGCTCGCCGAACGTCGCCGGTGGAGGGATGCCGCGGCGAACCTGATCGGCACGCTCGCGCTCGCGGTGGCCGCCGCCGCTGCGGGCGTCGGGATCGGGCTGTGGGCGGCTGGGGGGCTGTCCGGCTGACCGGACGGAGGCAGGCGGCGTACCGGGCTCCGGATGAGATACTTGAGCCGATACATTCCCGTATCCGTCGCGCTCCGGCGTGCATCCCGTGCTCCCATTCCAGCGAAGGCATCCGTGTCGAACCTCGCCGTCCTGAGTCTCAAGAACCGCGCGCTCATCGCGCTCATCACGATCGTCGCCGCCATCTTCGGCAGCCTGGCGCTCGTGAACCTCAAGCAGGAGCTGATCCCGTCGATCGAGTTCCCTGCGCTGATCGTCGTCTCGACCTACCCGGGCGCGTCGCCCGAGGTCGTGAACAACGACGTGTCGACCCCGATCGAGAACGCGATCCAGGGAGTGCCCGGGCTCGAATCGAGCACCGCGACCAGCACCACCAACGCATCGATCGTGCAGGCGTCGTTCACCTACGGCACCGACCTCGCGACCGCCGAGCAGAAGCTGACACAGGCGATCAACCGCGTCGAGCTGCCGGAGGGGGTCGAGCCCAACGTCATCTCGGCGAGCATCGACGACTTCCCCGTCATCCAGATCGCGGTGACCGGCTACGACGACGAATCGACCATCCAGGCGCAGCTCGAGACATCCGTCGTCCCCGACCTCGAGGATGTGCCGGGTGTCAACGCCGCCGCGATCGTCGGCGGCGTCGGCCAGCGCGTCACGATCACGCCTGATCAGGCCGAGCTCGCGGCCACGGGTTACACGCAGCAGGACATCCGCGACGCCCTCGACCAGAACGGCGTGCTCTTCCCCGGTGGCCAGATCACCGAGGACGGCGAGACGCTCACCGTCCAGACCGGCACGAAGATCGAGTCGGTCGACGAGATCGCCGCGCTGCCGCTGGTGCCCTCCGACGCGGAGCAGTTCCAGGAGGGGACCGTCACGATCGGCGACGTCTCCACCGTCGCGCAGGAGGCCGACCCGGTGACCACGGTCTCCCGTGTGAACGGCGAGCCCGCCCTGACCATCGCGGTGACGAAGCTGCCGGCGGCGAACACCGTCGACGTGTCGCGCGGCGTGCTCGAGATCCTTCCCGAGCTGGAGGACTCCCTCGACGGAGCGACCTTCACGGTCGTGTTCGACCAGGCCCCCTACATCCAGGAGTCGATCGACACCCTGGCGAAGGAGGGTCTGCTCGGCCTGTTCTTCGCGGTGCTCGTCATCCTCATCTTCCTCATGTCGGTGCGGGCCACCCTCGTCACGGCGATCTCGATCCCGACGAGCGTGCTCATCACCTTCATCGGCATCCAGGCGTTCGGCTACTCGCTCAACATCCTGACTCTGGGCGCCCTGACGATCGCGATCGGACGCGTCGTCGACGACTCCATCGTCGTGATCGAGAACATCAAGCGCCACTACGTGGGCGACGCGAGCAAGATGTCGTCGATCCTGCTCGGCGTTCGCGAGGTCGCCGCGGCCATCACCGCCTCGACGATCACGACCGTGGCCGTGTTCCTCCCGATCGCCTTCGTCGGCGATGTGACGGGCGAGCTCTTCCGGCCCTTCGCGATGACCGTGACGATCGCCATGACGGCATCGCTCTTCGTGGCGCTCACGATCGTGCCGGTGCTCGCCTACTGGTTCCTCCGCCCCGGAAAGCCGCTGCTCGACGCCAACGGCGACGCGATCGACCCGGAGCACCCCGACGCTCCGCCGAGCCGGCTGCAGAAGAGCTACCTGCCGATCCTGCGCTGGACGCTCAAGCACTCGTGGACCACCCTCTCGCTCGCCCTGCTCGTGCTCGTCGGCACGGGAGTGCTGGCGGGCATCGGCCTGCAGCAGGGCTTCCTGAAGACGAACTTCCTGGGCGACTCCGGCCAGAACACGTTCACCATGACCCAGTCGATCGGCTCCGCGCCGAGCCTCGAGGCCGAGAGCGCCGCCGCCGAGCAGGTCGAGGACGCGCTCGAGGGCATCGACGGCATCGAGACCGTGCAGGTCTCGATCGGGTCGAGCGGCTCCGCGCTGCGCGACGCCTTCTCGGGCGGCGGCAGCGGCATCACCTACTCGATCACCACCGACCCCGACGTCGACCAGGTCGCCCTGCGCGAAGAGGTCCAGGAGGCCGTCGCCGATCTCGACGACGCAGGCACGATCACCGTCGCGTCGTCCGGCGGCGGGTTCGGGTCGAGCGACATCGCCATCGACGTCACCGCTCCGGACTCGGCCACGCTGCAGGAGGCGACGGATTCCGTCGTCGCCGCGGTCGAGGGCGCCGACGGGGTCGGCCAGGTCTCGAGCAACCTCTCGGCCTCGCTGCCCTTCATCGCCGTGGTCGTCGACCGCGACAAGGCAGCGTCGCTCGGCCTGTCGGAGGTCGCTGTGGGTGCGCTGGTCTCGAACACGATGCAGCCGCAGTCGATCGGATCGGTCGAGATCGACGACACGTCGCTGACCGTGTACCTCGCCGCCTCCGAGACTCCGGCGACGCTCGAGGAGCTGCGCCAGCTGCCCGTGCCGAGCGCCGCCGGTCCTGTCCCGCTCGAGGATGTCGCGACCGTCGAGGAGAGCGAGGGACCGACGTCGATCACGACCGAAGGCGGCCAGCGCACGGCCACGGTCACGGTCACGCCGTCGACCGACGACCTCGCCGCGGCGAGCGGCTCGGTGACGACCGCGCTCGCGGACGCCGACCTGCCCGCTTCGGCCGATGCGACCCTCGGCGGCGTCGTCACCCAGCAGCAGGACGCGTTCTCGCAGCTCGGACTCGCGCTGCTCGCGGCGATCCTGATCGTCTACATCGTGATGGTCGCGACCTTCAAGTCGCTGCGACAGCCGCTGCTGCTGCTCATCTCGGTGCCGTTCGCGGCCACCGGCGCGATCCTGCTGCAGATCGTCACCGGCGTGCCGCTCGGCGTCGCGTCGCTGATCGGCGTGCTCATGCTCATCGGCATCGTGGTGACCAACGCGATCGTGCTCGTCGACCTCGTGAACCAGTACCGCGTCAAGGGTCTGACCGCGCATGACGCCACCGTCGCCGGCGGCTCGCGCCGACTCCGTCCGATCCTCATGACGGCTCTCGCGACGATCTTCGCGCTCATCCCGATGGGCCTCGGCATCACCGGCCAGGGCGGCTTCATCTCGCAGCCGCTCGCGATCGTCGTGATCGGCGGCCTCGTGTCGTCGACCGTCCTCACACTGCTCGTGCTGCCGACGCTCTACAACCTCGTCGAGGGCGCCAAGGAGCGCCGTGCCGCGCGCCGTCGCGGGGACGACGGTGACGGCGGCGGAGCCGGTGGCCCGATCGCTGCGCCGAGCCCTGACGGAGCGGATGCCGCGGCCGAGCCCGTGCTCGTCGGTGCCACCGCCGGCGCGGTCCTGACCCGCCGAGAGCGTCGTCAACTCGAGTCGTCGACCGGAGCGGTGCCGGCCGCCGCGCTCGCGGGCGTGGCCGTGCCCGTCATCGAGGAGGGCCCCGACATCGAGGTTTCCGAGGCCGACGGAGGCGCCGTGCACGGCGAGCCGGCGGCCGACGTCGACACTGCTGTCGCGAGCGAAGTCGACGCCTCGCCGGAGGATGCCTCCGCCGAGGGGCTCGTCGACGGCGAAGCACGGGCGTCCGAGGACGCCGACGTGGCCGTCACGGCGAGCGACGAGGTCGCGAGCGAGTCCGACGTCGCGGATGCATCCGAGGCCGAGGGCGAGGACTCGTCGCACGAGGCGGGTGCGAGCGGCGAACTCGCGACCGACGCCGTGACCGTCGACCACACCGACCATCCGGCCGCTGAACACGCCGACGACCCGACGGCCGAGCACGACCCGGGCGTCGACGCGGAGGAGGCGGAGCCCGCCGACGACGACGGCAGCGCGGACACGGACACCGATTCCGATGACGCCACGGTCGACGACGGAGGCGATGCCGACGAGAACTCCGACACCGGCGAGGCTGCGGAGGACGTCGATGCGACGGAGGATCACTCCGACCACGACCACGACCACTCCGACCACGACCACTCCGGCGAGGATGACTCGGAAGACCACTCCGACCACAACCAAGAGGGCGACCGCGGGCGCGACTGACCCTTCGCGGGATGACTCCCATCCCCGACGCAAGACCCCCCGGCCGGCTCACGCCGGCGTCGGGGGGTCTTGGCGTTGGAGCGGCGCCGGTCAGTCCGTCCGGCCGGCGGCGCCGAGGAAGCGGATGAACACGGAGATCCATCCGAAGATCAGCGCGAACACGATGATCTCGAAAGCGGTGAGCGAGAAGTACCCGACCGCCGGGATGAACAGGATGATCGATGCGATCAGGGCGCCGAGGAAGGCCCACGACGAGACGAAGTAGGTGCGGGGCATCCCCCGAAGCAGCGCCGGTCCGCCGATCAGCAGCACGAGGAACATCGCCGCCATGCCCGAGGCCGAGATGTTGTGGAGCGCCAGGTTCACGTCGACGGGGAAGATTCCGACGCACGCCAGCATGATCCCCATCACGACGAACAGCGCCGGGACCACCGTCTCACCGCGCGGATTCGTGAGGACGCCCGCCTTGGTGAGCGCCTCCATGTCGTTGGCGATGTAGACGGCGAAGGTCGTGACGAGCAGGCCGCCGGCGATGAGCGTGCCGTTGAAGACCCAGCTCGACAGCGCGTCGAACGAGCCGAGGTGGCTGAAGTGGATCGTCCACCACTCGGGGTCGGGTGTCGTCACCATCGCCGTGAGCGTGCCGATGACGATGAACGCCATGAGCAGCGACGACATGCGCTGCGTCGTCATGCTCGACACCGAGAGGTACACGATGTAGGTCGTCATGCCGAGTGTGACGGCCATGAGAACGACCGCCCAGAACGTGATGACGGGGAGCCCGATGAAGCCGAGGGCGAGCACCCGGAAGAGGGCGTAGGTCGCGAGGAACGCGAGCACGGTGTGGACGATCACGACCGAGACCGTGTTGACGATGAACTTCCACGAGGGGAGCGAGCGGCGCCACTCCTGGCCCGGTCGCCCCCGGGCGCGCCAGTACCCGGCGATAGATGCCGGGATCGCCACCACGGCCGCGCCGATCGCCGCCCACAGCGCGAAAGGGTCGTCGTCGGCGAGCATCAGGTTCGTTGCGAGCAGCGACAGGACGAAGCCGTACACCGCGCCGAGAACCCCCGCGCCGAGCGAGAGGTAGACGGCCTCCGACTCCGTGCGGCGGGTGGGGGCTGGCGCGGCTCCGTCGGGGAGAGCCGCCGTGCGGGGCGAGGTCATGGCGCCAGTGTAGGACCGACGGATGCCGCGTCCCCGCGGCGCGCCACGGCGCAGGTTCAGCGGGCGCGGTGCAGCCAGGGGCGCAGCATCCGCGTCACCCATGGCAGCACGAGGTACGTCATGATCGGCGTCAGCAGCACCGTGGCGAAGAGCACTCTGACGACGAGCGGCCAGTCGGCGAAACCGGGGACGAAGCCGAGCAGCCACGACGCGAGCAGGTTCGTCGGGAAGAATCCGAGCCAGATGGCGACGGCCTGCTTCCAGCGCGGCGGCGCAGCGGGGATCGGCTGCTGGATCGGGCCGGTCGGGGCCGAAGCATCCGCTTGCCCGCCGGAATCGCGAGTCTCGATGTGTGTCGCGAAGGGAGCGTCGAACCATCCCTCGATGCCGGTGCGGCGTTCGACGCGGACTTCGTCAGCGAACGCGCGGCCCGAGTCGAGCCACCACGAGCGCTGAGGGGACTGCTCCCACGCCTCGAGGGTCGGGATGTCGCGGAAGCGGTAGAGCATGTACCAGAGGTCGCTCCCCTCCCCGGCGCGGACCCAGCCCGAGCCGAGGAAGCCTGCGAAGCCGGTCGCGAGGTCGGTGCCCGCCTGCATCCAACTCGTGGCCTCGACAGTGCGGGACGGGTCGATCCGTCGTTCGATCGCGACGGTGATGGGGTGGGCCACGGGTTCTGCCATGTCATCCATTCCACACGATCATGGGGCTCAGGCGTCGCCTGCGGCTCGGCGGCGGCGGGGGCGGGGGCGGGGTGCGGGCACGCCGCCAGAGCGCGCGGAAGCACCGTCAGCCATGCACCGACCGACGCGAAGCCGAAGAACTCGAAGCAGGCGAGCGTGATGACGCCGACGGTCAGCAGGACCATGCCGGCGGCGAGCAGCACGACGCACGCGATCGAGGACGCGCGGAAGCGACGGCGGAACCCGGGGATGCCCAGACTCGTCGCCACGAGCGCGAGGAGGGACAGACCGAGCCCGGCCGCGGCGAGGTCGTGGAGTTCGACGCTCACCGGGATCGGGATGAGGCCGACGACGGTGAGGTGGAGTCCGGCGGAGATCACCGACACGCGGAACGCGCGCGCGGTGCGGCGGCCGGTCGCGGAGGGCAGGACGGTGACGACGACGACCCCGTACGTCGCCAGGAGGAATCCCGCGACGATCGCGGTCGAGTTGAAGACGTGGGCGGAGAAGTCGTCGAAGGTGCCGAGCTGCGAGAAGTGCAGCTGCCACCACTGCGGATCGCGCGTGGTGACGACGGCGATCGCCACGCCGACGGCGAGAGCCGCCATGGCGCCATGGCTGAAGTGATGGGCGGAATGCCGCGGGACCGGTCGGGCGACCGGCCGTGGGTGCTGGGTGACGCCCGAGCGTTCGGGAAGGGCGAGGAGGGTCAACGGGCTCACGTTCTGTGTGTGCGTCGATACTCCGACCACGCCGACCCCCCAAGCCGTACGCCTCGGAGATCGTCGCGCGCTGCTCGGACGGGATCCCCAGATCAGCGGACAGGGCCGCTGGGCACTATGATAACGCTCTCCTGATGAGAACCTACAGGGTGCGAGGTTTTCAGGGGCGGGCGAGTTCTCAGGAGCGTCCGCTAGCCTGGAGCGGTCGGCTCTGGACACTGCGCTGCGCGCGGATGGGTTTGTGAGTCCAAGGGGCCGATGGTGGAGACGATTCCGTCTCGACGACCATCAGTTGAATGGCCCCCGGCCGACGATAGTCCGGGCTACTCCACGCCGCCACGGCGGCCTCGCACGCGTGCGATCCCTCGGAGTGCTGTTCTCACAGAACAACCCAGAAGGACACGACCATGCCCAAGAACAAGAAGGCGGCCGGCGGCCGCCCCGCCAAGAACTTCGAGCCGCGCTACGCCGCGAAGACGAGCTTCCAGGACCGCAAGCGCCGTCCGGGTGAGGCCTCTGCGGGCAAGCCGGGCAGCAAGAGCGCGGGTCACCGCGGCTACCGTGCCGAAGAGGCGACGGATGCTGCCCCCAAGCGTCGCTGGACCGCGCAGGAGCGCGCCGGTCGCGACGAGTCGCGCGGCATCCGCACCCATGCGCACGGGGGTCGCGACGACCGGGCTCGCCGTGACGATCGTCCGGCTCGGTCGTTCGACGATCGTCCGAAGCGTTCGTATGGTGATCGCCCGCAGCGTGACGATCGTCCGGCTCGGTCGTTCGACGATCGTCCGAAGCGTTCGTATGGTGATCGCCCGCAGCGTGACGATCGTCCGGCTCGGTCGTTCGACGATCGTCCGAAGCGTTCGTATGGTGATCGCCCGCAGCGTGACGATCGTCCGGCTCGGTCGTTCGACGATCGTCCGAAGCGTTCGTATGGTGATCGCCCGCAGCGTGACGATCGTCCGGCTCGGTCGTTCGACGATCGTCCGAAGCGTTCGTATGGTGATCGCCCGCAGCGTGACGATCGTCCGGCTCGGTCGTTCGACGATCGTCCGAAGCGTTCGTATGGTGATCGCCCGCAGCGTGACGACCGTCCGGCTCGGTCGTTCGACGATCGCCCCCAGCGTTCGTACGGCGACCGTCCCGCGCGCCCGTCGCACCTCGACCGCGTCGACCGCGACGACCGCCGTTCCTTCGGAGACGCGCGTCCGTCGTACCGCCGTGACGACCGCCCGGCCCGCTCGTACGACGATCGTCCGAAGCGCTCGTACGACGACCGACCCAAGCGCGACGACCGTCCGGCCCGCTCGTACGACGACCGCCCCAAGCGCGACGACCGTCTGGCCCGCTCGTACGACGACCGTCCGGCCCGCTCGTACGACGACCGTCCGAAGCGCTCCTACGACGACCGCCCCAAGCGCGACGACCGTCCGGCCCGCTCGTACGACGATCGTCCGAAGCGCTCCTACGACGACCGTCCGAAGCGCGACGACCGGCCCCGCCGCAACGACGGTGCGACGCGCTCCGACTGGAACGCCCCTGCGCGGACTGCGGCCCACGAGGCGCACGTCGACGTCGTCCACGAGCGCCTGCAGGCGGAGGCCGTCCAGGCCGGCGAGGTCGCGGATGTGACATTCGGCGACCTCGGCCTCGGTGAGAACATCGTGGGTGTCCTCGCCGACCTCGGTGCGGCGAGCCCGTTCCCGATCCAGGCCGCGACCATCCCGTCGATCCTGGAAGGCAAGGACGTCCTCGCCCGCGGTCGCACCGGCTCGGGCAAGACCATCGCGTTCGGCGCCCCGCTCGTCGAGAGCGTCCTGCGCTCGCAGCGCGGCCAGCGCCGCGAGTTCGCCCGCGCGCCGAAGGCGCTCATCCTCGCGCCGACGCGTGAGCTCGCGCTGCAGATCGACCGCACCATCCAGCCGATCGCGCGCAGCGTCGGCCTCTTCACCACGCAGATCTACGGCGGCGTGCCCCAGGGACGCCAGGTCGGCGCTCTCCGCAAGGGCGTCGACATCATCATCGGCACCCCGGGCCGCATCGAGGACCTCGTCAAGCAGGGCAAGCTCGACCTGTCCGAGATCCGCATCGCCGTTCTCGACGAGGCCGATCACATGTGCGAGCTCGGGTTCCTCGAGCCCGTGCAGCGGATCCTCCGCCTCACCGCCGACGGGTCCCAGAAGCTGCTCTTCTCGGCGACGCTCGACCGTGAGGTCGCCGCGCTCGTCGACGAGTTCCTCGTCGAGCCCGCCGTGTACGAGGTCGCCGGTGAAGACCAGGATTCGGGCACGATCGAGCACCGCGTGCTCGTGATCGAGCACCGAGACAAGGCCGAGATCCTCGATTCGCTCGTCGCACGCGAGGGCAAGACCCTGGTGTTCGCCCGCACGCGTGCGTACGCCGAGATGCTCGCCGAGCAGTTCGACGACGCGGGCATCCACGCGCTCGCCCTTCACGGCGACCTCAACCAGGCGAAGCGCACGCGCAACCTGGAGAAGCTCACGTCCGGTCGCGTCCAGGTGCTGGTCGCGACGGATGTCGCGGCACGCGGCATCCACGTCGACGACATCGATCTCGTGGTCCAGGCCGACGCGCCCGACGAGTACAAGACGTACCTGCACCGCTCCGGCCGCACCGGCCGCGCCGGTCGCTCGGGCACCGTCGTCACGCTCATCACGCGTCAGCGCCGCCGCCGCATGACCGAGATGCTCGACCGCGCCGAGATCGACGCGCCCTTCGAGGAGGTCCGTCCCGGCGACGACCTGATCGAGGAGATCTCCGGACGTCAGCTGTCCAACGTCGACGCGTAGCCGTCGGAACGGAGTGCCCGGTCCTGGCGGACCGGGCCCTCCGTCGTATGGTGTCGCCAGACGAGCCGCACGAGCGGCTCGGCGGTGCGACCGGGGTCTGTCAGGCCGTGGCCGGGATCCGAGTCACCCTGGCCACCAGTGCGGGATCGGCGCCGAGGCCGAGCAGTCGTGACCTCAGAGCGGTCGCGGCGCGGTCGTAGGGCTCGACGCTCGCGTAGAGGAGCGAGCGGGTGTTGGCGGCCTCGAGGAACGAGACGATCTCGAACGTCAGCTGGCGGGCGTCATCGAGTCCCGGGAGCTCGCCGGCGGCCATCGCGCGTTCGATCGAGAGTGCGAGGTAGTCCTCCCAGTCGCTCGACGCCGCGACGACGGCATCGCGGATCGGGCCCGGCCGGGCGTCGTACTCGACCGAGGTCGCAGCGAAGAAGCATCCGCCGCGGAACACGCGTTCGTCGGAGTAGTCCAGCCAGGACGAGATCAGGGCGCACACCCGCGCCAGCCCTCGTTCGGATCGCTCTCGTGCGGGGACGATCACCCGCTCGATGAAGACCTCGCGGGCGGCGGCGACCGTCGCGAGCTGCAACTGCTGCTTCGAGCCGAAGAGGGTCGCGACGCCGCTCTTGCTGTGCCCCGCGGCATCCGCCAGGCGACCGATCGTGAGTCCCTCGAGGCCGTCGACCGACGCGGTGTCGATCGCATGGGCGAGGATCACGCGACGAGACTCGTCGCCCCGTGCGCGGCGGCCGTCGAGCTGCTCTTGCGCCATGACTCCAGATTATCGTACGATCGTTCGTATTCATACGTACGATCGTTCGTATTTCTCGTTCCTTCGGTGATCGGAGCAGCTGTGAGCCTCTCACTCTCCGCGGCGGGAGCCGCTGTCCGCGTGGCCGGATCGATCTCGCCGCGGTGGGGGGCCGCCGTGGCGCTGCCGATGTTCGGCCATGTCGCCAGGCCTCGACCGGTCGGCGTCGCCGAGCTGCCGACGATGTGGAGCGCCTCCCGCTCCACGGTCCGCATCCCGGGGCTGGCCCGCGCGGGCGCCGACGTCGTCGTCTACGACTGGGGGCACGGCGACGAGGTCGTCGTGCTCGTCCACGGCTGGAACGGGCGGGCGAGTCAGTTCGCGGTGCTCGTGCGCGAGCTCGTGGCAGAGGGCTATCGGGTCGTCGCCTTCGACGCGCCCGCCCACGGCGATTCCGGTGGCCGGAGCACCTACCTGATCGACTGGACCGACGTGCTTGCCGAGGTCCAGTGTCGCCATGGCCGGTTGCGCGCGGTGGTCGGTCACTCCTTCGGCGGTCTTGCGGGCCTGGTCGCCGGAGCAGGCGGACTTGCGGCGGAGCGGGTCGTCACGATCGCGGCGCCGGCGGACGCCGACCTGCTCTTGGCGCAGTTCCAGGGCATGCTCCGCTACGGCGACTCGACGGCGGCGGCACTTCGCACGCGTTTCGCCGAGCGCTACTTCCCTGGAGAGTCCGACCCGTTCGCGAGGCTCTCGCCCGTGGCGCGGCCGCTCCCGTCCGGGGTCTCGCTGCTCGCCGTTCACGACGAGGCGGATCGCGTGGTGCCCTTCGGCGAGCTCGCCCGCGTCGCCGGTGCGAACCCGGGTGCCCGCCTCGTCACCACGCGCGGGTACGGCCACAATCGCGTGCTCGAGGCCGACGTCGTCCTCGACGCGGTGCTGGAGTTCGTCGGCGAGTCGGTCGCCCCCGCGTCGGCCGTGTCGACAGCACTCTCGGAGTCCGCGGCCTGACGTTCGTGGCCGGTCGCTCCGCACGCGTCGACTTCCGCCGTCAGAACAGCCGGGGTTCGCTCGCCATAGCGGTCGCGGCGCGACCACGCGACGTCGTGACGATCCCTACGGCGCGCGCGTCGGCCCGCGCGGCGAGTCCGGCCACCGGTGTGCCGCGCGGGTGGTCGTCTTCGGCGTGCCCGTCGAGGCCGTGCACGCGCAGAAGCGGTCGCACGCGCTTGGCCAGCCAGGCCCGGTAGGCCTTCGGTGCGGTGGTCGAAGCGCCCGGGTACAGACCGAGATACGACGAGACGAGCTCGGGATGCTGCTGCCCGAGCCACTCCATGAACCACTGCTTCGCGCCGGGACGCAGGTGGAGCGCGCCGTACACGACCCGGGTCGCGCCTGCCGCCTTGATGCGGGTGAGGGCATCGTCGATCGCCGCGATCGAGTCGGTGAGGTGCGGGAGGATCGGCATGAGGAAAACGGTGACGCGGAACCCGGCCTCCGTTGCGGCGCGGACGGTGTCGAGCCGCGCGGCCGCCGTGGGCGTGCCGGGCTCGATCAGGTGCTGCAGCGCGTCGTCGAACACGGCGATCGACATCGCGATCGACACCCGCACGGACTGGGCCGCGTCGCGGAGCAGCGGCAGGTCGCGGCGCAGCAGCGTGCCCTTCGTGAGGATCGAGAACGGCGTGCCCGACTCCGTCAGCGCCCCGACGATCCCCGGCATGAGCTTGTAGCGGCCCTCGGCCCGCTGGTACGGATCGGTGTTGGTGCCGAGCATGACCGGCTCGTGGGCCCACGAGCCGCGCCGGAGCTCCTTCTCGAGCACTTCGGCGACGTTGATCTTCACGACGACCTGGGTGTCGAAGTCCCGTCCGGCGTCGAGCTCGAGATACTCGTGCGTTCCGCGGGCGAAGCAGTTGTGGCTGACCACGCCGTTCGCGATGAAGTCACCGGTGGAAGTGGTGATATCGATCAGATCGATGGGCTCCTCGAGGTCTTCGATCGAGACGACCCTCAGCGGGGCATCGGACTTCACCGCAGCACCCAGCAGACCGAGCTTTCGCGTGATCGACGGTTGCGTCAGCTCGAAGAACCGGCGACGTGCGCCCAGACCACCGCGCAGCCGGATGGCGACCACTCCGTTCGCCCGCGCCGGTTCGGCGACGAAGTCGAAGGAATGGGTGCGCAGCGCGGCATCGATCATGGCGAGGATTCGGGGATCCTTGTCGGAGATGCGGAGGATCCCCCGACTGCAGCTTCCCTCAGCGTCGAAGATCCCGCTGAGGAATCCCCGTAGCCATTCATCCGAGGCGACGTCGGGCCACGCGACGACCGAGCCGACCGTGGCGAAGTCGGCGGCGCGCGAGGTGAAGATCGCCTCCATGGCGCGTCGGGTCGGCGTCGCGGGAGCGAAGCTCCGCGTCGTCGTCTCCACACCGGCAAGCGCGAGATACCTGCGCGAGCGATCGAGGGCCTCGTTGTCGGCGAGAGCCAACCGGAAGCGGTGCGCGACATAGGTGTGCTCGCTGCCGGTACGCCGGTACTCGCGCTTCAGCATCATCCCGTCGCCGCGGATCATCCCGCACAGATAACCCCGGCGAAAGTCGTCTGTCTCCACACGTTCGACAACCGCGCCGCCCATGCCGAATCCGAGCAGCTTGTTGTTCGTCGTCAGGAACGGGCGCTGGGGACTGCCCGACGGGGCAGGTCTGACGTACTTCCACCCTCGCTCGGTGAGGAAGCGGTGGTCGCCGCTCGCCACGAGTTGTGTGCCGTCGGCCAGCGTGACCCGATGGGCACGCTTGCGAGTGGACCACTTCGCCGAGACGGTCGCAGGCGAGTAGCGCCGGTGGGCGCCTTCTCGCGTCGTGCCGACGACGACATCGCCGACGGAGACCTCGCGGAGCTTCCTGCTCCGACCGTCCGCCATCAAGATCATCGTGTCGGGGTGCAGGCAATAGACGCAGGCATGACTGCATCCGCGGTAGGGGTTCACCGTCCAGTCGAACGGCATCGCCGACGCTCCCGGCACGTGGTTCAGCGCGGTCTTGCAGAGCACCTCGTGGAAGGTGACTCCGGCGAACTCGGGAGTGGTGACGGACTGCACGAGGCCGTTGAGGTGCTCAAGGCCGGGCAGGGCGGAGGCATCCGCCACGCCCAGCTCCTGACCCTGCCATCGCATGCATCAATGGGAACAGATGTTCGAGTCTCTGTCAAGATTCGACACATCCGCATCGAACACGCGGCGAGGATGCCGCGGCTTCTCGCCGCCTGGGTGCCGCGCAGGTGAGAATGGAACCGTGACGGCGCCCGGATCGTCAAACCCCCCGATGTCTCGTCGCGCAGCCCGCGCGCTGCGCGAGGAGGCTGATCGTCGCGCCCGCGAGGCGGGCGCCGACGACGGCGCATCGTTCGTGCCGCCCGACGACCCGACCGCGCTCGAGCTCGCGATGCCCCTCGCGGCCGCGAGTCCCTTCCACCTCCCCGCCGAGTTTCGAGCGGCGGTCGCCGCCAGCGCGGCACGGCAGGCTCCTCCGGCGTCCGCGTCGGAGCAGCCCCGCCCCCGTCCGGGTCGCACCCGGCAGCGGCCCGACCGCGGTCACAGTGCACGCCGAGCGGCGCGGGCCGAGCTGCTGCTCTCGGCCCAGGAGACTGACGGCCCGGCGCCTCGACATGCGCGCCCGCGTCGCCTCGCCCGCACCGGCGTCGTCGCGCTGATCGCCGTCGGCGGGATGCTCCTCCTCGGGTCGGCGGCGGCGATGACGGCGATGGTCTCGGGAGCGCCCGATGCCGCCGGCGACGACTCCGCGACCCGCATGGACGCCGGACCTCAGCCTGTGGCTGCGCTCCCCGTGCCGGTCGTGGAGCAGACGGCGGTGTCGATCGACATCTGCGATGAACACGAGGTCATGACCGCTCTCGAGGCGCACGACGACGCCGCCGCGATCGCGGCGGCGGGCGGCGCCGAGGCGTTCCGCATCGCCGTGGCCGAGGGGCACGCGCCCTGCGTCGACCTCTCCGATCCGACGCGCGTGTGGACCGTCGTCAACAAGGCACGTCCCTACACGCCGGTCGACTACCGGCCCTCGGACCTGGTCATGCCCGACGGTGTGCGCAGCGTCGAGGGCGGGTCGCTGCGGTCGGATGCGGCATCCGCGCTCACCTCGCTCGTCACCGGTGCGCGCGAGGCCGGCGTCGGCGAGGTGGCGCTCGAGAGCGGATTCCGCTCGTACCAGACGCAGGAGGGCTCGTACGGGCGGCAGGTCGACGCGAAGGGGGTCGAGGAGGCCGACCTCGTCAGCGCCCGGCCCGGCTTCAGCGAGCATCAGTCTGGCCTGGCGGGCGATGTGGTCGCCTGCGCCGGCGGCTGCGGGACCCTCGACGACCTCGCCGCGACGCCGCAGGGCGAGTGGGTCGCCGCGCACGCCTGGGAGCACGGCTGGATCGTCCGGTACGTGGAGGGGGCGACCGATGTCACCGGGTATTCGCCCGAGCCGTGGCACCTGCGGTACATCGGACCCGAGCTCGCACGGGCCTATCACGACGGCGGGTGGACCTCGCTCGAGGACTTCTTCGGGCTCGAAGCGGCGCCCGGCTACGTCGGCTGACGCGCGATCCGACCCGGCTGCGACGGCCCGCGACGGCCGGATTGAGGCATCCCACAAAGCGCGGGACGCAGTTTCACGATACTTAGGATCGGATCTCACATACCAGCCGGTCTGAAAATGTTGCACCCGGTATGATCGAGTCGGGCCATCCGGTGACGTCGCACGCGACCTGCCGCCGGCGAAACGCTCGAAGACGAGAGGAAGGCGCACATGGAGCGCGACATCTACGACGAGGACCACGAGGCGTTCCGCGACGTCGTCAAGGAGTTCATCAAGCGGTACGCGACCGAAGAGAAGCGCAGGCAGTGGGATGCGGACGGCGAGATCGATCGCGCCACCATGCTCGCGGCGGGGGAGTCGGGCCTCATCGGACTGTCGGTCCCCGAGGAGTTCGGCGGCGCCGGCATGCTGCAGGACTATCGCTTCCGCGCGATCGTGCTCGAGGAGACGATCGGCGCCGGCCACGGCTCGCTCGCGGGTGCGTTCGGCATCCAGGACGACCTCGCCGTGCCCTACATCGTGCACATGGGCACGCAGGCGCAGAAGGAGAAGTGGCTCCCCGGCATGGCGACCGGCGAGATCCTCGGCGCCCTCGCGATGACCGAGCCGGGCGCCGGCTCCGACCTCCGCGGCATCAAGACCACGGCGAAGAAGGTCGACGGCGGCTACATCGTCAACGGCGCCAAGACGTTCATCTCCAGCGGCAAGACGGCCGACATCGTCGTGACCTTCGTCAAGACGGGCGAGGGCAACCGTCCCGACGCCTTCAGCCTCCTCATCCTCGAGGACGGCATGGAAGGCTTCGACCACAGCAAGAAGCTCGAGAAGATGGGCTTCCACGGCTGGGACACGGCCGAGCTGTCGTTCGTCGACGTCTTCGTCCCCGAAGAGAACCTCATCGGCGGCAAGGAGGGCCTCGGCTTCATCCAGCTCATGATGAACCTGCCCCTCGAGCGCCTGTCGATCGGTGTCGCCGCGGCCGCGGCCGGCGAGGCGGCCTACGTCTGGACGCGTGACTACACACTCAGCCGTGAGGCGTTCGGCGAGCGCATCGCCGACTTCCAGAACACCCGGTTCAAGCTCGCCGACATGGCCACGACGGTCGACGTCATGTGGACCTACGTCGACCGCGCCATGCAGCTCTACAAGGACGAGAAGCTCACGCCTGAAGAGGCGGCGAAGGTCAAGTTCTGGACGACCGACCGCGAGGCGGAGCTGCTCGACGTCGGGGTGCAGCTGCACGGCGGCTACGGCTACATCACCGAGTACCCGATCGCCCGCGCCTACCTGGACGCCCGTGTGCACCGCATCTACGGCGGCACGAACGAGATCATGCGCGACCTCGTCAGCCGACAGATCGTCGGCAAGCGCTAAGAGCGGACTCAGTGCGCCGGATGCCGCGACCCCGCCTCTTCGGAGCGAGGGGGTCGCGGCATCCGTCGTTCACGACCCGTCGTCGAGCTCGCGACGCAGGTACTTCGGAGCCTGCACGCGCCACGCCTCGGTCACGAGCTCGGCGAGGTGGTCGTCGTCGATGCCGGACATGCGGAACGCGACCTTCGGCTCGCTCCACGGGGTCGTGGTGCGCAGGAACACGTCGGGCGCCATCTCGACCAGAGCGAGCGCGTCGACGCGGTCGGCGACCTTGACGCCGACGACGAGCTCCCGCGCGATGATCGCGCGGATGTCGTCCGGGATGCTCGGCCACGGATGGCACTCCCACGCGTACAGCTTGCCGCGCACGAACCACGCGGCGCCGCCCGTCGTCGCTCGCTCCTCACTGCCGGGCAGTCCGCCGGCGGTGCGGCGCAGGTCATCCAGGTCGGCCACGACGAGAGCCTAGGACGCGCCGCCGACAGTGCGACACCCCGGGGACGTCGTCCGGGTCCGGGGTGTCCGCCCCCTCTGTCACGATGAGCCGATGACGAGGTTCAGCATCGACGCGGCCACGGCCCTCCGGATCATCCGCGAAGATCTCGAGATCGCCGAGCACCACCGACTGGTCGGCCCGGCGGCGCTCCGGTCGGACGCCCTGGCGCTCCTCTACCGGGATGTCCGGCAGGGTGAGCTCGACGAGAAGAGCGCCCGCGCGCAGCTCGAGAAGCTGGCGAGCGTCAGGATCCGACTGCTCGGCGATCGCGTGTCCCGCTCGGTGGCATGGAAGCTCGCGCTCCAGCTCGGGCTCGACGACACGGCGCCGGCGGAGTACCTCGCCGTGGCGTCGCTGCAGGCAGACGCCCTGATCGCCGAAGATCCGGCGCTTCGCGCAGCCGCCGACGGCATCGTGCCGCTCGCCCGCTTCGAAGACCTCACGCGGTAGCTCAGCTCCGCCAGACGCCGCACGCCCTCTCGGCCTGCGGCGTCTGCGTTCGCGCGCCTGCCTCACCTTCATCAGACCGTAACAATAAAGACTGTTATTGGTAAGTGTCTTTCCTATAACGTGTTCCGCGATGCACCGGAGCATGTTCCCGTCCGGCGCACCTCCCCCCGAACCAAAGAGTCGAAAGGAACGCCGGAAACATGAGACGTGAAATGCGCAAGGCAACGGCCGTGATCGCGGCCGGCGCCGTCGCACTGTCCCTCGCCCTTGCGGGCTGCTCCCCGTCGTCGCAGGCGTCGTCGGGCGGCGATGCCGTGCTGCGGGTCTGGGCCGGCAGTGCCACGCCCATCAACCACAACTTCAACCCGTTCGCCGTGGACACCGCCGTCCACGCCACGTTCGGCGCGATCTACGAGCCGCTGTTCTTCTTCAACCAGCTCTCGAGCGACGCCCCGGTCGGCATGATCGGCGACAGCTACGAGTTCAACGAGGACGGCACCGTCCTCACGGTGAAGATCAAGCCCGACCTGAAGTGGAACGACGGCGAGGCGCTCACCGCCGACGACGTCGTGTTCACCTTCGGGTACGGCTCGAACAAGAGCGACAAGCTCGTGTCGGCCGAGGCATCCGACGAGACCACCGTCGTGCTCTCGTACACCGAGCCGCAGTTCACCTCCGCGTCGCTCACGCTCGGCTCGACCTGGATCATCCCGCAGCACATCTGGGAGTCCATCGACGACTACGTCGCCGAGACCAACACCGAGCCGGTCGGCTCGGGACCGTACATGGTCAAGGACTTCTCGGATGCCGCGTACACGGTCGAGGCGAATCCCGAGTTCCGCGACGGCGAGGTGGCGGTCAAGGAGGTGCAGTACGTCGGCCTCGACTCGAACCAGTCCGCCCAGGACCTGCTGACCACCGGCAAGATCGACTGGGTCGGCCAGTTCATCGCGAACCCCGACTCGGTCACGGCCAGCGGCGACATCGTCACGATGAACAACCAGCAGGACCCGACCACGATCATCACGTGCTCCAACGCCGATCTCGGCTGCACGGGACCGCAGACGGATCCTGCCGTCCGTCAGGCCATCAACCTCGTCATCGACCGCGCCTCCATCGCCGAGAAGGCATTCGCCGGGCTTCCGGCCGAGAGCAACCCCGCGTTCGTGCTGCTGCCTCGTGACGAGCAGTGGCTCGGCGACCCGGCGAACGGTGAGAGCCCGCAGTCGCCGGACGTCACGGCGGCGCAGGCGATCCTCGAGGAGGCCGGCTACACGCAGGACGCCGAGGGCTTCTACGGCAAGGACGGCACGACCATCGAACTCGATCTGTTCTCGCCCGACGGCTGGACGGACTACAACGACACCGCCAAGCTCATCAGCGAGTCGGCTGCGGATGCCGGCATCCGGATCAATGCCCGGACCGTCTCGGATGCCGAGTACTGGACCCCCATCGGCAACGGCGACTTCCAGATGGCGCTGTACGGGCTGACCCAGTCGCTCGTGCCCGACCCGTACTCGAACTACGACCAGTACTTCTTCGGGAAGTCGACGGCCAAGGTCGGCGAGAGCCCGATCGCGGGTCAGAACTACTCGCGCTACAGCAACGCCGAGGTGGATGCCGCGATCGCGGCCGCCGCCGGGACGCAGGACGAGGCGACCAAGAAGGCCGCCTACGCGACCATCCAGGAGCACATCGCGAGCGACCTGCCGTACATCCCCGTGGTTCTCAACGCCTCGCAGGCCTTCTTCAACGTGACGAAGTTCTCGGGCTGGCCGAGCGAGTCCGACCTGTACGCGAACCCGCTGCCCTACTTGTCGGTGGCGTCGGCGGTCGTGCTGGCGAACCTCGAGCCGGTCGAGTAGGAGCGCACCGTGACGACATGCCCGGATCGGCCGCGAGAGGAGGCGGGATGAACTTCTACGTACGGCGCGTCGCCTTCTACATCGTGACGCTGTGGGCGGCCATCTCGCTCAACTTCTTCCTCCCGCGAATGCTCCCCGGGGATCCGGCGGCCATCATGCTCGGCAAGCTGCGGCGCGCCAACGGCGGACGGCCGCTCTCGGAGGAGACCGTGCAGACGATCACCTCGATCCTCGGCGCCGAGAAGGGCATGTCGCTGTGGGACCAGTACCTCGCCTACTGGGGCCGGCTGCTGAACGGAGACCTCGGGGTCTCGTCGACGCGGTACCCGGCCCCAGTGGGCGACCTGATCGCCAGCGCCCTGCCGTGGACGGTGATCCTCGTCGGGACGGCGACCGTCATCTCGTTCGGACTCGGGCTCTTCATCGGAGCCTGGGTGGGATGGAAGCGCGGCACGGCCCTCGACCATCTCGTCCCGGCGACGACGCTCCTGCAGTCGATCCCGTACTTCTGGCTCGCGCTCGTCCTCGTCGCCGTCTTCTCGGTACAGCTCGGCCTGCTGCCGATCGTCGGCGGCTACGACGTGTTCGAGTTCCCCGCGGGGCCCGAGTGGAGCTGGGCGTTCTTCGTGAGCGCCGTGCAGCACGCGATCCTCCCCGCGACGACCATCGTGCTCTCCTCCATCGGGGGCTGGCTTCTCGGCATGCGCAACATGATGGTGTCGACGATGTCGGAGGACTACGTGGTCACGGCAGAGGCGAAGGGCCTCACCGCGGGCAGGATCCGCACCCGCTACGCCGCCCGCAACGCGGCGATCCCGAGCCTCGCCGGCTTCGGCATCGCGCTCGGGTTCGTCGTCGCCGGCTCGATCGTCATGGAGCAGGTCTTCAGCTACCCCGGCATCGGGAAGCTCATGATCCAGGCGGTCCAGGGCCTCGATTACGCCCTCATGCAGGGCGTGTTCCTCGTGATCACGCTCACCGTGCTGGCCGCGAACTTCATCATGGACCTGCTCTACGGTCTGATCGATCCCCGAGTGAGACACAATGGCTGAGCCCACCGAGACCGAAGAGCTCGTCGCCGACACCCCGTTCGGGTCTCCGGCCGCTGTCGAGGCCGTGCGTGAGACCGGGCGCGAGACCCACGCTGTCGAGATGTCGACCGCGACCCTGGCCACCTCGCGCTTCGCGGGTGTGAGCCACCTGCTCCCGCGCTGGTCGGCCAAGCTCGTGTGGGGCATCGTGATCGTCGGGTTCATCACACTGCTGGGTCTCGTCGGCCCGCTGATCTCGCAGAACCCCCGCAACTCCGACAACCCGTCGCTGCAACCGCCGAGCGCGGAGCACTGGCTCGGCACCACGAAGCTCGGCTACGACGTCTTCGCCCAGCTCGTCTACGGCACGCGCGAGTCGCTCTACGTCGGCATCGTCGCAGGGCTCGTCGCACTCATCCTCGCGATCCTGTTCGGCATCTTCGCCGGGTATTTCGGCGGGGTGCTCGACGAGATCCTCATGGTGATCACGAACATCATGCTCGTCATCCCCGGCCTTCCTCTCGTGATGGTGATAGCCGCCTACGTGCAGAACACCCCGGGGCTCGGACCGCTCGCGCGCAGCTCGCTCCTCGTCGCGATCGTCCTCGGCATCACGGGATGGGCGGGGTCCGCCGTGGTCCTGCGAGCGCAGGCGAAGTCGCTCCGCACGCGCGAGTACGTCGCCGCGGCCCGGGTCGCCGGCGAGAAGCCCTGGCGGGTGATATTCGTCGAGATCCTCCCGAACCTGGTGCCGCTCATCGCCGCGCAGTTCATCTTCGGCATCATCTTCGCCGTGCTCGGAGAGGCCGGGCTCTCGTACCTCGGTCTCGGTCCCACCGGCTCGATCACGCTCGGCACGATGCTCAACGATGCCCAGACCGGCCAGGCGGTCGGCACCGGGGCGTGGTGGTGGTTCGTCCCGCCGGGTGCTGTCATCGCGCTGCTCGGCGCCGGTCTGTCGCTCATCAACTTCGCGATCGACGAGGTCGTGAATCCCAAGCTGCGCCTCGCGCCGCAGGCCGCGCGCCGCCAGCGTCGCGCGACCCGCCGCGGCGAGGGCATCGCCGACGGAGGTGCGTTCGCATGACCGGTGAAGCAGTGCTGACCGCGCGGGACGTGTCGATCCGGTACGAGGTCGACCCGCCCGTCGAAGCCGTGAAGAACGTGTCGCTCACACTCCATCGCGGCGAGATCCTCGGGCTCGCCGGCGAGTCCGGCTGCGGCAAGACGACTCTGGCGTACGGCATGAACCGGCTCCTCAAGGCGCCGGCGGTGATGACGCAGGGCGGGGTCGTCTTCCATGACGCGTCGGGCGACGACATCGACGTGGCCGGGCTGTCGGGCGAGGGTCTCCGGCGATTCCGGTGGGACAAGGTGTCGATGGTCTTCCAGGGGTCGATGAATTCGCTCAACCCCGTGATGAGCATCCGCCATCAGCTCCACGACGTCTTCAAGACCCACCGCCGCGCCATGCGGAAGGCTCAGCGCGAGGCGCGCAGCGCCGAGCTGCTCGAGCTCGTCGGTGTCGACCCGTCGCGGCTGTCGAGCTTCCCTCACGAGCTGTCTGGCGGGATGCGCCAGCGCGTGATGATCGCGATGGCGCTCGCGCTCGACCCCCAGGTCATGATCATGGACGAGCCCACGACCGCGCTCGACGTCGTCGTGCAGCGCGGGATCATCCGCGAGATCATGCGGCTGCGAGAGCGGCTCGGCTTCGCCGTCGTCTTCATCACGCACGATCTGCCGCTCCTCATCGAGATCAGCGATCGGATCGCCGTGATGCGCGACGGCCGGATCATCGAGCAGGGCACCGCGGAAGACATCTACCGGCGTCCGGTCGAGGACTACACGAAGCGACTCCTGGCGAGCTTCCCGAGTCTCACCGGGGATCGAGGCGCGTTCATCCGCGGCTCTGTCGCGGGCAATGCGGAGGGAGCGGCATGAGTGAGGACACCCGGCGGGGCACACTCGAGGCCCGCGGACTCGTCAAGGACTTCCGCCTCCGATCGGGTCTGGCCGTCTCGAAGCTGCACGCAGTGAAGGATGTCTCGTTCACCCTCGAGCAGGGGCGCACGATCGCCCTCGTCGGCGAGAGCGGGTCGGGCAAGTCGACGATCGCCCGCATGATCGCCAAGCTCGAGCATCCGACATCCGGCACGATCCTCCTCGACGGAAAGCCGTCGGCCACCCGGGGTGCTGCGCTCGCCGCGTACCGGCGTGAGGTCCAGATGGTGTTCCAGGACCCGTTCGCCTCCCTGAACCCGTTCCACACGATCCGTCACCACATCGAGCGGCCCATCCGGCTCCACTACCCGCAGCTGTCGGCGGCCGAGGTGCGTGCGCGTGCGCTGCAGCTGCTCGATCGCGTGCGCCTGAGCCCCGCGGCGACTTTCGCCGACCGGCGTCCTCACGAGCTGTCGGGCGGACAGCGGCAGCGGGTGGCGATCGCGCGGGCTCTCGCGCCGGGCGCGCGGTTCATCGTGGCCGACGAGCCGGTGTCGATGCTCGACGTCTCGATCCGGCTCGGCGTGCTCAACCTCCTGGCCGACCTGCAGCGCGAAGAGGGGCTCGGCGTGCTGTACATCACGCACGATCTCGCGACGGCCAGACACTTCTCGGACGAGATCCTGGTGATGTTGCGCGGCGACATCGTCGAGCGCGGCGGCGCGGATGATGTGATCCTGAATGCGCGTCACGAGTACACGCGGTCGCTGCGGGAAGCCGCGGCCGACCCCGATCGGCTCGGCGTGCTGCGCGACGAGGTCCGTCGCGACAGCCTTCGCGCGGAACAGGGGAGCGCATCACGATGACCACCGTCGACCCGGGCACGCCCACGTGGATGCGGACCCACAACGACCGGACCGCGTTCCGGCTGCTGCTCGAGCACGGGCCGCTGAGCCGCTCGAAGCTCGGCAAGCTGTCGGGGCTGTCGAAGCCGACCGCCGGCGCGATGATCCAGCGCCTCGAGAAGGTGGGGCTCATCGAGGCGATGGGTGAGGTCGCCGCCACACGCGGTCCCAACGCGACGGTGTACGGCGTGCGCCGCGACGTCATGACCGGCGTCGCGATCAGCATCCTGGCCGACACGATCGAGGCGGTGCTGACCGACCCGGTCGACTCCGACCGCCCGGTCGTCGTGCTGCCGGTCGCCGGCGTCGAACGGTCGCCCGAGCACGATGTGAGCGCCGCGATCGATGCGGCCTGCTCAGCGGCCGGCGTGGCCCGCTCGTCGGTGAGCGTCGTCGCCGTCGGTGTGCAGGCGGCGGTGGATGTCGCGTCCGACGAGCTCTCATTCACAGACACGCTTCCCGGCTGGCCGCAGTCCGGCGCGCGCCGCCGCATCGAGGAGGCGACCGGAATGACCGTCATCCTCGACAACGACGTCAACCTGGCGGCCATCGCCGAGCGCGCCCTCGGGGTCACCAGGGACGCCGAGAGCTTCGCCTACTTCTGGATCGGCGAGGGTCTCGGCGTCGGTATCGACATCGACGGCGACATCCAGCGCGGCACCTCCGGCAGCGCCGGCGAGATCGGCTACCTCGAGGTGCCGCGCTCGGCCGCCGCGCTCGACCCCGATGCCGCCGACTTCACCGACCTCCTCGGCGGGCCGGCGGTCGCGGCGCTCGTCGGCTCGCCCGGTCGGCCGCTCCGGGAGGCGCTCGACCGCGTCGCCGCCGACGAACCGGCATGGACGTCCGTCGCCGACCGCGTGGCCCTCGCGCTCGCGCCCATCGTCGCGCTGCTGGATCCGGCATCCATCGTCCTGGGCGGCCCCACCGGCGTCGCAGGCGGAGACGGACTCTCCGCCCTGGTCCAGCACCGGATCGACGGTGTGCAGTACCCGCGCTCCGACGTACACGGCGCGCGGCCCCACATCGCGGTGCGGGCGAGCACGACGGGAAGCGAGTCGATCCTGCTCGGCGCCCGGCAGGTTCTCGTCGCCCATATCCGCGCACGACTCGAAGCGGCCATCGTCGCCTGAACACGCGGGGGCCACCCCCACCAGAGAGGACTCGGATGAAGCTCGCCATCGTCGGCGGAGGCTCGACGTACACGCCGGAGCTGATCGACGGATTCGCTCGCTACCGCGACGTGCTGCCGCTGGAGGAGATCGCGCTCGTCGACCCGGATCCGCACCGCCTCGAGCTCGTCGGGGGCATGGCCCGCCGGATGCTCGCGCGGGCCGGGCACGCCGCGCGCATCGTCACGACGAGCGACGTGCGCGAGGGCGTCGAGGGCTCCGATGCCGTGCTGCTGCAGCTGCGGGTCGGAGGTCAGGACGCACGGCAGGCCGACGAGACCTGGCCGCACGAAGTGCACTGCATCGGACAGGAGACGACGGGGCCGGGTGGGCTCGCGAAGGCGCTGCGAACGGTGCCGGTGGCGCTGGGCATCGCCGAGGTTGTGCGCGCTCACGCCGCTCCGGGAGCGTGGATCGTCGACTTCACGAACCCGGTCGGGATCGTCACGCGCGCGCTGCTGCAGGCCGGGCACCGCGCCGTCGGCCTGTGCAACGTCGCGATCGGGTTCCAGCGCCGCTTCGCCGCGATCGCCGGCGTTCAGCCCGACGATGTGTCGCTCGGACACGTCGGCCTCAATCACCTCACGTGGGAGCGGAGCGTCACGGTCGCGGGGCGCGACATCCTCCCCGGGCTGCTGATCGATCGTCTCGGTGACCTCGCCCATGACGTCCACCTCGCCCCGTCGCTGCTGGCGCAGCTCGGCGCGGTGCCGTCGTACTACCTCCGCTACTTCTACGCGCACGACGAGGTGCTCGCCGAGCAGCTGGCAGAGCCTTCGCGCGCAGAGGCGGTGCGGGCGATCGAGAACGAGCTCCTGGGGCTCTACGCCGACTCCTCCGTCGACGAGAAGCCCGAGGCGCTGGAGCGCCGCGGCGGAGCCTTCTACTCCGAGGCCGCCATCGAGCTGCTCGCGCAGATCCAGGGCGCCGGAGGACCGTCGCGGGTCGTGAACCTGCGCAACGACGGCGTGCTGCCGTTCCTCCCCGACGACCACGTGATCGAAGTGCCGGCCCGGTTCGCCGACGGGGCGTTCGTCGCCGAGCCGGTCGCTCCGCTCGACGACGACATCCGGGGCCTGGTCGCCGCCGTCGCCGGCTACGAGCGACTCGCCCTCGACGCCGCGGTGCACGGAGGCCGCGACCGCGTCGTGCGGGCTATGCGCGCGCACCCCCTCGTGCTGCAGCACGACCGCGCCCAGAAGCTCACCGACCTCCTCCTCGCCGAGAACCGGGACCTCCTCGAGTGGGCATCGTGACCGAGCTCATCGTCGCCGTCGACGGTGGAGGGACGAAGACGGATGCCGTCGCCCTGACTCTCGACGGGGAGGTCGTCGCCCGTCGACGCGGCCCGGGAAGCAGTCCGCACTTCGAGGGTCTCGCCCGCTCGGTCGAGATCGTCGACGCCATCGTTCGCGACGTCGCCGGCGGTGAGGCGATCGGGCAGGTCGACCTGTACCTGTCGGGTCTCGACCTCCCCGTCGAGATCGAGCGGTACCGGGCGGCCGTGTCGGGCCTCTCGTGGGCGCAGCGCGGACTCGTGATCGACAACGACCTGTTCGCCCTGCTGCGTGCCGGGACGGACGAAGCGGATGCCGCAGCGGTCGTCTGCGGCAGCGGCATCAACGCCGTCGGAGTGCGGGCCGACGGAGCGACGGTGCGGTTCCCGTCTCTCGGGCCGCTGTCCGGCGATTGGGGCGGGGGCTCCGGCCTGGGTGCGGAGGCGCTGTGGCTCGCCGCCCGCGATGTCGACGGCCGTGGTGAGCGGACCGCACTGACCCCGGCGATCTGCGAAGCGCTCGGGGTCGGATCGGTCGCGGAGCTCATCGAGCAGCTGCACTTCGGGGAGCGTGACGACGCCGACCTGTTCGCGCTCGCCCCCGTCGTGTTCTCCGCGGCGGCCGCCGGTGACGCGGTGGCCCGCGGGCTGGTCGACCGGCAGGCGGACGAGATCGTCGCCTTCGTGCGCGCCATCGTCGCGCGGCTCGGGCTGGACCGGGTCGCATTCCCGGTGGTCCTGGGCGGAAGCATCCTGCAGGCGGGTCATGCGATGCTCGACGACCGCATCGTCGCGGGTATCGCGCGGGTCGCGCCGCGCGCGCGGATCGTGCTGCCAGCGGCGGCGCCGATCCTCGGGGCGGCGATCGCTGCCGCCCTGCATGCCGGAGCTTCGGCGGATGCGGTCTCGCGGGTGCGGCACGAGCTCACCGGCAGGGTCGCCGCCGCGGGTGTGTGATTCGCGCCGCGTCCACTCGCCTACCCGCGGCGCGGGCCGGGTGCCTCGAGAACGAAGAAGATGAACGACAGGAACGCCGTCGTCTCGCCGCGGCGGATGCGCGGCGTGAGGAGCTCTGCGGGAGTGTCCGGCGACGGAGCCGGCTCGTCGACCACGGCGATGTCGAATCCCGCCGCGGTGAAGGCATCCGTCATCGCGTGGAGTGGCCGGTGCCAGAAGGTCAACATCGCCTCCTCGCCGGCGAACCGGTACTCCTCCGAGTACGGCCTCGTGGCGAAGTAGTCCTCGTCCGGGTGGGTGAAGACCCGAACGAGCGGGTGATTGACCGACAGGATGAGTCGCCCTCCGGGTTTGAGCACCCTGCGCAGCTCGGCGAGCGGGCCGGCCCAGTCTTCCAGATAGTGCAGCACGAGCGATGCGACGACGTCGTCGAACGCGTCGTCCTCGAACGGCAGCGGCTCGGCGAGATCGGCGACGGACACCGGCACATCGTCGCCCAGCCTCCGGCGGGCGAGCTCGACCATCGCGGGGCTGCCGTCGAATGCGGTCAGGGCGGCGCCCCGGGTGCGCAGCGCCGCCGACAGCGGCCCGGATCCGCACCCGGCATCGAGGATGCGCCGGCCCCTCACGTCACCCGCCAGGGCGATCATCGCGGGTCGCTCGTAGTACTCGTTGAGCAGGCTCGAGGCATTCTCGGCGTCGTAGCTGACGGCGAACGCGTCGTAGTGATCGGCTCTCATCCGGTTCCCTCATCTCAGGCGCGGCGATGTCTGGGGAACGCTACATCACTCGATCGAGGAGCTCCGGCACGCGCTGGCCTGTCGAGAGTCGGAGGGGGTCGGCAGACTGGCAGCACCGACGCGAGGAGTCCGCGATGACCGATGAAGACGCTCCGACCGGCGTGAGCGTGACGACGTCGCACGTCATCAAGCCGCTCACCCCCGAGACCTTCCCGGCGTGGCTGGCGCTCGCTCAGAAGCACAACGGGGTCTGGGGCGGATGCTTCTGCTCGTACTTCCACGGCGACACCGAGCACACCGTCAAGGACGACTACGACAGGGCGACGTTCAAGCAGCGGCTCGTGACGGAGGGGGTCGCGCACGCCGCACTCGTCTTCGACGGCGACGACGCGATCGCGTGGTGCGAGTACGGGAGTCCGATCGAGCTGCCGAACATCTACCACCGCAAGCAGTACGACGCGGGGGAGACCCAGCCGGCGCCGTGGCGCATCACGTGCTTCTTCGTCGACCGCGACCATCGCCGTTCGGGAGTGGCGCGGGAGGCGCTGGACGGCGCGCTCGAGCTGATCGCCGGTGCCGGCGGAGGCGAGGTGGTCTCGTTCCCCAACGAGCTCGTGCCCGGCAAGAAGACGTCTTCGTCGTTCCTCCACAACGGCACGAGGGCGATGTTCGAGAAGGCGGGATTCACGTTCGAGCGGCACATCGGCAAGAGCAAGACGGTGATGCGCAAGACGGTCCCGCCGGCTCGCGGCTGACGCGAGGATGTACCGGCGGAGCGGCTGGGACGGGTCGCTCCCCGGCGGGTACCATCGCCGGTATGTCCGAGCTTGCCGCGGAAGCCGCTGTGCGCCGTGCGGGTCCGGGCGATGCCCACGAGGTCGCCCGGCTGCTGCACGACTTCAACACGGAGTTCGACACGGCGACTCCCGGCCCGGTCGTGCTGACCGCGCGCCTGGAGTCGCTGCTGGCCGGCCCCGGCACGGTCGCCTACCTGACCGGCGAGCCGGCTGTCGGCGTCGCGCTCATCACCCTCCGCAGCAACGTCTGGTACGACGGGCCTGTGGCGCTCCTCGATGAGCTGTACGTCGCTCCTGCGCACCGTGGGCGGGGCCTCGGGACGGCGATCATCCTCCGACTGTTCCAGGACGCTGTCGACTTCGGCGTCTCCGCGATCGAGATCAACGTCGATGAGGAGGATGTCGACGCGCAGCGCTTCTACGAACGGCACGGTTTCGCCGGCACCGATCCCGAAACCGGAGACCGCGCCTTCTACTACCTCCGCGAACTCTGATCGTCGGACCGGCTCGGTAGCATGCCTCCATGCCCATCAAGCTGGAGAACGTCGCCATCGCCGTCCGCGACCTCGAGGCGACGATCGCCTTCTTCACCGACCTCGGGCTCACGGTCCTCGGTCGCGACACCGTCAGCGGCGAATGGGCCGACACCGCCGTCGGTCTCGACGGGAACCACGCCAAGATCGCAATGCTGCAGACGCCCGACGGCAACGGCCGCCTCGAGCTCTTCGAGTACATCCATCCCGATGCGATCGAGACGGATCCCACTCTCCCGAACGAGATCGGCATGCACCGAGTCGCGTTCTCCGTCGACGACATCGATGAAGCCCTGGCCATCGCCGCGCGGCACGGCTGCCATCCGCTGCGTGGTGTCGCGACCTATGAGGACGTCTACAAGCTCACGTACGTCCGCGGTCCGAGCGGCATCATCGTGATGTTCGCCGAGGAGCTCAGGAAGAGCTGACCCGCGATCATCGTGGTCAGCCCCCTGCGAGCGCACACGGAACGGGGGAGGATGATGGATCCATGCCTGCCGTCCATCGTCCCGGCCTCCGGGTCGACTCGGGAATCACGATCCCCGAGTCCGAGCTCTCGTGGCGGTTCTCGCGATCGTCCGGGCCCGGCGGTCAGGGCGTGAACACCGCCGATTCGCGGGCTGAACTCGCGTGGGACGCCGCGTCCTCGGCCGTGCTCTCACCGATCCAGCGCGAGCGGCTCCTCGAGCGGCTGAGCGGTCGCCTCGTTGACGGAGTGCTGACGATCGCGGCATCCGAGCACCGCGAACAGCTGAGGAACAGAGACGCCGCGCGGGCCCGGCTCGCTGCCGTTGTGGCGGATGCGCTGAGACCGCCCTCCCCCTCGCGACGGCCCACGGTACCCAGCCGTGGGGCCAAGGAGCGGCGTCTGAAGGCGAAGAAGCAGCGCACCGATGTGAAGCGGCTGCGGCGACCGCCGCACGACTGATCCCGCAGAGCACGGTGGTCTTCCGCAGGGCGACAAGGAGGGCTAGGGGGTCCCGAGTTCGGAGGGATGGGTGAGCCGCCACCACGCTGTCGGTGCGGCGATGCTCCCCTGGATCTCGATGTCGGCGGTCGCCGTGTGCGGGCCGGCCGTCCAGGTCACGGTCCCGATCACTTCGCCGTCCTCGTAAGCAGCCGGCGTGGCCGTCTTCATCGTCACGGTGATGGGGGTGTCGGACCACGTGAATATCGACGCTCTCTCGCTCACGACCATCTCCGCGCTCGAGCCCCAGGGGGTCGTGTACGAGCCGAGCCGCTGACCCCGTTCGGCCAGCGGCACCTCGTGGAAGCCGGCGCGGACGCCGTCCAGCAGCGTGAGGACGTCACGATTCACGGACTCGCGGGAGGATGCGCCGAGCACCACGCCGATCACGCCGAGCGGCTCGGCGGCACCGACGTCGAGTGAGGCCGAATACAGAAGGTTGTAGCGGCCCGCGCCCAGGTTGCCGGTCTTGAGCCCCGTGATCCCACCGCTGCCCAGCAGGACGTTGGTGTTCGACATGGCACCCGGACCCGGCAGACCCAGCGACGGCGTCGCGACGATCCTCGCGATCGTCGGCTCGGCGGCGGCGAGCTTTCCGATCGTGATGAGGTCGCGGGCCGTGCTCGTGTTCAGCGGGCTGATGCCCGTGGGCTCGACGATGGTGGTGCCGGTGAGCCCGTGGGCGGCGAGCCACTCGCGCGTCGCGCCGAGAAATGCCCACTGCGATCCGAATGCCCAGGTCGACACGGCCTCGGCGTAGTTGCTGGCCGACGGGATCAGCATCGTCGAGAGGGCATCATGCTGCGACATCGCGCTGCCGGTGGGCATCTCGGCGATCGTGGCGCCCATGACGTAGTACTTGTCGTAGAGGTCGTGATCGGCCTTGCTGAACGTGATCGTGGGCCCCGGATCGGTGGCGTTCGCAAGTGGTCTCGCGTCGAGGATGACGAGCGCCGTGATCAGCTTGGTGATGCTGGCGAGGGGGAGGGGCTCGTCCGTTCCGCTCGACGTCCAGATCTCGTCGGCGGTCGCACCGAGGTACGGGTCGGCGCCGGAGACGCTGATCGCCGAGGCATCCGCTTGCGGGAGGGGAAGGGCGGCTGCGGTGGTGGTAGGGATCGCGGGCTCGTGCGACGACTCGACGGGTGCGGCGATCGGAGCGGTCAGCGCCCAGCCCGAGTAGCCGCCGACCACCGCGAGTACGACGGCCGTCACGATCGCGGTGATCATGAGACCCCGCCGCCGGCGGGCGCGCCGGATCTTCGGGGTGCGGCGAGGGGAGAACTCGCGTTCGTCGCTCATGAGCTCTGCGAGCTCGGTGAGCTCATCGGGCGAGTCCTGTTGCGTCGTCATCGTGCGGCGCCCTCGCCGAGTGCGATGCGACGGAATGCGGTGAAGCCGCGCGCGGTGCGCCGCAGGGTCGACGGACCGGTGACACCACGCATGCCGCCACACTCTCATGACGGGG